>JAJDDV010000146.1 GCA_029260135.1 Phycisphaerae bacterium | reverse complement strand
TCGGGAGAACTTCTCCCCTGGGATCAGGAGGGGTATTGGGGCACAAAGGTTCGCTTGAACATCCTCGCCCAAACGCCGGTCGTCGGGGAGATGTTGCGTCGGCTGCTGACGGGTGGAAACGATCTGGGCACCCTCACGTTGACGCGCTTCTACACGCTGCACATCGTGGCGCTGCCCGCACTCATGATTCTGTTGTTGTTTTGGCGCGCAAGACTGACTCGGACCAGCGAGAGGTTCTCTAGGGAGCATTCCCTTCGACGTTCCATCGCCGCGGCGATCGCGATCGCCGCGATCGCTGCCGTTGTCTGCATCGAGCACTCCGCGGTATGGTTGGCAGAAGCGCGCACGGACGCGGATGCGACGCTGATTTCCGACGCATCGACGTGGCTGAGCGCACCCGCCGATCCGGCTGCAACAGACTACCCCGCCCGCCCCGAATGGCACACGCTATTTCTCTATCAGTGGTTCAAGCGCGTCGGTGGCCATGGCGACGGTTCCAGCCCTGCGCTCAAGGTGGTCGGTACGTTCGTGGTGCCGGGTCTGATCGTTGCGATGTTGTTGGGGCTTCCGGTCTTAGATCGAGGAGGTCCGCGCCGCGGCGGTGATGACCATGGCGAGGGTCTGCCAACGCGGGCGGGACCGGCGCCGCGCGCTGCCCGGTTCTTTGTGCTTGGTTTCACCAGTCTTCTCGTTCTCGGCATCGGCTACTTGCACTATGAAGCCATGCGGGCTGACGCCAATCCTACGGACGCAGACGTAGCGCGAGTCACCGAGAGGAAAGCAGCGGGCGAGGCGCTCTCTGCGTCAGAGCACGCCGTTCTGCGTGCGCGGGCGTTTCGTCGACAACGTGAAAACGCGCGCCGCCAGACCCGGCGGACGTTTGAACTTGCCGCCCGAGAGGGCATCCCACCGACCGGTCCGCTCGAGCTTCTGGCTCGTGATCCGCTGACGCGGGGGCCCATCCTGTTTGCTCAGCATTGTGCGTCGTGCCATCGCGTTCACGGTCACGACGGACTCGGTGGCGCACCCGCTGATCCTCCAACCTCGTCCGACCTGGCCGGGTTCGGCACGAAGGAGTGGATCCGAGGCCTGCTCGAAGACCCCATGAACGAGCGTTACTTCGGTCGCATGAAGAAACCCGACGGCGATCCCGCGCACACGCGCATGTCGCGCTTCGTACGCGAGATACGGGGGGATCAAGATACCGAGGAGAATCGCCACGCACTGATGGCTGACTTCGACGCCGTCGCTGCGTATCTGGAGGAGGAAGGCGTCCATCCCGGCCGGACGACCCCCGGCGACCCGCTCGTTCGGAAGGGTCGTGAGTTCTTCATGGCCACCTGCAATGAGTGTCACAGCTATGACCGTTTTCGCTCGGGGACGCTCAAGGCCCCGGAAATGCTCGGCTACGGATCCGTCGCCTGGATCGAGGGGATCATCGGGGACGCATCCCACGACACGCGGTATCGGAATCGAGGTCGCGAGCCGGCTCAGATGCCACCGTTCAAAGATCGACTCAGCCCTTTGGACCGACGGTTGATCGCCGAGTGGTTCTTCCTGGGTAGGACCGAATCGAAAGGGGCGCCATGATTGCAGCCGCCGCCGCGGAACAGTCCATCGTGACACAATTGTTGAGCGAGAAGACGCTCTCGTCGGCGGGGCTGAAGTCGCTTCGACGTGAGTCGGAACTGGAGGGCGTTCCGCTGGTGGAAGTCCTTCTGGCGGGCGACGTGCTCAGCGATGTGGACATCGGCCGCGTTTATGCGGAGGCGGCCGGTGTGCGTTTCGTCGATCTTTCACGGCGGTCGCCATCGCGTGCATGGACGCTGACGCTTCCGGAGAACGTGGCGCGGCGCAAAGAGTGCCTGATCTTCGGTGAGGTCGGTGGTCAACTCGTGGCGGCGGTGACCGACCCCATCGACCCTTCGGTTCGTGCAGCGATCGAGCCGTTCTACGATCGCCCGATTCAGTATGTCGTGAGTCCACGGTTTCAGATTCGCGAGCTGATCGAGAGCGTCTACACCGGTGCCCGCGAGCAAGGCGCGCGGGCGCGCGTCGAGGCGCCGGCTTCCCGACCGGCGGCGACGACGTCGACGACCGGTCTGAATATGTCGGAGCAATTGGACAGCATCATCGACGAAGCGGTTGACCGGCGGGCCAGTGATATCCACATCGAACATGAAGCGGACCGACTGCGCATCCGCCTGCGGATTGACGGACGCATGATCGAGGCGCGAGTCTACCCGCTCGATGCGGCGCCGTCCCTGATTTCGCGCGTGAAAGTGCTGGCGATTCTCGACATCACCGAACGTCGCAAGCCTCAGGACGGGCGTTTCAGCCACAAGAGCTTCGATCAGCAGATCGACGTGCGCGTCGCCGTGATCCCCACGGCGCGGGGCGAGCGGATCACGTTGCGTTTGCTGGCCACGGACCGATCGCGGTTGACGCTCGAAAACCTCGGGATGGGCACCGAGCTTCGGCAGGCCTTCGAGCGGCTTCTGCATCGACCGCACGGCATCATTCTGTTGACGGGTCCGACCGGGAGCGGAAAGACCACGACCTTGTATGCCGCGCTTCAGCAAATCAACAGCGCCGACAGGCACATCATCACCGTCGAGGATCCGGTCGAATACCAGATCAGCGGCGTGAACCAGGTGGCCATCGAGCCTGACCACGGCGTCGACTTTCCCTCCACGCTACGCAGCATTCTTCGCCACGACCCGGACATCATTATGGTGGGCGAAATTCGCGATGAAGAAACCGCCCACCTCGCCTTGGAGGCTTCACTGACCGGCCATTTGGTTTTTGCGACCCTGCACACCAACACCGCGGTCGGCGCCGTCACGCGTCTGCTCGACATGGGTTGCGAGCCCTACCTCGTGGCGAGTTCGGTCATCGGAGTGATGGCACAGCGGCTGGTGCGCAAGGTCTGCACGCAGTGCAAACGAGCCCATGAACCGAACGCGACGGAGCGAGACATTCTCGGAATCCCCTCGGGACGCCGGGACGCCGAGATCTTCCGGGGCGGTGGATGCTCACGGTGTCTGCGCACCGGATACTACGACCGCGTCGGCGTGTTTGAGTTCGTCCCTTTCGACGAAGGGCTGGCGCGATTGGTCATGGAGCAGGCCTCGATCGAACATCTTCAGACGTATGCCGTCGAACACGGCGCGATCACGCTGCGCGAGGACGCGCGCACAAAGGTCCGCAGCGGTCTTACGACGCTGGAAGAAGCACTTCGCGTCACGGGGCATCCTGACTAGCGAACGGCGCCGTGCCCCGACCAGGTCGCGGCGCGCGGTCCAGGTGGCGATTCGCCCGCCTTTGCCGAGCGTCACAGACGTCTGGCCGTCACGTTCTCTCGGTCATTCTTACGCGCCGAGCAGTGCGAGTACGTTCTGCGATTGTGCGTTGGCGATCGCGACGATACTGTTACCGGCCTGCACGAGGATCTGCGCCCGCGTCAGTTCCGAGGTCTCTGCCGCGAAGTCGGTGTCGCGAATGACCGCTTCCGATGCCGTGAGGTTTTCGGTGGTAATCTGTAGCTGTCGGATATTGGGCTGGAGCGAGTTTCGTTCGAACGCACCGAGCCGTCCTCGGAGCACGGCCACTTCCGTGATCACTTGTTGAACGATCTTGGACGCCTGCTGAAAGTTCTTGCTCTTGAGGTCTTGCGTTTGCCCGCTCTGGAGATCGGAGAGGAAGCCGACGACGGTGTTTCCGAGCTTACCCGCCTGCATGCTCTTGACGCCGATGTTCTCTTGCAGGCTCGTGTTGACCTGCGGACCGAGCTGGAAGAGGGCTCCGCCTTCGGTAATCGCGAAGCTGGTTGACCCGGGCTGCGTTGCGCCCGAGCTCAAGGCGCCACTACCGAACGTCTCGTCGAGAATGACTTCGAGCTTCAGCAGGGTGGAACTGAACTTCAGCTTGAGTCCGTCGGCGGTCGCGGAGACTCCGTTGACCGTTGCGACGGTGTCGCGGCCCGTGGTCCGGGTGCTGGTCACGCTGGACCGGTTGGTCAGCGTGAACGCGCCCGGCGTTCCGACCTCTCGCACGCTCACGAATGCGCTGCTGCCGTATTCCTGGCTCTTGATCACCATGCCCGCGGGACCGGCCGCGGTTGCCGAGGCGATGAGCCCGGTCGCATCGACCTGGCGGTTGATCTCGGCGGCCATCTCGCTGGTTGTCGCGCTGGCGGGGAACGAGAGCGTGATGATCCCATCTGTTCCGCGAATGTCGAGCGTGACGCCGCTCGCTCCGAGTCCGGCGCCGGAGAACGCTAGCTGGGCCTGCTGTGCGGATTGCGAAACATCGACATTGACGCCGACATAGGACAACGAGCCGAATTTTGTGGCTTGGATGTCGACGTCGGAGAGGTACGTGGCGCTGACACCGCTCGTCACGTAACCCATCTCACCGTTGATGAGCTTCCGCCCGGCGAACGTTGTGGTGTTGGCGATTCGCGAGATCGAGTCGATGGCGTTGTCGATCTGAAGCTGGTTGGCCGCGATCTCTTCGTCGGAGAAGGCGCCGCTGTTCGCGGCTTCGACCACGAGTGCTTGAATGTCGGTCAAAAGGGCCTGTACTTCGTCGAGCGCGCCTTCCGTCGTGGCAATGACGTTGATGGCGCGTTCGGAATTGCCGATGGCCTGCTTGACGACGGCGATCTCGGATCGCAACCGCTCGGACACGATGAGCCCGGCCGGGTTGTCCGCTCCTCGGTTGATCTTCAGACCGCTCGACAACCGCTCGAGCGACATTTTGAGCGCGCGTTGCGAAATCTGCAGGTGTCGCTGAGCCACCAGCGACGCCACATTACTGTTGATTCGGGACATGAGTCATCCTCCCTGATTGGCTCGGTTCATCCGGGAACCGCCAGATACATCCATGTTTCGACTCGTCGGTTCACCGACACCATCGCATCACGATGAACTCCGTTACGGCGACCAACCCGCGCCTTCGGACGGTTGCGGGTCATCGAGTTTCTTTCCGTTACCCGGTTTGGGCTCGTTCTTTTCATTCTTCGCTTTTCGCGACACGTCATCGGTCGGCGTGTCTTCGGCGTCTCGCAGAGGTTTCAACGATCGATGATTCTCCGCGTCATGATCTACGACGTCCGAGACATCGCGGGGCTTGAGCTTTGCCGCCTGCTGATTCTCTCGTTTGATCGCGTCGTAGACCTCTTTACGGTGAACCTGGATCGACCGGGGCGCCGTGATCCCCAGCCGCACCTTATCGCCACGAATGTCGACGACGGTGATCTCCACTTCGTCGCCGATCATGATTGTCTCATCGCGTTGTCTAGATAGCACCAACATCGTCGGCTCCTTCCGGGGTCATAGACCCACGTGTGGGCGTTGGTTGCGGGCCGGGCCCGCGGCGTCTTCATGCCGAACAGTATCGGGGGAGCGGTTGACGGGCGACATATCCTCGCCGTCGTGCGCCACCTGGTCCCACCGCAAAGCTCCGATCGCGGTCGGACTCTTCAGGCTAAAAGCGACGATCCTCATGATTGTAGCTTTGCCCCCAAGGCGTTTACCACCTTCGGAATTACGCGGTCTTGCCAAACGCCATCAATTGGCCGACCCGCATCAACGGATGGCGCGTCGAGTAGCGTTTGTCGCTGAGCACGAGCTGCTTTGCGCGACGGTTCTCGACATTCACCACGAGCGGACCCTGGAAATTCCCGGTCAGCAGATCGCCAATCTTGTTGACGATCGTGAAAACCTGAGCCTTCTGTGGTTCGGACAATCCGATCCCTTCCAACTCCTCGAGCTTTGCCGGAGCCTGATAGTCGGCCACGAAAAGTCTCGGATCGCAAACGACAAAGGCGAGCTCGGGTGTATCAATGGACTGTAGCCAATAGAACCCGCTCTCCTCACTCGTCTGGATCAGTGCGTACGCGTGCTGCTTCGGGAATCCCAAGATGCCCTCGTCAAAGACGATGAAGCGATCTTGGTCAACGTCCAACTGCCCAAAGCGCGACGTATGGATCAGCATCGCAAATCTCCCATGCTCGATGCCCGCGTTCGGCCTTCTTGGGCGCCGCGACCGACCTTTCGATCACCATCCAATTGCGCCTAGGCGTGCGTCGCGTCGTACGGCGCACGCCGACTTCCAAATCCAAAGCCGGACGCTCCACGATCCGCCAGGCGGACCGCACCATGTTGCGTGCCTCTTTCACATAACATTCACCGGCTACAAACCGGTGCCACACATCGCCGGTCAAGGACCGGCGCGATCGCTACCGGAGGAAATCCAGCAGCGACAAGTTCATCAGGGACGAACTCACCTGCAGGTTCGCTTGCAGCTGTGTCATGGCCGCCTGCATCGCCGTCGCGGCTTCCGCGAAGTCGAGATCCTGTACCTCCGATAGCAGCCGGTCGGTCGTGGCGGCGGTGTCTTCCATTTGAGACAAGCGTGATTTCATGGACTGCGACCGTGCACCGACGATCCCTTGCACCCGGATCGTCTCTTGGCGAAGCCCGTCGAGACGCGCCCCCGCGTCCGCGATGCCCCGCGTGTTGTCGCTTCGCAATGCGTTTTCCAAGTCAAACAGAACGCCAATGATCCCCTCGGTGCGCGTCGGGTTGACGTCGTCGCCGACAAGTTCGGCACCATCGCCGGTTACGGTTTTTCGCAGACCCAGGTCATCAACCGCGGTAGAAAGGTTGAGCGGGCTGACCGTCAGATCGCCGGTCCCACCGGTCCCGTCTTCGAGGCGAATGCCGTTACCGCTCAGGGAACCCGTATCGAGGTCGGCGAAGGAAGCGGTGACCGACACGCCTTCGGTGGTGGCGGCATCGTTGATCAGATCGATGACGTCGCCGATGGTCTGGGCGCCGTCGAGGTTGACAGGGACGCTCGAGCCGTCCTTGGTGATCACCTGCAGGTCGTCCTTGCCGTCCGCCACGCCGACACCGCGTCCGAAATTCAACTGGGACAACGGTGTGGCGACGTTCATCGTACGGATCCCCAGGTCGGCGGCGGTGGTTCCGGCACTCTCGCCGATCGAAAGAGAGGTCCCGGAGACCTGATTGAAGACGTCGATTCCGGTACCGTCGTCGCTGATCCTCGCCAGGACGAACACGTCGGCTCCGTTGATGGCGTTAATGATGTCCTGCACGGTCTCGGCACTACCGAGGTCGAGGACCGTAGAACGCTGACCGTTGGTGATCACGATGCCGCCGTCGAGATCGATGCCCGCGCCGCCCGCGATGCGATCGACCGGCGTCAACCGCGTCAGTCGTGCGGTGAGCACACTCGATAGGGGCTCCGATGTCGGCTGCGCAGTGGTGAGCCCCAGGGAGCGCGTCGTGGATCCGGCGTTCGTGTCGGTCACGGCGATGTCGGAACTTCCGGGTGTGATCACCAGCGAGTTGTCTTCGAGCGACGCCTGCAACGTCGCGCCGGCGGCGGTCGCGGCCGCGTTGACCAGGTCGACAATGTCGCCGATGGTCCCCGCGCCACCGAGGTCGACACGGAAGGTGCCGGCGCCGGTAACCTCGTTGAAGACGAGCGTTCCGGTCTCGATGGTCCTTCCGCCAGGACCGTTGATGTCGTCGAGCCGGACATCGGCGGCAAGGCTGGGTGCAAGATCGACATCGCGCGACAGCGGCTGCGAAAGAGCACCGAAGAGAAGATCGCCCGTTACGCTGACGCCGGCGATCTGACCGTCGTTCGCACGGATCGAGAGTGCTTGGGTGTCGCCGACATAGGCAACGCCGCCCAATGCATCGATGAACGGATTGTCCATCGTGCTTCGGCCGGCGAAGATGTGACGGCCGTTGAGCGATCGGTTCGCCACATCCTGCACCTGCTGGCGAATGCGACTGACGATCTCCGCCTCGGCTTCGCGTTCGTCGGCGCTGACGACGCTGTTGAGGCTTTGACTGGCGATGACGGAGGCCTGTATGAGCAGGTCGTTGACGTCGATGAAAGCTGAGTCGGCGGCGGAAAGGAGGCCGTCGCCTTGCCTCAAGTTGGCGACGAACTGATCCTGGCGCTGCCGCGCCTGGGTGAGATCGAGGGCTCGGGAAGCGCCCACCGGATTCTCACTCGGGGATACGAAGTCGCGGCCCGAGGCGATGCGCGCTTGCGTCGTGTAGAGTTCTCTTTGGGTCCGTTGCAGGGACCCAAGTACGAAGTTCGTCTGCAGGTTGTGACTGATCCTCGATAGGTTGATCGGGCTTACGGCCATGGCGTTTTGCCTATCTCACGAGAGTGACCATCTCCTGAATCAGGTCGTCGACAACGCGGATGAATCGGGACGTACTCTGGAAGGCCCGCTCGTACTTCACGAGTGAGATGGCCTCCTCGTCCAGATTCACACCGCTGATGCTCTCACGCTGCGCCCGGAGCGATTCCAGTACGACGGCCGCCGCGTCTCTGCCGTCACGGGTCGCGGCTGAACTGACCGCGACGGCGTTGGCCACGGAACGGTAGTGGCTCAGCAGTGAGATGCCGCCGAGACTCTCGAGCGTGGCGGTGTCGAGCGCCGCAATCCGTCCGGCGGTGGCGCCGTCACCCGGAAGGAACACCGACCCGGCGGCGATGAGCAACGGCTGCTCGGCTGCGGTCGCATTCAGTGCGATCGTTCGAGCGTCATTGCCGGTGAAAAACGTGTTCATCCCGAGTGCGGCCAGGGCGCCCGAGGTATCGGCGCGCGCGGTCTGTCCATCGTGGCCGAAACTGAAGGAGAAGCCGTCCTCGGCTGCGAATTCGAGCTGGTTCTCGGCGTTGATGGAAGCGGCTACACCCTGAACCTGCGCGTTGAAATCGGTCACGAGCGACTCGAGCGTCGCCCCGGTGTCCGTTCCGTCGACATTGACGTCCATACGATAAGCGACAGGCGTAGCGGTCGCATCGTCGGAAACGGTCACAAAGAAACTTCCGCTCTGCACGGGCGTCATCAGGCCCGCAGCCGCATCGTCGAGCGGTGTATCGGTCGCGGATAGAACGCTGGTCCCGGTCACCGTACGGAAACCGGTGAGCCCCTGTCCATCGGCATGAATGCTGTTGACCTCTTGGATGATGACCGATGCCAATTGGTCGAGCGCGGCGATCTGCTGGTGTTGATCGCGACTGAGGAGCAGGCCCTCGAGCCGTCCCCCCCGCGCGCTGACCTGCTGGTTGGCGCTCTCGAATCGAACCGAAGTTCTTTCGACACCATCGACAATCTCACTGACAGCCGCAAGCCCTCGCACCGAGCTCCCCTGCACGAGCACTTCACTTCCGGCGTAGACGTTGATCGTTCCGTTCGATTGCTCGCGCACCGTCACATCGAACAGCTCACTGAGCTCGCGGAGCAAGCCGTCGCGTTGGTCACGAAGTCCGGAGGCGGGTGCTCTGGCGCCGGACTCCGCCGTGCTGATCTCTTGATTGAGGCGCGCGATCTCCCGAGCGATGCCGTCGGCGCTTTCAACCGCCGCGGCGATCTGCTGATCGATGTCGTCACTCAGCCCCTCCAGTTGGGAGCGCACATCACGAAGCGACTCCGCCAGGCGTGTCCCGTCACTGATGACGAGGTCTCGAATGGCCGGGTCCTCCGGCGTGGTCTGCAGCTCTCCGAAGGAACGGAAGAACTGCGAGAGCCTCGCGCCGATCGCGCCTTGGTTTAGTTCGTCGAACATGGGCTCGATGCGTGCGAGCGTTTCCGATTGGGCGGTGGCCGACGCCTCGGCGCCAATGGCCAACCTGACGCGTCCCTCCAGGGCCTCGTCGATATTGCGCTGAATCTCGTTGAGCGCGACGCCGGCCCCGGGCTGCAATTCACCGGTGATCGGTGTGCCATGAAGCGGATCGAGTTGCGGCGAAAGCCGCGTGTAATCCGGACTCGCGGCGCTGCTGATGTTTCCACCAACGACGTGGAGCGCTCCCTCGTATCCGAGCAACGCCGATCGGCCGATTTGCAGGGCGGAGTTAAGCAATCCCATGACTTCACCACCGGCAGCGTGCCGGTTCTTCCTATCCAATCGTCTCGAAGATTCTCTGATTTCCCGGCGACACGAGTGCGCCGTTACCCGCGTATCCGATGGGCGCCGCGTCGCGCGGTCGTACGGAGGCAAACACCCAGTTCAGATGATGCAAAAGGTCGCGCGAAACGGCACCGGCGACGCGATTCACCTGCGCCACCTTGGTTGCCGCCGCTGCGAGGCTCCCTGCCGCGCCGAGCAACGGACCCTGCTCTGATTTCGGAAGACGCGCGGCCAACTGTGACACGGGAAGGGCACGGGCGGCGCGCGGCGGAAGACGAAGCTGTCGACCGATTTCTTCCATCAGCTGGCATCGCAGCCCGTCGCGCTCGTGAAGGCGCATCACAACCTCGCGTTCCTGATCGCCCAGCTCGCGCATGGCCGCGATATCCGCACGGCGCATGGCATCGATCTTGGACTGGATCAAGGTCAACAATCGATCCTGCAGCCGTTCGAGCGAGCCGAAGAGCCGCACAAGATCCTTGATCCTCTTGCAGTCTGTAAGGTACGTCATTTCCGTTTCCCGCCATCCGCCAGTTGAGCGTCGGTGTCGCCGGCACCCTGGGCGCCGGCTCGGCTGACGAGTCGCTGTTGCTGCGCCAGGCTTTCGTACAGGGCATCCGTCAGCCCGCCGCGTGTTGTTGTTCCCAGTCGTTCCGCCCATAGCCCATGAAGCTGCGCAGCAAAGACTTCTTCGCCGCGGCCACCGTGTCCCACCGACGTATTCAGACTGCTCTCTCGCATCGACTGCAGCAGCGTTCCGTAGAAAGCGGAACCGACGACCCGACCGACCGTCTCCCGCAATCGGGCGAGATCGGTCTCGACGCCGCTGGGCGCGGCGGATGTCGCATTCATTTCCGTCAACACGTTCACGTCTATCCCTCGTATAAAAGCTGCGCGTGAAGCTTGCCCACGCGGTGGATCTCTTCAAGAATCGAGACCCGGTCCGTGAATGGAACCTGGAGGCGATTCAACGCTTCGAGCAGATCCTGCACGTTGGCCGAACGATTCGTTTCTGGGTCCAGCGGCACGAACCGCTGCTGCTTGAACACGGGTTCAACAACGACGCCGTCGACTGTCGGCGTTGCGACGGTTACCGTCATACCACGTTGCGATACAACGACTGGTGACAGTCTCGTGTCACCCGTAATGACGATCGTACCGGCCGTCCGATTGATCGTTACGCGAGCCTCGTTCGACTCCATCAAAATCGGCGTCTGCTCGACGTCTCGAATCCAGGACGCGGGATCGCCGCGTTGATGTTCAGGGAGCAGCACGACGATACTCTTGCTGTCGACCGCCAGTGCCACACGGTCGACATCGGCAGACAGGCTAAGCTCTTTGTCCACCGCCTGTGCGACGGCGGCCGCCATCGACCACCCGGCGTGTACCTCGTCGAGAACGAGCGTGATGTAGGTCTGGTCTGATCGAATCCACGGGCTCAGAAGCCCCGTCGCTCGAAGCTGGGACCCTCCGGTGACAACGTGCATGAAGACATCGCGCTCCATCCGGGCACCTTTGCGAATGATCCCCGCAGTCGGCAGGTTTTCGGTGGTCAGAATGCGCCCCTGGGCGAACCCGAAGAGTCCTTCGACGCTACGGTCATGGTACACCAGCGGCGTGGGCAACAGACGCCCACCTTCGAGGCTCTCGGCCGCGAGCGCCGTGACCGACACGTCCAGAAGGTCACCCTCGCGAGCGCCGTGCTCGGGAATCACGACCTCGATCATGACCATCGCGGCGTTCTTCCCCTTCGAAAGCTCGTCGACGTCGTCGATGTTCGCGCCGAATCGCTCCATCATCGCGCGAACCGCCTTGATGGTCTGAAGATACTTGGCGTCGTCCCCCGTCTGGTTGAGTCCGGTGACGAGTCCGTAGCCCAGTAGGACGTTGACGCCCTGCCCCTGCAACCTTGTCACGTCGGCGACACGCGCAACAGGCGCCTGGGCCAAGGCCTCGAGCGCCAATAGCGCCGTGAGCAATAGTGTTGTTCCTATGCAACGGTTCATCGCATCACACCGGTTTCAACAATTCCAGGAACCTGAGAATCCATCCGCGGGTGGTGGCCTCGCGCAGCGCGCCGCTGTTCTCTACGGCGATCGTCTTGTCGACCAGCTGCGTACTCAAGATCGTGTTGTCCGCCGTGACGTCTTCCTTGCGACACCCACCCGTCACGGTGACGACACTGACTTCGTCGTCATGCTGAACGCGCGCTTTGGCCTCCAAGATCAGAACGCCGTTCGGCTTGACATCAATAATGCGACCCGTCAATCGGAACGTGAGACTATCTTCGCGCTCACTGTCAGCTTCGCTCTTGAGGTTGTTGTCGAAGCTGTAGTCAATGGAGGGCTTGCCTCGACGAAACGCCGCCGAACCGAGCCCCTTGTCAGTGAGTTTGATGAAGGCGTTCAGGTCGCTCTTGAGGTTGAGCTTCTTCTTCGAGGAGAGGTCGGCATCGGCCTCGTATTGGCGGCGCTCCCGAACGATGACGGTGACGAGGTCGCCGATGGTGAAGGTCTTCGGTTTGCGCGGCGGACCGGACACCCAGGAGAACTGCGTATAGACAGGGTTTCGTTCAACGTGCGGCGCCTCGCGCGAGGCGATCTTGGGCGTCTTACCGGCATCGGCGCGGCGTTTCTTCGCGCCCAACGACGACGTCTGCGCACCGGCCGTGCAGGTGACGCCAACGGCCAGGAGAGTCGCAACGAAGAGGGTCATCCGAGTATTCACCGCTGCCCCCCCAGTGCGATGGCGGCGGTAGACGACGCCGGTCGGCCTCCGACCTGAACCTGTCCGGGGCCGGCGACGACCGCGTCGAAAGCCACTCGCCGATTGTCCGTCGAACGCACAGTGATCGTTTCGCCGAGGAGGCCGGCATCTTGCGCTTTGACGGTCGTCACCACGCGGACGGATCCGGACACCGAAGTCAGCGTGACGAGCTGACCCCGGACCACCAGCGGCACGGATTCCAATTGCTCCGACTCGATGGCTGTCCCGGCGGCAATGAACCGCTTCGCTCGCTGCCCAACGGCCAAGGCGACATGGTCGAGCCCCAACTTCTGAATCCGGGAGAACCGAAGCGGAGTGACCTCGACATCCGACGCCCGGACGGCCGCACCCTGGTTGATCGATCGTCGGGCGACCACCACATGACGCGTCATCGAAATCTGGAGTACGAGTGGAACGGTCTGGACGCTGACGCCGTTTGCAGTCACGTCGACCTCGGCTTGAATCAATCCAAGCGGTGGACCGTTTCGGCGGCGGACGTGGAACGTGTAATCCGGACCGGAAAGGTCCAGCACCTGCTGCGAGGCCCGATCGAACACGATCTCAGCCGTTCCGCCATACCGCGACAGCTCGCTGTTGAAATGATCGACAACCGCTTGCCGCAACGTCGCAACGCCCGCCGGCGACGCCTGCCGCTTCGCCCTTCGACTCGTGGCGGTGTTTCTCGTGGACGGCGTGGACCGATGCTGCGATGAAGCCGCGTCCCGAACGACCGGCGTCGCCGGACGAGTCACAGCACATTGCGTTGCCCCGCCGAGCATAACCGTAGCCATGTTCGCGCCACTCGCTTCGACGACGGACCGGATCATGTCGCGGTGTATCACGCGCGAACCTCCCGGCTGCGGTGCGGTCGTCACCACAAGCTTGGCCAGTGCCGGATCGGTCGCGAAATCTCGGAGTTGCGCCAGATCGCCCAGGTAGACGGTGTCGTCCACGACGACGGCCGATGACCAGACGCGAATCGACCCTCCCAGTGTCGCGGAGGTCATCACGCCGACCACGACCATCACGCCAAACGGAAAGAGCGAACCGAAGCGCGCGCATCGCTGGGGCCGGGTGAGCCTATCGAAATGATCGCAATCCTTGCGTTTCATCATTGCATCCTGCACGGCGCGGCGGACGGCGCCTCCGCGTTCGGTGCATCACAGTGCCTTGTTCATGTCACTTTTTGAATTCCGCTAGAACCTCCGCAGGTTCGAGATAATCTGGAGCGTCTCATCGGCGCTCTGAATCGACTGACTGTTCAATTCGAAGGCCCGCTGCGTCGTGATCAGACCGATCAACTCGCGAACGGGATCGACGTTGCTCATTTCCAACTGCCCCTGGGCGATCGCGCCGAGTCCGTCTTGCTCAGGCTCACCCGTTACGGCTGCGCCGGAAGCGTCGGTATCGCGGTAGAGGTTTCGCCCGATCTGCGTCAGACCTTCCGGATTCACGAACCGCGCCAACTCGATCTGCCCGACCGTGTTCAGCGTCGATCCGCCCTGCTGACGCACCCGGACCTCGCCGTTTCGCCCGATGGAGATCTCGATCTCGTCTTCCGGAACGACGATCGGCGGTTCGAGGATCGCGCCGCCGCTGTCCGCCAGCACGACGTTGCCCTCCGCGTTACGTACGAAGTTCCCGGCGCGCGTATAGGCCGTAATCGTGTCCCCGTCATGAACCGTACGAACCTGAAAGAACCCGTCGCCGTCGATGCGCAAGTCCAGCGGCTTATCGGTTCGATCCACCGCGCCGGGTGCAAAGTTGAGCTGCGTACCCGATACGGTGACACCTGTTCCTATCAAGATACCGTGCGGAATCGGCTCGTCTTCCGCGTTGGGGATACCCGGCTCGCGCTTCACCTGATACAGCAGATCCTCAAAGTTCACGCGAGAGCGCTTGAACGCGTGCGTATTGATGTTCGCCAGGTTGTTGGCCACGACGTTGAGCTTCTCGTCGAGTGCCCTCATCCCCGAAGCGGCAGCATGTAGTGCGGTTATCGCCATCTACGAGCGCTCCTCTAGGCCACCATCCGGCCCACGGTCTGGACGGCCTGACCTGTCATCTGATCCTGAAGCTGGACCATCGTGGCGTTCAATCGATAAGCTCGCGTCGCCTCGATGACGCTCGCAAGTCCCTGCATGACGTCGAAATTGGACTGCTCCCTTGCCTTGGGCTCGAAGAGCCCGTTGACCGGGCGCACCGCGACATCGCCCGCATCAAAGAGGTTGCCGCCGACCTTTGAGAGTGATTGCTTGTCGGCCGGAAGCGTTAGACCCAGGACGGCCACCGGAGTGCGCCCCTGGCGGATGGTCCCGTTGGCCGCGATATTGACTTCGCCACCGGTTTCCTCCAAGACGATGCGACTACCGCCGTCATCGAGTACGCGCCACCGTCCGTCCCCCGCGGAAAGGACAAGCTCTCCGGCCGCGTTGACGGCAAACTGACCGTCTCGCGTGTACCGGGTCACGTCGCCATCGGATACCGCAAGAAACCCATCCCCTTTGATGGCGACATCGAGTGCTTTACCTGTATGTTCAATGGGTCCTTGGCTGAAGTCCGTGAAGGAGGGCAGTACGTTGTGGCCGCCGGCGAGCTGATCCAGAATGGGATGACCGTAGGAGAACCCATCCGCCGCTGACTTCGCCTCCACGGACCGGTGCGTGACGACCGCCATGTCGTGCTTGAACCCGGTCGTGTGTGCGTTGGCCATGTTGTTGGCGAGGAGCGTCTGGCGAAGGTCATGGACCTTCATGCCTGACGCCGATAGCCACATTCCGTAACTGCTCATGTTTGGCTCTGCTCGTGCCCGTCGTCCGCAAACTCCGCCTCCGACAAGGCCGCTAACGCCGCAAGGTGCGCTAGAACCGCCTCGATCGCTCGCCGACGAACCAATCGCCCGATCGATTCCAGATCGAGTGACGCCGACGCGCCGTGATCTCCAGCAGACGCGTCCGCCGAAATCGACGGCGCAGGCTCAGGGGCGTCTTCCAGCGAACGAGTCGTGATCAACCACATACGCAAATCTCCAGAGGGTGTCCCCGCGTAGGGGTTCCCACATGCCCGCCTTCAACACCGACCATGCCACGGCGGCAAACTCGAAGATCGCCACCGTCGCTCAACGTCGGCACCAAAACCCTAAGTTCCGTCGAGAAAGGGGGTTACGAACGACGATCCCGTGGGCGAGAGAGGGCTCCGACCAAGCGTGCCGCCGGCAACGCCGCGCAAGACTTGCCGAACGATCGGCAAGCGCCGCCGGTCATCGTCTCGTTCAAGAGCGCATCGAAGCGATGCGGCGACGGCCCCCGAGCACGCGGCGCACAACGTGGCGGGGGCTCAACAAACACTTGCAGGTGCGCCGGACAATCGCAAATCAGGTGGCGGCTCGTTCACGTTCGCGATACGCTGGCGGACGGGCGGAAATCCTAAAATGGTGATCGTGTTTCTCTATTCTCTGGCAGGCGGGACGATGGTTGCGCTCGCAACAGGCCGACCGGATCAGATCGCGTGGAAGTTTCTTCGCCTGGTTTCCGCGATCGTTCTGGCCCTGTCGGCCGGCGTGGTGGCGTGGCAAGTTTCGCGCGGCACATTTGAACACGCCGCGGTCGGGATTCCGGTCGGCTGGCTCGGTACCGCGATCGCACTGGGTGCGGCCATCGCTGTGTTCATGGCTCCTGCGGCGACCAAGCGACCGCGAACGTTTCGCACCGTCTGCGCGTTGAGCGGTATCGCAGGACTGACCGCGGCGCTCCTTTCGACGTGGGCTTGGCACGATTACGAGCCGGCGCATACCTCGGCAAACGCGTTTCTCGTCGTCGATCGGCTTCTTGCATCCGCACTGCTCGGCTCGATTACGGTCGCCTGGATACTCGGCCACGCCTACCTGACGGCCACGAGCATGTCGATCCGTCCGTTGCACCGGATCAGCCGAGTGTTGATGGGATGTGCCATTCTCCGTTTTGCGTTCGCTGCGTTCAGTCTGGGCGTAGCCTGGTTCGTGGGGCGCGAAATGGAACCGACGCTGCTCTCTTCGATCGGGTATTCCTGGCTGATCTCTGGCTTGCGCGTCGGCGCGGGCCTGCTCGGCGTAACGGCGATCGCATACATGGTGCTGGACTGCGTACGGATTCGCTCCACGCAATCCGCCACAGGCCTGCTCTACTTCGGGTCGATTCTCGCCTATATTGGCGAGTTGGCGAGCCTGCAGCTCCTGCGAGAGTGCGGATGGCCGCTTTGAGGTTCGCTGATCGCACGGACGGATCGACACTGATGCAAATACGATTCGACTGCCCCCATGAAGGCTGCATCGCCATAATCGAATACGCCCCGCTGGAGCAGTGCGGCGAGGCCATCCGGTGTCCGCGCTGTCACCGTGACGTGAAGCTCTCGGTCACCGACGCCATCCGCCTCGACCAAAGGGTCGACCGCTGTGCGGTTTGTGACGGCCGCGAACTCTTCGTCCGAAAGGACTTCCCCCAGCGACTGGGGCTACTCATCGTCGTGGTGTTCGGCGTAACGGCGATCTACTTCTTCCAAACGTCCGTGGCCATTGCGCTGGCCGTACTCACCGCTGCCGTCGTGCTTGATCTTCTGATCTATCTGGTGATTGGAAAGGTGACGGCGTGCTACGCCTGCCGCGCGGAGTACCGTGGCGGCAAGTTGAACTCACAGCACGAAGGCTTCGACCTGGCAGCCTCCGAGAAATATTAGGCGCGTTGCGCCGCGACGTGCGCCGGCGTGTATGGCATCGCCAGACCATGCGGTTGCAATGAACATGTGGGACACGATAGCAGTCATCGGCTTGTGGTTGGCCTGCGGCGCCGGGCTTGTTCTGACCGCGCTGCGACTTCCGGGGACCTGGCTGATCGTTGGCGCCGCCGCGGCTCATGGATGGTGGACCCAGTGGCAACCCGTCACCGTTCGCTGGCTGCTCCTGCTCGTGGGGCTCGCTGCATTTGGTGAGGTGCTCGAACTGTTTGCCTCGGTACTGACAGCCCGGCGCGTGGGAGCGAGCCGGCAGGCGGGTTGGGGCGGGTTGATCGGCGGAATCGTGGGAATGCTCGTGCTGTCGGTTCCGGTACCCATCATCGGAACGATCATCGGAGCCCTCGTAGGGTGCTTCGCGGGCGCAGCCATCGCGGAATTCGTGCTCGCCGATCACACCACACCGGACGACCGGGCGGGTTCCACGGGTCCGGACTCCGGCCACATGGGCGCGCACTCCATGAAGGTCGGAGTCTTCGCCGCTATCGGATTCCTCCTGGGAACGGCTGCCAAGACCGCAATTGCACTGATTCTCGCGGGCCTGTTGCTCACCTCGGTGATGTGTACGCCGTCGCCCTGACCGAGGACCCCGGAAGTAGCGGCTGACGACGCCTCCTACTCTCCCCTTCTCTTCCTCTTTTTCTTCTCTCGTTTGTGAGCGCCGGGCGCCACGGGCTCAAAAACGGCCCGAGGTCCGGATGGGCAGGGAATCGACCGCTTGTACAGGACCGTCATGCGCTTCGTCACTTCACCGTCTCTGATCGAGAAGGTGGTGGCCTCGCGCTTGTCGTCATCGATCAGTCGTTCCACCACTTTGAACCCGATGGGAGATTCGTCCGGTCCGAGCACTTCGAGCGCAAAGATGAAGCTCTCCGTCTCGTCCGACCACGTTCCGGTCACGCTCGTCGGACCGTTGGTCGAAGCATCGTCGAACCAAACGCCGCGATAGGCCTGCGCTGCTTCGCTCCAAGTTAACGTCCCGATCGCATGATACGCCGACGACTCCGTGCGCGTCGTGTAGACCCTGCGAATCGCACGGCGGTCGAGGATCCAGCCGATCTCCTCCGTCCCCTTGACCTTTGCGACCTTCTCGCCGCGAAGATCGTAGTGAATCTCGGTGACGTCCCACGCGCCGATCAGCGGTTCGAGGTACGCCGTTCGCGCATCAAAGGAAGGCGCCTGATCCTCCGGTTCGCCCGCGAGCAACGCTCCACTGCAGCCCGCCCATACCACCAGCCCCAATACAGAAATAGGCCTGCGAATCGTCATGTCGGCACTCCTTAGCCCATACAACGAAGCTCGGGCGGACTTGGTTCGCGGCAAGACCCGAAATGGGCCATCCGACACCCTCGTCGCCCGGATAGGCACCGGTCCGCGCGCGACGTGACCCACCGCGGCTCAGGATCCGGCCAGCTCGGTAGCCGCCGAAATGATCCGGTCCAGCCCGACGCCGACGTGCGTGAAGACCTCATCCGCCGTCTTGGCCGACTTCGGAATCCGATTCACCGTCAGCCCCGACACCCGGACGCTGCCCGTCAGCGCAGCCGCCTCAGCCAGCTCAGCGTGCAGACCGCCGATGTAATTGTCCTCCACCGTGAGGATCACCCCACCCGCCCCGCGGGCAGCCTCGAGGATGGGCGAAGCATCCAGCGGGAACGTATACGCATCAAACACATTGCACTCGATACCCTGTTCCGCCAACTTCCCCGCAGCCTTCAGAACATTGTGCAACATATAGCCGCAGCTCACGAGCGTCAGGTGCTCACCCGATCGCAGCGACTTACACCCGCGCAGCGCAAACGACTCGTCGAAGGGGTAGATGAACGGCGCATCCGGACGATGCGTCCGCAAGAAGCAAAGCCCGTCGATCTCCGCCATCAGCTCGACAAAACGATACGTGCTGATCGCGTCACACGGATGGAACACGTGACACGCCGCAACACCCCGCCCGTTGTCGACACGGGTCATGCTCCTGAAGTACGCAATGTCCGAGAGCGACATCTGCGACGGACCGTCCGCCCCGAGAGACACCCCCGAGTGCGAACCGACGATCTTCAGATTCGCCCGTGAAATCGTCGCCATGTCGATCTGATCCGTCGCCCGGGCAAGGAACTTCGCAAACGAACTCGCGAACGGAATCTTCCCCGCGGCCGACATCCCCGCTCCCACACTCACGATGTTCTGTTCGGCGATCTTGCATTCAAAGAAGCGACCCTCGTGCTCCCGGGCGAACATCTCCGCAAACGTCGAGTTCCCTACATCCCCGTCCAGAGCAACGACGCGAGAATCCACATCGCCAAGTGCCACAAGCGCGGCACCATACGCCCGCCGGGTCGCGAGTCTCTTCTTCTCCAACGCCCCCGCCAACCCGACGCGCCGCAGTGCGTCCTCGAAAGGCAACAGCCCACCACTACGCCCCGCCTTCTGCGCCGCCGTCGACGAAGGCGCTTTCGGTCTTCCCGGATCCCCCGCCGAAGCACCCAGCCCCTCGCCCGTCGCGTCCAGTTCCGCGCACGCCGCCTCGACCTGATCCGCCGGAACCGGCTTGCCGTGGAAGTTCGATCCCTGCATCAGGTCGACACCCCACCCCTTCACCGTGCGCGCGATGATCGCCGTCGGCTTGTCGTACGTCGCCACGCTCGACAACGCCGCCGACAGCTCGTCCGGATCGTGACCGTCAACCTCGATCACATGCCAGCCGAACGCCGCCGCCTTCGCCCCGATCGCCTCCGGCGACTGCTGCAACGATACTTCCGCCGCCTGACCATGACCGTTGCAACTGAAGATCACACATACATTCTTGAGCTTCTGATCGACGATGAAGTCAGCCGCCTCCCAAACCTGGCCCTCCCGGGACTCTCCGTCTCCCGCCACGACGAAGATTCGCTTCTCGATCCCGTCCAGACGAGCCGCCGCCGCCAGGCCCGCCGCGACCGACAGCCCCTGCCCGAGCGATCCCGTGGCCGCGTCAAAGAACGGAAAGCCCTCCGCCGGATTCGGATGACCATCCAGAACACTGGAAAGCTCACGCAGACCCGACAAATCGTCCACACTCAGCGGCCTGCGCTGATCCGGATCAGTCCCGACCACCCCACCCAGATCGGCATAAGCCGCATAGACGATCGGAACCGCGTGCCCGATAGAGAGCACCAACCGGTCGTTTCCGCGATTCCACGGATCCGATACCTCGTACCGCATCTGACGGTACATCAATTCCACAACGATATGACTTAGCGCCAGGCCCGACGACGGGTGCCCGGAACCGGCAGCCGTCGTCATCCGGACCACCTGCTTGCCCAGCTCGATCGCCTTTGCGTGAACGCTATTCGCAGTGGACACATTCGTCTCCTGATCGTTGCGCGAAGCTGCCACGGTCATTCCATACTCCCCGTCGATTCCCGGTGTAGATCCTCATCCCGTCTCCGCGGACGGAGCTTATCGCTCGGGATAGAACCATTCAAGTCTCGGTAGGCTAACGATCAACACAGTCCCAGGACAATTCTGTGAATCACCTGGAAATCACAGCACGGAATCGCCGCGGTTCGACGTCCGAAGTGCATGACGGAAGAGATGACAAGCGGGCCCGCCGGCCATCCTATTGACCGGTGAATCTCGGAGGACGTTTCTCGAGAAACGCCAGAACACCCTCGCGATGATCGTGCGTCTCGGAGGCCGTCGCCTGAAGCATCGCCTCGTAATCGAGCTGCGTCTCGAGATCCGCCGACCACGACGCATTCAACGCCCGCTTGGTAAGACCGATCGCGCGGGTGGGAAGACCGGCAAGGCGATTGGCCAGCTTCTTCGTTTCAACTTCCACTTGATCATCGTCGGCAACCTGATTCACCAGGCCGATGCGCAGCGCCTCCTCCGCCGATACCTTCCGACCCGTACTCGCCAGTTCCATCGCGCGGGACAGACCGATCAGACGAGGCAGCATGAACGTCGAACCACAATCCGGGACGACGCCGACATGAACGAAAGCCTGAATGAAGCTCGAAGACGATGCAGCAACGCGAAGATCGCACGCCAGCGCCATCCCACACCCGGCGCCAGCCGCCACGCCGTTCACCGATGCGATGACAGGCTTCTCCATCGTACGCAACGCAATGACCACAGGGTTGTAGTACCGCCGAAGCTGACGGCCGAGTTCCAGCGCGCCATCCCCTGTATAGGCGTCCTCAACCTCCGCGAGATCCTGCCCCGCCGAGAACGCACGGCCGGCACCCGTGAGGACCAGACACCGGACGCTCTTGTCCTTCTCCGCGGCGCGGACCGCTTTGCCGAGCGTTTGCAGCAACTCGGTGTTGAAAGAGTTGAGCACGCCGGGACGGTTGAGTGTCAACGTCCGGACCGCACCCTCATCGCTGATAAGAACACTTTGCTGATCACCCGACACGATTCGTCACTCCCTCGCCCAACGCAACTACCGACCCTTGTAGTCCGGCTTGCGCTTCTCCATGAACGCGTGCATCCCTTCCTTCTGATCCTCAGTCGCGAACAGCCCGTAGAACAGACGCCGTTCGTATTCGATCCCGTCGCTCAACGGCATCTCGTCCGCTTTGAGAACCGCCTCTTTGGCCGCCTTCAACGCGAGGATCGGCTTCTCGGCGATCTCCCCGGCCAGCTTCAGAGCCTCATCGAGGAACTGCTCCTTCGACACGATGCGCGCAACGAGCCCGGACTCCAACGCTTCCTTTGCCGTGAGGAATCGGCCGCTGAGAATCACATCCATCGCCTTGGATTTGCCCACCGCACGCGTCAGTCGCTGCGTCCCGCCGGCGCCGGGAATGACACCAATGTTGATTTCAGGTTGGCCGAACTGAGCGGACTCCGACGCCACGATAATGTCGCAGTTCATCGCCAGCTCGCATCCCCCACCCAGCGCGTATCCGCTGACCGCCGCGATGATCGGCTTGCGAATTCCACGGATCCGCGACCACCGACCGAAGTAGTCCGCCTCCGACATGTCCACCAGGCTTTGGTCCGCCATTTCGCCGATGTCCGCGCCGGCCGCAAACGCGCGCTCGCTCCCGGCCAGAACGATCACATGGATCTTCCCATCCCGATCGAACGCTTCAAACGCCTCGATCAGCTCGTCCATCAAGCCAAACGACAGCGCGTTGAGCACGTCCGGGCGATTCAACGTCACGACACCAACACGGTCTTCCTTTCGGATTTCGATGAAGTCACTCATAGTCCGCGCATTGTGACCCGACCGCCCCCGGACCGCAAGCCGAACTCATCGGCGATGCCGCCGCAGCGTCACGCACGCCACGCGCAGCGTTCCCGATTCCGAGGGAAGGAAAAACGAACTGTCCTCAGAACCAGCGGTGCGCACGGAAAGGTAAAAACACACGATGGCGCCGCCCGCGTGGGACGACGCCATCGGTCGGGTGGCCCACCTCTCCTGAAGTGGGCAACGCGACGTACCCCCCTAACCAGGCCGGCAACAACGATTCGAAGGAACCGACCGAGCCGAGACCTCTACCCTTTCGACTTCTTGCCGTTCTTGAAACGGACCCTGCAATGATCGCAGCTTCCGTCCGTGACCATCGCCACGGCGCAAGCCTCACACTGGCTCGACGCACGGACGGCCTTCGTGATCGTCGCGTAAGCCGCCAGCGCGGCTTCGTACTGCGCCTTCTCCTTGAAGGCCCGGCCAGCGACGGACCCCACGCCGCACCCGCTGCAATACCCGTTGTCGGCGTGCGCGGTGTTGCACCCCGTGCAATAGGACGCCTTCCGTACCGAAACCGGTTTCCCTTTCGCCAGAATGTGTGCCGCCCGCGAGTGATAGAACTTCCCGTTCGCCGCAACGACCTGGCAGTGCGCGCACGACCCATCGGTCTTGGCCGCCACCTTGCATCCGGAGCACGTCAACGACTTCGCGTCGACCGCATGACCCGCCAACGCCTCATACAACGTTTTCGACGCCAGCTTCAAGCCGAAAATCTGCCCCTTACCGCAGCAAAACCCGTCGTCGCCGTGAGCGATCTTGTCACACGCTTTGCACGCCCCCGCCAACGCCGGAGCGCTCGCCCCCGCAACGACCACCGCCGCCGCCAGCACCAATACTCCTCGAACCATGTCTCTCTCCCGTGTCAGAGCCCTGAAACACCCGACTTGTCGATTCCGATGTTCAGAACCAAACCCAGGAGCAAGGAATTCCCGAGACTTCTGATCTGTGATGCGGCGATGCACAGCACCCCATCGATCGGCATCCTCCCTCTCAGCACTGCGAACCGCGAATCACGCTTCCGGCCCGCGCCGACGGCCTTTTTCGTCCGGGCGGCCCGACGCCGCTACGGACACCCCAGACGAATCGACAACACTTGTTACAACTTCTGACCGCCCCGGAATGCAACTTCGATAGCTAATACCACTACAATATAGGGACCGATAGTGTATCGGGTCCGCACACGGAAGCCCGGCTTGCCCTGCGAATCCCGATGGGTGGCAACGCTAGACGGTGCCCTGAGGATCCCCATCACTCACCATGAACTTGACCGGTATGTCAGTGAAGTTGCTTAGGAGATTTGCAATGGTACGGCGCTCAGTAATGTTCGGTTTGGCTTTGTGTTGCACGTTCGCGGCAGCCTCCGCGGATGTTCAAAGCGGTGACGAGGCGATCGATATGGCCGCCCTGGCCAAAATGGCCAAGGGGGGCGGTGGCGACAAGCCCGATACCGACAAGGGCCCCTTCCCGCCTTTCGACAAAATCACCAAAGACATGCAATCTCACAAAGGGCTCTTCACGCTGTGGGATTACCCCGACGGGGCAAAGGGCAAGAAACGTGAAAAGCTCCTCTGCCAGATCCCCGCGGGCTTCCTCGGAGAGAAGTTCATGCTGTCGGTCAGCTTCTCCGGCGGCGGATTCTTCACCGGCTTTCCGCTCGAAGAACGCGTCGTTCGATGGGAGGTTCTCGACGAGAAACTCCTGCTCGTCGAACCGGAAACACGCTTCGTCGTCGACAAGAAGAACACCGTCAACGACGTCGTACGTCGTACCTACCCCGAACGGATTCGAGTGGCTGTCCCCATCGTCACCAAGTCGCCCCAAGGCGACCCCGTCATCGACCTCGGACGAATGCTCAAGAGCAACTTCGCCGACATCGCATGGATGTCCGCCGGACCGATGGGTTTCTCGAGAAGCGGCGGCGTCAACGCCGGACTATCTCAGTGGACCAAAAAGAAAGCGTTCGAACTCAACATGGAGATCGGCGTCGCCCTGGCCGTCGGTCGCGGGTCCCCGCCAGGATCCTATGACAAGAAGATGGTCCACTTCAGCTTCTGGAAGCTCCCCAAGAGCAACTATGCGCCGCGCGTCGCCGACGATCGCATCGGCTACTTCCTCACCGCCAATCAAGATTGGGCCAAGCCCACCGAGTCTCGCGATCTCTTCAATCGATACATCGACCGCTGGCACCTCGAAAAACGCGATCCCAGCCTGTCCATGTGCGAACCCAAGCAACCCATCATCTATTACATCGAAAAAACCGTTCCCGTGAAGTTCCGCAGAGCCGTACGAGACGGCATCCTCGAATGGAACAAAGCCTATGAGAAAGTCGGCTTTGTCAACGCCGTCGAGGTCCGCCAGCAGACCCACGACAACGAGTGGAAAGACCTCGACCCCGAAGACATGCGATATAGCTTCTTCCGCTGGATCGTCACCGGCGCGGGATTCGCCATGGGTCCCCACCGCGCAAACCCCTTCACCGGACAGATCTACGACGCCGACATCATCTTCGATGACTCCATGGTGAGGTACTACCAGAAGGACGCCGAACTCAACCTGACGGAGGCCGCCATGGCCAACAAAATGAGCGACCCCGTCCTTCGAGAGTTCTTCGAGAAGAACCCGAAGTGGAAGCGACCCCGGCGATCCTGGGAGCAGATGACACACGACGACCACGAAGAAGACGCTGCACTGCGCGACGCCATGCGCGAACGCATGCAGCGCCGAGGGCACGTCGGCTGCGACTACCACGAAGGGATGAAGCACCAGATGGCCGTCGCACACGCGATGATGGCCGGACAACCCAAGGAAGCGATCGACAAGCTACTCTACGATGTCATCAAGGAAGTCGTCATGCACGAGGTCGGGCACACGCTCGGCTTGCGCCATAACTTCAAGGCCAGCACCATCTTCTCCGTCGACGAAATCAAGCAACGTCGCGGAACCGGCGATCACTTGGTCGGCTCGGTGATGGATTACAATCCCGTGCTCTTCTTCGAAGACAAGACCCTCGAGGGGCACTTCATCACCCCGACCCTCGGTCCCTGGGATTACTGGGTGATCGAGTACGGGTACCGCCCCGCCGACGGGAGCTACGAGCCGCCCGCACCAAAGGACGAGGAAGAGAGCGCGCCGGAAGAGGCCCGAACGGACGCCGGCGCCGAAACCGCGTCCGACGCGGAGAAGTCCGAAATCTCCGACGAACTACTCGCACAGTTGCCCGAAGACATCCGAAAGATGGTCAAAGACAAAGCCTCACAAAAAGGCGGCAACGGACCGGCGCGGAAGAATAAGTCCAACGGACCGACCTTCAAAGGACCCAACGCCGCTGAGCGAAAGATGCTCGACGCCATCGCCTCACGCGCCGGCGAACCGCAGCTGGTCTACGCGACCGACGAAGACACGACCTTCCTCGGGCCCGAACCGCGAAGCAACCGATTCGACATGGGACGCGATCCGATCAACTGGGCGAAGGAACGCATCACGCTCGTCAACAAGAGAATGAGCACGTTGCTCGACTGGTCCGTCAAGGACCACGAAAGCTGGTACTTCCTCCGGGCATCCTTCCAGAGCCTCCTCTTCGACAAGGCCTTTGTGCTTGATTACGTCGGTCGCTACATCGGCGGTCAATACACCACAAGAAGCCATCGAGGGGATCCGGGCGCCCAGCCGCCACTTACCCTGGTCGAACCCGAGGTTCAACGGAGAGCCTTGGCCTTCATCGAGGAGAATCTCTTCCAGGACGACTTCTTCGAGTTTCCACCCGAGCTTCTCAACCACATGATGACCCCGCGTTGGAGTCATTCCGGCGCACGCGTCGACTACGTCATCGACTTCCCCGTGCGGCGCATCGTAGGACTCCTGCAGTGGAGCAATCTCTTCGACCGACTCTTCCCCAACACCCTGCGCCGTCTTCACGACAACGAGATGAAGACCCAGGACCCCGGAAAGCTGACGGTGGCCGAGTACATCCAGCGGATTCAGTCCGCGTGCTGGACCGATGTGATGGCGGGCAAGAAGGTCAACCGCAAGACCTGGACCGACGCAACACCCTTCGTCTCGGGGACGCGGCGCTCCCTGCAACGGGAGTATTTGAGCATGATGGAATTGCTCGTTCGAACAACGCCCGGAAGCATCGTCTCGCCCGACATCCACGCGATGCTATCCAATGCGCTTCGTCGACTGAACGCCAAACTCGACAACGCAATAAAAACCGGAAAACTGGACTTCGCCTCGGAATCCCATTTCGTGGCCTGCAAATCGAGAATCGACCGGATGCTCGAGCTCAAGCTCAACGAATTCTAGAAACCTTCAGCGGTGGCATAGGTCGGGGCGAACGTCCCGACCTATGCCTTCGTCAAACCAGCGAAGTGTTTCAACCGTAACCGCCGGGTCAAACTGCCGACCCGATACCGCCAGCAATTCACGACGAACCTGCCCGACAGAGAACGGCTCCTTGTACGTCCGAGGCGAGAGCATCGTGTCGAGCGCATCCGCAACCGACAGGATCCGGGCGCCCAGCGGAATCTGTTCACCCTCCAGCCCGGACGGATACCCCGTCCCGTCCCATCGCTCGTGGTGGTGCAGGATGAGCGGCCTCTCGTCCTGGAGATAGCTCATCGGACTGAGAATCTCGAGCGCCGTCTCCGGATGCCGCTTGACGATATCGAATTCCTCGCGAGTCAGCGGACCCGGCTTCGTCAGGATCGCATCCGGAACTCCGATCTTGCCGACGTCGTGAAGCAACGCGGCATCCCGCAGCGTCTGCAGTTCCGACTCGCTGAGCCCCATACGCCGACCGATCGCAACCGCGTAGTCGGCGACCGCTTGCGAATGTGAACGCGTGTACGGATCCTTGGCCTCCACGGCCGCTACCAGAGATTGTGTCAGTTCGGTGCAAGTGGAACGAAGATGGCACCGGAGGTTCTCGATCCAACGCGTAACACCGTTGGCGACATTCCGACAGGACGCTGAAGGGGAGCCCGTTTCATCAGATCCACGCGTCCACACGACCGTCGAATCTTCGCCTCGTTTCTTCGCCTGCTCCAACGCAACGCGCGCGCGCTGGATCAGTTGGTACGCCGTCTCCCGGTCGCCGCAATTGCTCTCCGCAATCCCCACAGCCAGCGTCACGCCACACGTTCGCCCATCAATGACGAGCGGACGCTCTTGGAGCGATCTTCGGCATCGCTCCGACATCCCGCGCGCGTCATTCGCACCCGCGGCGGGAAGAGCCAGAACGAATCGGTCCCCGAAGTAGTGGGCCGCCTTGTCACTCTCTCGCGACAAACCGACCAGAACCGATCGGAACCACGCCGACTGGCAACCACGATCACCCGCGACACCCGACCCGCCCTCGCCGCGAATCGGGTTCAACTCGAACATCAGAATCGTGAGCGACTCGTTCTTGCGCCGGCACGCATTGCGAAGTACACTCACATCACTCAAGAATGCAGCGTGTTCGGCTGCGACGACGTCGCGGTCGCCACCGCTGCGCCGAGAGTGATGTGTGTTGAGACGATCGCCGGCCATCATGCCATTACCCCACTTCGTGGCGTGGTACTCTCGCTGCCCGCAGACGTATCGTCAGCACATCTCGCGCACTTAACCTGCGTGATGACAGGCGCTTATCGGCTGACGTCGCGCCGTTGAATGCCGTCCGATCAACACTCCGCGCCCCCCGCACCGGCCCGAGTCGCACCACCACCACCACCCCGATCATCGGACGTCGCGGAGAGAGGATAATGTGAGGGAGGGCTCGACCAAAAGTGTCATTTTTATGGCACTGATGACCACGCGCGTCGCGCGCCGCAGCCGGGGTCTTTATCGGCGCCGGCGCCACGTGTGACATTTCGCCGTCACACGTGTCGCGTGGTGTGCCACAAGCCCGTAGAATGCCCGCTCTCCCCGGGAGGCCGAGGGGCGGTATTTTCGGACGGAGTATCGACGTGAACATAGAGCGATTCTTCATTTGTTGGGCGCTGGCGGGGGTTGTTTTGACCGGGTGTAGCGCGGCGGGAGGGCTTCGAACGCAACTCGTAGCGGTGCTCGGTGAACAGGCGAAGGCGTGGAACGAGGGGGACGTCGAACGGTTCATGCAGCCTTACTGGCAGTCACCGAAGCTGACGTTCTCGTCGAGCGGGCGAGTGACGCGGGGCTGGGAAGCGACGCTCGCGGGTTATCGGGAGCGGTACCCGACACCGGAGCGGATGGGAAGACTGACGTTCTCCAGCCTCGAGGTCTTCGGGCTTGGCGCGGACGCCGCGATGGTTCTGGGGCGCTGGCAACTCGAGCGCGAAGCGCCGGTGGGCGGTGCGTTCTCGCTCGTCTTTCGCCGCATCGGCGGCGCGTGGGTGATCGTACACGATCACACGTCGACCGATGATCGCTAGGCGGCGGCTTCGGCCATGGTCGGCGTCTTGTCCAGCACCTCCGTAAGAACCTCATCGACACTGACGCCTTCGGCTTCACCTTCAAAGTTGAGCAGTACGCGGTGGCGCATCGCCGGGAGATAGATCTTCTTGGCGTCGGAAAAGCTGGCGTTGTAGCGGCCGTCGAGTAGCGCGTTGAGCTTGGCTCCGAGTGTCAATGTCTGGACGGCTCGAGGGCTGGCGCCCCACCTGACATACTTGTTGGTGACATCGATGGCGTAGGGTCCCTGGGGGTGCGAGGCCATGGCGAGACGAATGATGTAGTCCTGCACGTGCGGTGCGACGACGATTCGGCGTACGAGTTTCTGCGTACCGACGATCTCGTCGCCGTTCATGACGGCCTGGATGTCGGGTTTGTAGCCGGTGGTGGTTCGATCCATGATGGTCTTGAGTTCGTCTCTGTTGGAGTAGTCCACGACGAGCTTGAACATGAATCGGTCGAGCTGCGCTTCGGGGAGCGGGTAGGTTCCTTCCTGCTCGATGGGGTTTTGGGTGGCCATCACGAAGAAGGGTTCTTCGAGTGTGTGTCGGGTACCGCCGACGGTGACGGTGTGTTCCTGCATGGCTTCGAGGAGCGCGGATTGCGTTTTGGGCGTTGCGCGGTTGATCTCGTCCGCGAGAACGATCTGCGCAAAGAGGGGTCCGTACTGGAACTCGAAGGCGCGTTTTCCGGAGGCCGGGTCCTCGGAAATAATGGTCGTACCGATGATGTCCGCGGGCATCAGGTCGGGCGTGAACTGGATGCGCGAGAACTTCAGGTTGATGGCCTGTGCGAGCGTGCGAATGAGAAGCGTCTTGCCCAGACCGGGTACGCCCTCGAGAAGGACATGGCCGCCCACGAGCAAGGCCGTGAGGACTCCGTCGACGACATCTTCATGTCCGACGATCATCTTTCCGATCTCGTCGCGTAAGGCCTGAAACTTGGCCCGGAACTCTTTCGTCGCCTTTTCCACCGCGGGATCGATATTGTCAGCCATCAGCCGCTCCTCTTCGCTCTTGTCTGTGCGGAGCCAATCACTCCGATTATCCGTTTCAACAACATTGTCCTGCTCGGGTCAATCGTCCGACTGGTACCTTTCATCAGGTCGCAGGACCGTGACGATTCGTTTTGAGGGCGCTAGCGTGCCCTTCAACATCTTCTTTAACTGCTCGTTTGTCACGGGCTTTTCCGCGATCTTGGCGGCGGCAGCCGGAGATGCCTTCCGCTCGATCCTCTTGATGGCGAGGAGGGCAAAGGTCCGCACAGCGGACCCTACAGGGATACGGTTTGGCCGTTCAGGAAGCATGGCGGCGCCTCCGGCTTGGGCATGGCACCCGGCGGGAGCCTCGCCCTCCCTCACTAAACACACTCTCAGGTCCACGTACGTGTTTAGCGTGCCCTCGGCACCGCGAGCCCGGAAACGCGCCGCCTGTTTGTCCGCTCCCTCACGGTCGCGGTTCTGTTTTGCCGATTGCGGTTGGTTGTCAGGGCCGGTGCGGTGGAGAGACGTAGCCAAACATATACTCCCACGCGCGCGAATCATGAGCCGTTGTCCTCTTTCCTCTTTGCTCGGCGTTTTGCGCGGAGCAGTCGTGAGGTCGTTTCCTGGTCGTCGCCCTGATCCTCTTGGGCGGGAGGTCGATCGGGTTTGGCGGGCGGCCGATTGGGCGCTGCACCGCCAAGCGCATCGGCGAGGTCGGCGGAGGGCTTCGATGCTTTCGCATCGCCGACGTCGAAGCGCTGCTTGGCATTGGCGAGTGGAATGGGGCCCAGTGGATCGAGCGTTTCCTCACCCGTTGACACCTTTCCGGTTCGGTCCTTCTCGCCATCGAGGTCGCTTCGGACTTCATCCTTCTTTGATTTGAGCTTATCGAGCGAAGCCGTGCTGCGCTCGCCGGCGCGGCCAAGGGCGGTGACGGTATGGGTCATGTAGTCGAAGAGCGGTCCGATATATCGGAAACGTATCATCCATCCGATGAGTTCGGCCAGCAGGAACGCGCCGAAGACTCCCAGAATGTTGGTATGGATGATGTCGAGCCCAATCAGCAGGAAGACGAGGACGACAAGTTCGACGGCAATCGAGAAGGCGAGCCAGCTCGCGAGGCGCCGTACGGCGACGTCCAGTAGGAACATGGGGAGCAGCAACCATGCGAGCACCCACTCCCAGGCCGGTCGCCTGGCTTCGGTCGGTGGAAGATCGTGACTGAAGACGTCGGCGTCCTTGGCGGGCATATCGAGCCATCGCCCATCTGTTTCGTCGACGACTTGTCGGAGGAGGGCTTCGTTTGGCATGAGGTCGCGATATTCCGGTGAGAAGGGCGCAGAGAGTCCGGTTCGGAGCGTTCCCATGCTGCGTCCTGAGGCATCGATCGCGCGCACGTTGGCGAGGTATTGCCCGGCTTTGTCGATGGGCACCTGGGCCTCGTAGTGCCCCGGTCCGGTCTGGATAAACTCGACGGGAACGGGCTGGTTGTCGGGTCCTATGACGCTGGTTCGGAGTTGGAGCAGATTGAGGTAGCTGGCGTCTTTGTCGAGTGCGTCAATCACGATGCGACCGCTGTTGCCGTCGATTTTGGTGTAGGTGTCGAAGTTGGCGGGCGCGTCCTGGCGCATGGTCCAGCGTACGATCTGTGCCCAGAGTTTCGCGAACTTGGGCCACTGGGTCCACTGGCGACCCCAGACGGGCCAATAGCCGCTGGTGAAGGCGACCGTCTTTCCGAGTTCGTATTGCCAGTGAGCGAGCACGGGGTCCTCGCCGTCGTCGGTCGCGCGGATGATCGGCACAATGACGTTGGGGTTCTGCTTGGGGGAGGTCATGATCATACCGCCGAGCGGCGGAAGCGCGTCCGAAGTCGGGTCGATTCCCGCTAGAATCTCGCTGTAGCTGTGGAGCAGTTGCGGCTGAAAGGGCTCGTCGACGATCAGCGGTCTCCGCACGACCTTCGATTCTTTGGTGAAGATCTGCGGGAGCTGTCTTGGGTTTCGCGCTTGATAGAACTTCCCGCCGGTGGCTCTGGAGATCGACTGCATGGTCGAGGCCATGACATGTCCGCCCCACCCGATGGCGATGGTGCTGACGGTAATCTTTGCCTTCTTGTATTGGCTGATCAGTCTGGGCAGCGGCGGCGAGGCGTCGCCGTCGCTGAGGATGATCACGTGCTTCTGCGCGGCGTCGCGCCCCTTGCCGCTGACGAGACCGCGATAGGCCATCTGCATGGTGGTGCCGAAGTCAGGCATGTCGCCGATCTGCATCTTGTCGATCTTGTTCTTGACGGCGGCTTTGTTGGTGTTGAGATCGAGCGGGACCTCCCAGTTTTCGCCTCCGGGGGACCAGGAATAGGCGAGGACACCGATGTAGTCTTGCGAGCTGATGGTGTCGACGCTCTTCTTGGCCATCTCCTTTCCCCAGAAGTTGCCCCTGGCGATTTCACAACTGTGAATAATGAGTGCGAGTGCGCCGCGGGGGATGACGCGTTTGTGCTTGATCTCGAAGGAGACGGGCATGACTTCTTCGACGGGGCTTCCGATCCATCCACCGGCGCCGTATCCTTCGTCTCCGCCGAGCATGATGAGGCCTGAGCCCATGTCTTTGACATAGAGTGCGAGTTCTTCTTGCTGCTTGTCCGTGAGTGCGGCGGCGGGGACGTTCGAGAGGATGATGGTCGCGTAGTTCATCATCTGCAGCAGTCCGAACTCGCCGAGCTGGTCCGTTGTCTTGACGGCGACTTTGACGTTCTCGCTTCGCAAGGCGTCGACGAAGGCGGCGTCGAAGTCCGGATCGGCCGTGATGAGGAGCGCGTGGCTGGTCCCGGCGACGAAGGTAAATGTGCTGCCGGTGTTGTTTCGTGCGGTGGCGTCCATCGATTCGTCGTCGGGGCGGAAGGTGGCCTCGAAGACATGTGATCCGGGGTCGTCCACGGAGAGCTTCATGTAGAAGGTATTGTCTCCGGGTCTCAGTTCGACGCGGGCTTGACGGTCCGGAATGGCGACGAGTCGGCCGTTGTGTTGGAGAATGATGGTGCCGGAGGCTGGGCGCTGCGAGTTGATGACCATGCGGATGGCGACCTGCTCACCGGGTTCGGCGTGGGTCGGTGCGATCAAGCGATCAAAGTAGATCTCATTGCGGTGTTGGTAGTCAAGCGGAACGACGTCGACGGGGATTCCGTCTGCGCGGGCTCGCCTGGCTTCGGCGAGAAGATCGCCCATGTTGTCGTTTCCGTCGGACATGAGCACGATTCGTTTTGCGGTGTCGTGCGGGAACATGGCCATGGCGAGTCGCATTCCGGCGGCGACGTTGGTGCGGTCGGTGTTGGGCATGGCGGGGAGCCGGCCTGGGGAGATGTAGTATCCACCTCTGGTGGGAAGCTGCTGTAGAAAGGCGTCTCGTGCGAAGTCGATGAGTCCGACGCGATCTTCATCGGGGATGTTGTCTGAGGCCTGGTGTACGAAGGCCTCCTGGCGGTTCTGCAGTTCCTGTACGCTGTGTGAGCGATCCATGAGGTAGATGACGGTGAGGTCGTCGTTTCGCTGGACGTGTTCGACGCGCGCGAGGCAGCATGCAACAAGTAGTACGAGCATGCTTCGAATGAAGAGCGCCATGGTTCGGCGCATGAATTCCAGACCGGCGAGGCTTCGTAGGGAGGCGAGGATCAGTAGGGGAATGAGCAGGCCAAGCCACAGCCACATCGGTCGATCGAAGCTGAAGGGCAGTGCGAGTGCTAGAAGGCTCACGGTCGGATCACCTGAATTCGGCTGTTGAGGGAATCGACGACGTAGACGTCGCCGTTTTGTCCGTAGGTGGCGCCCCAGGGCGCGAAGAGCTGTCCGGTGGCCCGGCCGGCGTCACCCCATACGCGGAGCGATCTTCCGTCCTTGGAGAGCCACTGCAAGCGGTTTCCGCCGTATTCACAGACCATGATCGTGTCCTGCGGTGTCACGGTAATGTCGTAAGGATAGCGGAAATGGCCGGGTTCATCACCGAATCCGCCGAAGACGGCGAGGATTTCTCCCTCGCGTGATAATCGAACGATGCGATGGTTGCAGGCATCTGCAACCCAGAGGGTCTGTTGGCGGTCGAAGTCGATGGCGGCGGGGCGACGGAGTGGGACGCCTTCGATCGGACCCTCGCCCAGTGCGGCGACGAACTGTCCGTCGGGCGACCATTTGGTGATTCGGTCGTCGCCCTGGTATTCGCTGACGTAGATGAAACCGTCGTCATCGACGTCCACATCGGTGGGCAACTGTGTTTCTTTCGAGCCGGATTCCTTGGTGGCGAAGGCATCGAGCTGAATGCCGTCGCGGTCAAAGACGATGACGCGATGGTAGTGTGTGTCTGCGACGAAGATTCTACCGTCCGGCGCAACGGACAGCCCTACGGGCTTTCCCTGTTTGGTTTGGGGCATGGTCCAGCCGGTTTCGAATTCCCCTTGGGGTGAGAAACGCTGGATGCGTCCGCTCTTGTCGACGACGAAGAGGGAACCGGCGGGCTCGGCGGTGACGGCTCTTGGATAACTGAATGCACCGGGTCCGAGTCCGACGCCTCCAAAGACGGCGATGACGCCGTTGGGTGTCAGCGGTGGCTGTTCGCAGGCGGTGAGCGCGCCTGCGAGGCCCGATAAGAGGAGTCCCTGGAGTGCGCGTCGCCAGTTGGTGTTGATGGAGGGGCGCCGGTGCATTATGTCATGGACGATCCGCGTCGGTCGGTGCGGAGTCGTCGCTTCCGGCGGGTGACGGTTCTGCGTCCTTGGTCTTTCCATCCTTGATGGACTGCTGCATGGTGGAGAAGTAGGCCTTGACGGCTTTGTGGTATTGCCGGGGGATGCGATTTCGATTGATTCGGTCGGTGGCGTCGCGCTCGGCGGCGATCACGACGTCGGAGAAGTTGGAGGACACATCGCCCTTGACCTGCTCACCGTCGATGAGGAACTGCCCCACGATGGCCCCTTTTCCGGTGTGGACTTTCCCTTTTTCGGTTTTGAATGCCACGCCGGTTTTCTGCTCGGGTGCCAGACCGCCCCGCCCCTGCCCAAGCTTTCCGAGGCCGCCCCGGCCTCCATTGCAGCCCGCTCACCCGGCGCCTCGACATTTTCGGCACGGCTTGCTGATGTTTCCTGAAGATGCGTTGAGGTCGGCCATTGCGGCATCGAGCTGATTCATTTCCTGTTCGAGCTGTTCGAGCTGGGAGAGTTGATCTGCTGCCATGGAGAGGCCTTCCATGGACTCGCCGGTTTGTCCTGGGTTGCTTCCCGAGGCACCTTGTTTCATCGCCTGTGCGAGTTTCTTGGCGACGGCGCCTGCCTGTTGTCCGCGCTCGAGCTGCTGGGCGAGCTTGTTGATCTGTTTCTGGTTCAGGCCTTTTTCTTGTAGTTGCTTTTTGACTTGCTCGAGATCTTCCTTCTTGAGGTTTTCGAGCATTCGCTTGATGTCTTTTGGTTTGAGGCCGGCTTCGGCGAGTTTCTTGGCGAGGTTTTCGTTCTGGGCGAGCTTATCGAGCTGCTTCGAGATGGCCTCGAGCTGCTTGCTCATCTTGGCGGCCAGCTCTTTGTCTTGTTCGGATTTCAGGGTGGCGAGCTGTTCCTTGAGGGCGTTGAGCTCTTCTCTTGCGGTTTTGAAGTCGCCTTTGGCAAGGGCTTTGGCGAGTTTCTGGTTGGGCGCGTCTTTTGCTTTGGGAACTTTGAGTCCGCGCAACATCTTGCGCATTTCCTTGACGGACTCGTACTTTCCGGAGGCGCGTTTCTGTTTGACGGCATCGGTAAGTTTGTCGATTTTTTTTACGGCCTCGTGTCGGACATCGCCTGGTCGATGGAGCTTTCCGGCGGCCTGCTCATCGGCGTCGCCGAGCTTGTCTTTGAGTTCTTGGAGTGCGGGATTGTCTTGCACAAGCTTGCGAACGCGATCCATCTGTCGCTTCACGGCGATTTTGGTCTGCGTCAGTTCGACGCCTTGTTCGCGTTCTTCCGCGGCCTGGGTCGAAGTGAGCAGGCCTACGGGGACGAGGAACATGGCGGCAAGAACGAGCGCTGTCAGCGTCGTCCATGCGAAGGAACCGGGGAGCCGGAGTCGGATGTGCTGGCGGGCTGAGAGCGATCCGCTGATGTGCTCGGCGTCGGTGACGACGGCCTGGACGAAGATGTCATCGACCGCGCCGCGTGAAGTGGATGGGCCTTTCTGTGATGACGGATGTTCGGGATCGCGATCGACGCGGCAATAGTGGGCGGTGCTGAGTCGTTCACGTAGACCTGCGGCTTCGTCCAAGACGGCGGCTGCGATTGCCGGGCCTTCACGCTTTACGAAGGTCCAGACGGCCGCGGCGACGAGGGCGATCGCCAGCGCAGCGAGTGCCGGCCAGCCGAGGGGCCACGCGAAGTCAAAAAGCCGGTGCACGAGGATCAGGAGGGCCAGAAGGGCTACGGCGATGGTGAGAGACCAGGACAGTCCGACCAACCACCGGTTGATCCACATTCTGCGCTGGGTGGTGCGAACCTGTTTGTCGAGGTGGGTCATTGGGGTTACCTCTCCATCAGCATCGGCATCCGTTGGTTGCACTGCCACTCCATAATATCCGCTCCGGTACGGATGTCCATTGCAACCTTGTTGAGAAGTTTTTCGTGGCGATCGGATGGCGTGGGGTTAGAATGGTCGTCACCGAGTGTCGAACGCACCTGGAGGACTCTCGGGGCTGGTGATGCGGCGTTCGCCGACGCGGCGGTTTCGAGACGAACTGTCGTTTTTCGTCAAAGAGTACTTGGCCACGCCATGATGAGAACCGAATTCACTTCCGCTCGCATCCCGCGGTTGCTCCTTTGTTTTCTCGTCGGATGGGTCGCGGGGATTCCGTCGTCGGTCCTCGCTCAGGACTTGGCGCCGCCGGAGGCTGAGGCTGGCAAACCGTCGGAGGAGGCCGAGGCGGTCGATCCGTTCGTCGTGGTGGAGGGACAGGTGACGACGTCGATGGGCGGCGGCGAAGAGGGCGTCTCGGTCAGCGTCCACCATAAGAACGAGGACGGGTCGGCGGGCGAGCTGATCGGGACGGCCGGCACGGACGCGATGGGCGATTTCAAGATTACGGCGCGCGAGCCGTTTCGGGGCGAGATCGTCGTGCGCTTATCGAAGCCGCTCTACATCGACCTTGTTCGCGCGTTCGAGCTCAATGGTGAAGCGTATCCGCCCTATCTTGCTGAGAGCATGGAGGGCAGTGTCGTGGTCATCGGCCGCGTAGTGGATGCGCTGACGGAGGCGCCGCTCACGGACACGGGCGTCACGCTGGAGGCTGTCGAACGGAACTGGAAGGCGACCACGGACGATGCGGGACGATTCAGCATCAAAGGGGTGCTCCCCGGCGAGGGCGCGCTGATCGTTGAAGCGAAGGGGTACGGTCGAGAAAAGCGTTCGGTCGCGCGGCTCGAGGACTTCGGGGAGATCCTGATTCGGGTCAAGCCCGAGCGCATCGTTCGCGTAAAGGTGAAGTCCGAAGATGATGAGCCCATCGCGCAGGCGACGGTCGAGATTCTCGATCAGTATCGGGATGATTTTCGGGCGGGTGTTACGGACGACGAGGGCGTCGCTGTTTTTCGAGGTCTTCATTTCGACGCTAGGCGGATCATCGCACGTCTTACGCATGATGGCTATGTTTCGAGTCCGGGGTTCGAGCGCACCCTCTCGCTGCCGGAAAAGGAGGTGGAGTCGACGCATCGGCTGGAAATGGCGCGTGCGGCCATACTCCAAGGTCGGATCACGCATTCGGAGACCGGCGAGCCTCTGTACGGCGCGAGGATCATGACGGGAGACGGTCAGTCGAACTCCAGCGCACGGGACTGGGCTGACCATGAAGGGCGGTACACGGTGCGCGGCGTCCCGGCGGGTCCGGTGATTGTCACGGTTCACTTGTCCGGGTACGCCCCGGACCTGAAGCGTATCGATGCAAACGCAGGCGAGCCGACCGAGCTGGACGTACAACTGACGGAGGGAGCGCGGTTGACGGGCGTCGTCAAGAATGAAGAGGGTAAGCCGGTCGCCGGTGCGTTCGTCGACGCGACGACCTGGCGCGAGGCTTCGACGCTGGGGCTTCGCGCCGTAACGGATTCGGGAGGCCGGTTCGTGATCGAAAGCGCACCGCACGATGCCTTCGAGATTGTGGTGTATGGACGTCGGTCGAAAGAAGTCAAGCGGGAGGTTCAGGTGGGCAAGGACGAGCCTCTGGTTCTGACGATTCCGTCGGGACCGGCGCTCGATGAGGAAACGGGTGCGCCGCAAATCGTCGTTGGTGACAAGGCGCCGAGCCTGAATCTGACCACGCTGAAAGGCGAGAAGATCGACCTGGCGAAGTGGAAGGGCAAGCTGATGGTCCTCGACTTCTGGGCGACCTGGTGCGGGCCTTGCGTGGGCGATCTTCCGCACCTGCACGAGACGTTCGCGAAATACGGCAAGCGGGCGGATTTCGCCATGGTCAGCGTCAGTCTGGACGATGACGAGAAAGCGCTACGTGCGTTCATCGCCAGCAAAGAGATGACCTGGCATCAGGTATTCGGGGAATCGGGCGGGGCTCAGCTCGCGGCCGATCAATACGGGGTCGTCGGAATTCCGGCGGTATTTCTCATCGGTAAGGACGGCAAAGTCGTCGCCTGCGACGTGGGGGGAGATGAGCTCCTCGAGGTCGTTGGAGAGCATTTGAAAGGTGAGGCCACCCGTGACAAATAGTGAATCACCCGTTTTCGTGAGCGAAACCGCCGATGAGCGCACGGGTGCCAAGCGTCCTTTCGGGGCGGTCTGGCCAAAGGAGAGTCATGCCCACCGCGCACTTCAAGCCCTGCGCGAAGGACGGGTGCAGGATGCGAAGCAGGAAGCCGAATCGATCCCTCAGGTGGAACTGGTTGACCGGGCGTGGAAGCTTCTCGTTGACGGTCTGGCCGTGGCGGAGCGTGCGAAACTCGGCGAGGCGGAGCGACTCTTGCTTCAGGCGGCGGCGCAGGCGTTCGTGTCTGGTGCGGGGACGAGTGGACTGTCGGACGGGCCGCGGCTGCGTGTTGCGGGGCTGATGTTCCACCATCTGGGGTGGGTGTATCGTCGGCGGGAGCGACCGGATGATGCGAGTCAGGCGCACCTGGTTGCGTACTACCTTCGCGAGCGACACGGATCGCGCGAGGAACTCTGGGACACGGCCATTGAACTGGGATTGGACTATGACGTAGCCAAGCGGTTCACGGATGCTCAGCGTTGGCATCGCACGGCGATCGACATGTCAGAGCAACTGGCGGAACCGTCGGAAGAGAAACAGGCGATCGCCTGGTCGAACCTGGCGGCGTCTTTGATGGAAGAGGGTCGCTGTGAGGAGGCTGTCTCGGCCGCGCGTAATTCACGGGAGCGCTGGCGCGCGCACGACGTCGGCGCGGTGACGGCGTCCCTGGCCGACATGAAGTTGGGCAGCGCGCTGCTCCAGCTCGGGCAGGGTCTGCACGAATCCAATCCGAGCGAAGCGAGGTCCGTCTTGAACGAGGCGATGTCGCAGCTTACCGCGGCACACGAAGCACTCTCGGCGTTCGGCAAAGGCTATGCGGGCGACGCGCAAACCTGCGCGGAGCAGCAGGACCTGGCCGAGCGACTGTTGGCATCGCTGCCTGGGTAAGCTCATCGGCGGCGGGTGGAACCCGCCCTACGAAACTGGAATGAGGAGTCGCCCGTGGGCGGGTGCCCCATTCTTCGCGGGTGCCCCATTCTTCGCCGCAGGCGAAGGGTGGGGGACGAACAACGCGCACCTCGCCCATCCAAGCGCCGCACCTCCCCGCAGGCCGAAGGCCTGCAAGACCATAGCCGGTGGCAAAGCGCAGCGCCGCCACCGGAACAAACACACACCACCCCAAAACGCCCCTGTAAGGGTCGAAGATCCGACAGGTTTTTAATCCGCCCTGCAACCTGCTATGATGTCTAAAGGCACACCATTCTTCGTCAACGGCCACGGGCGGAACCGCCCGACCAAACCACGACCTACCCGGCTGACTCAAGGCTCCGGTAATCGAACGCTCGTCATGTAGTCAACCTCCGGAGGTTCGATTCCGAGTTGTCGCAGCATGTTGACCGCTTGGGCTCGGTGGTGAATGGAGTGCACCAATCCCTGCAGAAGCATGTCAATGAGGGTGGCTTGGAAATACCCGGCCACCGAGTCGAGATACCGCACCTGCTGGTGCAGGTTACTTTCATCAAGCGAATCCAGGAACACGTCACGGTCCGTCGACGTTTGATGGAGATCCCGGGCGATGACCGTGACCGGGCTCGGGCCATGCTCATCCGGCCAGGGAGTGTCGGCCTGGCCTTTCCAACGAAGCAGCCACACATGCTCGCCCGCCCAAATATGAACCAAGGTCTTTCGCAGCGAACCGCGACCCATCGGAAACGCCCGGTCCAGTTGATCGTCCGTCAGGCGGGAAGAAGCCTCAATGAGTTGGCCGTTGGCCCGATCGCCGTAGTTGAAGAGCGTTCGTAAGGGGTCGAGTCCGGTCATATGCGGTTTCCTTCTTGGACGGTATTGATCCTCCTTGCGTGTCCTCGTGATCAGTCTGTTGCATCCGACGAGGCTCGTCAACGATACACCGGCGGGAGAAGAATCGTGAACCCGGATTTCCCATATACCGAAGTCGTAAACCACGAGCGCCCCCAGGCGAAACACCCGATACAGGCGAAGACAGCCCATCTTTCCGTCGCTCTCGCCCACCGAGTCGCCATCTTGGCACGGCGAGACGCCGACCCGACCGGCACTCAGCCCCAGCCGTCGTGCAATGCCATAACTCCGGCGCGCGCTTCGCGACAACATTCCACCGAGCACCCGCGAAGTTATCTACACGGACCAGGGTCTGCTCGCGGATAGCCGCGCGGCAGCGTAAGCGCCGCTGTGCGGACCTTCCATTAGCACCGTAGGGTCCGCTGTGCGGACCATTGAATAACACCTTCTGGATGAGCATCGTAGGGTCCGCTGTGCGGACCGTTGAATAACAACTTCTGGATGAGGTCGAGAGGATGAAACGACCCGAGGCTCCGAAACGAACCCAAAATACACCCTTCAACGCCGCTACAATCACATACGAAACGGAGCCCGAGCGGTCCAGAAGCCGGCTCCCACCCGCTCTCTGGGCCCATGCCGCCCGTTTTCGCGCCGCCTGTGCCACGATGTGGCACTTCAATGCGAGAAAAACAATATCACCAAACGAACCCACCGACGCCCGATAATCTCGGTGCTGCCGCGCCACTGCCTTGGGTGAACGTTGCCCTGTCGACGCGCTGGCACGTGAACCACCGGCCGATGGTCTGGCGAGTCGATGCAGCGACGATCATCGTCTCCCCCACCTCCGAAGGAGATGGGGCACCCGGCGCGACATCACATGCCCGCGCCTTCGGCTTGGGCATGGCACCCAGATCGGGCGTGGCACGCGTCGAATCGGCACTGGCGGCAAGCCGCCAGTGGCACCCAGCGCAGATCAGGCGCGGCAGAGCGTGTGGTGTTGCCGGGTGCAGAATCGATCGGTCATGCCCGCGATATAGTCGCAGATGACACGGTCGAGACCGTCCTGATCCACGCGCCGCCGGAGACGATCCGGAAGGGCCAAGGGGTCTGTGCCGTAAGCGCTGAAGAGATCGACCACACGACCGCGGGCGTCGCTGTCGGCTTCGACGATCTCGGGGCGTTGGTAGACGCGGTCGCGAAGGAAATGCTCGAGCTGAATGAGGAGTGCGTCCATGGGGCTGGATGGAGCGACAAGTACCTCGGCTGATAGTCGCACGGCGTGGGGTGAATGAACCGCTGCCAATCGCCTGGCGGATTCACTCTGTATGTCTTGCAGCGCGACGTCGAGCATCTTGTCGATGACGGCGCGGCGGATGGCATGGATGTGTTTGACGGAGTGCTGTGCGGCCACGGACTCGAAGGCCTGTTGCCAGAGGGCGACGTTGGCCAAGTCGTCAAGCGTAACGAATCCGGCGCCGACGGCGTCTTCCAGATCGTGGGTGTCATAGGCGATGCGGTCGGCGACGGAGGCGATCTGGGCTTCGACGGAGGGACGGTCGGGGCCCGGGGTACCTTCCGCCAGCGGTCGGTCGTAGCGCGTCGTGTGATCGGCGAGGCCGGCCAGGGTCTCGTCGGTGAGGTTGAGGCCTCGGAACTGTGGGATCGGGTGTTCGAGGTAGGTGACGACGCGGAGCGAATGGGTGTTGTGGTTGAAGCCCCCCTGCCCCGCCATGGCCTGGTCGAGTGCGGCTTCGCCGGCGTGACCGAAGGGCGGGTGTCCCAGATCGTGGGCGAGCGAGATGACCTCGGCGAGAGACTCGTTGGCTCGCAGGGATGCGGCGAGGCATCGGGCGAGGTGGGCGACCTCGATCGTGTGGGTCAGGCGGGTCCGGAAGTGATCGTGGTCGTCTGGAGCGAAGACCTGCGTCTTGCCGTCCAGGCGCCGGAAGCCCGCGCTGGCGATGACGCGGTGTCGGTCGAAGTCGAAGGGGCAGCACCAGGCGCGCATTGGTTCGTCGTGGGTGCGGTTGGGCGATGCCGGTGACGGGGTAGCGTAGGAGGCGAGGTTGGCGTTGGTGGCGTCAGTCATGGGAGGCCGAAGGGAGCATCGAGATGCACTTGACATTCCTCGTGCCACGCAGCATGCCCGCGCCTTCGGCTTTGGCATGGCACCCTTCGTTTCTCGCGCGACGCATCATGCCCGCGCCTTCGGCTTTGGCATGGCACCCTTCGTTTCTCGTGCGACGCAGCATGCCCAGGCCTTCGGCTTTGGCATGGCACCCGGCGTAGGGAGCGAGGTTGGTTTCACGTGCGTCATTCATGGGTCGTATCACGCCCAGACAGAAGGTGCATCAAGATGCACGCTACGGTTTCGCACTCGGACAACGCCTAGTCTCCCAGGCCCTTCTCTTTCGCGACGTCGGCGAGCTGTGTCCAGAGGGCGTCGAGCGAATCGGGCACGACGCGGACGGAGTCGATGACGGCCATGAAGTTCGTATCGCCGGACCAGCGAGGGACGATATGTGCGTGCAGGTGATCGGGCAGGCCGGCGCCGGCGCATCGGCCGAGGTTGTATCCGACGTTGAAACCTTGCGGATTGAGCGAAGATTTGAGCAGGTCGACGCCGTCGCGAATGGCGAGGGTCAATTCGTTCAACTCGTCGTCGGCGAGGTCGCCGAGGTCGCCCTTGTGCTTGGCGAGCGCGATGAGGAGGTGGCCGTTGGTGTAGGGGAAGCGGTTCATGACGGCGAAGGCGGACTCGGTTCGCCAGACGACGTGGTTTTCGCGGTCGAATTGTGGCTGCTGCCAGTAGCTGCAGAGAAAGCAGCCGTCGTTCTGGGCCTCGTCTTCCAGCGAGCGGATGAAGTCCATTCGCCAGGGAGCCCACAGATTCTGATTGAACTCGGCCATCGCGGTCGTTTCTCCCAAGGTTTCGCTGAGTTTATCCGTCTCCGCGAGGGTGGACAAGCCGGGCGGTTTGCACGGGTGGCGTCAGGGGGTAGACTCTCCCGCGTGATGAAACACTCAAAACAACTGGTTTTCGTGAGTCTGATCGGCGCGATGGCCTTTGGGGGCGGGTGCTCCGAGACGGCGAACATCAACCACCGCGAGATCAAGGCGGTCACGGTTCGGGCGACGAGCCAGTACGGCATCAACCTGGACAAAGACGCCACGCCGCTTCAGGTGGCCTACGTCCTGCTTCGGGCCATCCACGAGGATTTTGTGGCGACGAAGGCCCAGGAGCGGAACGCGGCGTTGGATGTTCAGTTTGATATTGCGGCGGCGAACGTCATCCAGAAGGGCAATCGGACGGGGCTGGCGCGGGAAAAATACGTTCACAATGTCGTCACGCACTGGACGCCGACGGTCGCGCACTACGTCAAGAACTTTCAGACGGATTGGGATAGGGCGCGTTCGCGATTCCGTCAGACTCAGCCCAAGGCGATTTCGACCGGCGACGCGTCGGCGATGGCGTGCGAGGTGCTGATGGAATTGGATGATCCGAGCGGCGATCCGAACGCGAAGGTCGTGATGGTCATCTGGATGGCGCAGGACAAGGGGTTTTGGCGCGTCGTTCATCTCGGCTTTGAGACCGGCGCGCGGTCGCTGGCGGGCCTGGCGGCGCTCGGGGCGGCTGCTCGGCCGAAGCCGCCGAATGTCGGGGGTTAGATCGGGGCGGCGTTTTCAATGAAGCCGGCGGGAATCCTCTGGGCAGCGGGGCGGTGGCGACGTAACATCATCTCACGATGGAACCACGAACGATTACGGTCAAGGGTGCGCGCGAGCACAACCTGCAGTCGGTCTCGCTGAAGCTGCCTCGTGGGAAGCTGATTTGCCTGACCGGCGTTTCGGGAAGCGGGAAGAGCAGCTTCGCATTTGACACGCTGTTTGCTGAGGGGCAGCGGCGTTATCTGGAATCGCTCAGCTCGTATGCGCGACAGTTTCTGGGACAGCTGGCCAAGCCGGATGTCGACCAGATCACGGGGCTCAGCCCGGCGATCGCGATCCAGCAGAAGACGAGCGGATGGAATCCGCGCAGTACGGTCGGGACGATCACGCAGATTCACGATTACTTGCGCGTTCTCTTTGCGCGCGTGGGGCGCCAGCACTGCACGGGATGCGGTGAGCCGATTCGCGCGCAGACACGGGAGCAAATCATCGCGCGGATTCTCGAACTCGAGGAAGATGCGAAGATTCTCGTGCTCGCGCCTGTGGTTCGCGGGCAGAAGGGTGAGTATCGCGATCTGTTCGACGACATGATTCGCCAGGGGTATGCGCGGGCGCGGATCGACGGTGAGGTCGCTGCGCTGTCCGAGGCTCCGGCGCTGGCGAGGCATGTTCGCCACGACATCGAGATCGTCGTGGATCGGTTGGTGATCTCGTCGAAGATTCGCGCTCGTTTGGCGGAGGCGGTCGAAGCGGCGCTGAAGCTGGGTGAGGGTACGCTGATTGTACAAGTCGTGGACGGCGACGGTGTTGCGAAGCGCTCCGTCGGCTCGAAGGGGAAGGGTAAGAAGAAGGGTGCGGGGAAGAAGACGAAGGGTGGGCGCGCGGGCGATCTGCTGCTGTCGTCGCACTATGGCTGTGCGAAATGCGATGTAAGTTTCGAGTCGCCGTCGCCGCAGCTCTTCAGCTTCAATTCGCCGGCCGGAATGTGTTTGACCTGTGACGGGCTGGGAACGACGTACGATTTCGATCCCGACCTGATGGTGCCGAACCCGCGCAAAACGTTCCTCAAGCTGGCGGTCGCGCCGATGCGTACGCGGATCGGGCGGTGGCGAAGGCATATCTTCCGCGGCGTCGCGAAGCACGTCGGGTTCGACCTGAAGACACCGTGGGGGAAGCTGCCCGAAGAGGCTAAGCACGCGCTGCTGTATGGGCTGGGCGAAAGGCACATTCAGTACGACTGGCGTTGGTCGGGCGGAGTGTATCGACATGGCGATACGTTTGCGGGTGTGATTGCCGATTTGCGTGAGAAGCATCGCAAGGCCAAGTCGAATTTCGTTCGGGCGTATTACGAGAAGTTCATGCGGAAGGCCATCTGCCCGGACTGCGGCGGCGCGAGGCTTAATGCGCAGGCGCTGGCGGTGCAGGTCTGCGGGATCAACCTGTGCGAGCTGTCGACGCTTTCGATCGAGCAGGCGGTCGACTTCATCGAAGGGCTCGAACTCGGACCGACGGAGCGGATCATCGCGGAGGATGTGGTCAAAGAGATTCGCGGGCGGCTGGGGTTTCTTCTCGACGTGGGGCTTGGGTATCTGACGCTGGACCGTTCAGCCCCGACGCTTTCGGGTGGGGAGTCGCAGCGGATTCGGTTGGCGAGTCAGATCGGTGCGGGGCTAGTGGGCGTGCTGTACATTCTCGATGAGCCGAGCATCGGACTGCACGCGCGGGACAACGAGCGGTTACTAGATTCGCTGCTGAGGCTTCGCGATCTGGGCAACACGGTGATTGTCGTCGAGCACGATGAGCAGACGATGCGCACGGCGGATGAGATCGTCGATTTCGGCCCGGGGCCCGGCGTTCGTGGCGGGAAGGTGACGGCGCAAGGGGATCTGGCGACGATTCGTGCGTCGAAGAAGTCGATCACGGGGCGGTATCTGAGAGGAGACGAAGAGATCGAGGTTCCCAAGAAACGCCGGGTAGTAAGACGAGAGAAGAAGTGAACACAGTCGCAACGCATTGGCGGAATCGGGTGGCATGGGCAAGAAGCGTAAGACGACACCAACGCGCAAGAAGGTGAAGCGGCGGGCGGAGTCCGCCGTACGGGGAGATTCCGTGCGCGCGGGTCGACCGACTGGAAAGTCGGTCCCACAGACGTCGGCGTCCGCACGCGCGAAATGGAGAAGAGCCGGTGTTGCGACGGTGTTGCTCGAACATTTGCGCGAGCAGTTTCCCAAGCGTTACGAACGGAGGATCGCACAGTTGGCGGCGAAGTCTGTCGAGTTCGCGGGCACGGTGCAGTTGTGCTGGTGAAGAACGATCAGTCCAAGGGGCGGGCGAAGTGCACCCTGCGAGGCTGCGGAGTTCGTGCGATGAGATTCGCGGCTACACGGGCAAACGAGTTTGCCCATGCCACCCGAGGGAACTTGAGTTTGCGGCGGACACGGAATGGGCAAGAAGCGTAAGACGACACCAACGCGCAAGAAGGCGAAGCGGCGGGCGGAGCCCGCCGTACGGGGAGACTCTGCGCGCGCGGGTCGACCGACTGGAAAGTCGGTCCCACAAAAAACCGCGTCCGCACGCAAATCGAGCAAGGCTACACAGCGTGCGGAGTCCGCGCGGGCTGAAGCCCGCGGCTCAGGGGAGGAGGGTTCGGCACACGATGCCGAGCACGCGTGGCTGACGGTGGTTGGGGCGCGGCAGAATAATCTTCGGAATCTGGACGTCGAGATTCCGCTGGGGCGGTTTGTTTGCGTGACGGGCGTGTCGGGATCGGGGAAGAGTTCGCTGGTCAACGATATCCTCGGAGAGGCGCTTAACCGCGATCTGAACGGCGCGGTCAAGGTCGACCCCGGCGTTCACGATCGCATCGACGGGGTCGAGCATCTCGACAAGGTCATCGACATCGATCAGTCGCCGATCGGGCGAACACCGCGATCCAACCCGGCTACGTATATCAAGGTGTTCGACGAGATTCGCGCGCTGTACGCAAAGCTCCCGGACGCGAAGGTCCGCGGGTATAAGCCGGGCCGGTTCAGCTTCAACGTCCACACGGGCAAGGCGGGCGGCGGTCGTTGCGAGGCGTGTGAGGGTAACGGCCAAAACAAGATGGAGATGGACTTCCTCGCGGACGTCTGGGTAACGTGCCCGGTCTGTTCGGGGCGGCGGTTCAATCGAGAGACACTGCAGATTCTCTTCAAGGGTAAGAACATCGCCGATGTGCTGGGCATGGACGTGCAGGACGCGCTCGAGCACTTCGAGAACGTTCCGAAGGTCGCCGCGATGCTCCGCAGGCTACACGAGGTCGGCCTGGATTATCTCAAGCTCGGGCAGTCGTCGACCACACTCTCGGGCGGCGAAGCGCAGCGGATCAAGCTGGCGCGCGAACTGGTCAAGAAATCGACCGGGCGGACGCTCTATCTGCTGGATGAGCCGACGACGGGGCTACACTTCGACGACATCAAGAAGCTGCTGGCGGTGTTGCACCGGTTCGTCGACGCCGGCAACAGCGTGATGGTGATCGAGCACAATCTCGACGTGGTCAAGACGGCGGACTGGGTGATCGATCTGGGTCCCGAAGGGGGCGCCGACGGCGGGCGCGTGGTTTCGCAGGGCACGCCGGAGCATGTCGCACGATCGAAGCGGTCGCACACGGGGGCCGTGTTGCGGGAGGTACTCGGCGGCGGCAAGAAGACCAAAGCGGCGACAAACGGGAAGAACGGGCGGGGGAAGACATCGAGCGTTGGCCGCAATGGTGGTTCCAAATCCAAACGCGATGCGATTACGGTGGTCGGGGCGAAGCAGCACAACCTCAAAGACATCACCGTCGAGTTTCCGCGAGGTCGAATGACGGTTTGCAGCGGCCCCAGCGGAAGCGGCAAGAGCAGTCTGGCGATCGACACGGTTTACACGGAAGGTCAGCGCCGGTATGTCGAGTCGCTCAGCGCGTATGCGCGTCAGTTTTTGAGTCGGCTGCAGCCGCCGAAGGTCGATCATGTCCATGGGTTGTCGCCGGCGATCTGTATCGAGCAGAAGACCACGAGCAAATCTCCGCGATCGACGGTGGGCACGATCACGGAAGTCTACGACTATCTTCGCATTCTATGGGCGAGGATCGGCAGGCCTTATTGCCCCAAGTGCAAGGTGGAGATCGGGACGCAGTCGAGCGAAGAGATCGTCGAGAAGGTGCTCGGACTGGGCGAGGGGCGGCGGATTTTGCTCATGGCGCCGATCGAGCCGACGGGGCAGGAGTCGTACGAACGCCTGTTTCAGCGGGAACGGGCCAACGGCTATGCACGGGTGCGCGTCGACGGTGAGGTTTTCTCGTTGGATGAGCCGATCGACATCGACGGCAAGCGGCGACACCGCGTGGAGCTGGTGGTCGACCGCGTGGTGGTGGGCAAGAAGAACGCGTCGCGCATCGCGGACAGTGTCGAGCAGTCGCTTTCGATCGGCAACGGCGTCATCCTTGTACAGCCGGTCGAGGATGACGGAGGTACCTCGACGAAGAGGAGCAGCAAGAGACGGAAGAAACGCAACGAGTTTCGATTCTCGCAACATCACTCGTGCGACAAGTGCAGCCGGAGCTATGACGAGCTAACACCGCACCACTTCTCGTTCAATAGTCGCATGGGGTGGTGTAAGACGTGTGAGGGTCTCGGGGTCCAGCAGGGTGCCAGCCCTGCGGCCATCATCGTCCATCCGACGCGATCGATCGGGGACGGTGCCGTGTCGGGATGGGGGATGCTCGAACCGGGATCCCAACTGCACACGCTGGCGAACGCGCTCGCGAGGCACATCGGTTTCGACCTCGGAACACCGTGGAACGACCTCAGTGAAGTGCAGCGTCTGGCGTTTCTGCACGGGTGTGACGATGAATGGATCGAGGCGAAGCCGCAGCGCACCAAGGGCAAGGCTCGAAGGTTCGCCGGCGAAGACCTCACCGGAATCCGGTTCAAGTGGCGCGGGTATTTCCCGGCGATCAACCGGGCGACGCGTTCGAGTTGGCTGTTTCGCAAGCGCCTGGAAGACCTCGTGACCGATGTCCCGTGCGACACTTGTGCGGGCGGACGTCTTCGTGCCGAATCCGCGGCGGTGCGCCTGGCGGACGTCACGATCCACGAGCTCTGCCTGTGGCCGCTGGGCAAGGCGGTTGCCTGGTTTGAGAAGCTGAAGCTGCCTGCGCGGGAACGCAAGATCGCCGGTGAGTTGCTGCACGAGATCGAGTCGCGATTGCGTTTTCTTGTCGACGTCGGGCTGGACTATGTGACGCTGCACCGGACGGCTTCGACGCTTTCCGGCGGAGAATCGCAGCGGATACAGCTTGCCTCTCAGATTGGTACGGGACTGACCGGCGTACTGTACGTACTTGATGAACCGACAATCGGCCTTCACCCGCGAGACAACGATCGGTTGATTCGAGCGCTCAAGCGGTTGCGCGATCTGGGAAACACATTGCTGCTTGTGGAGCACGACCGGGACGTGATCGATGCGGCGGATCACGTGCTGGACTTCGGTCCCGGCGCGGGAACTTTCGGCGGGGAGATCACGGCTGCGGCAACGCCGAAGCGGCTTCGTTCGAAGCGAGCGTCGTTGACCGGTCAGTATCTGGGATCGAAGAAGGCGATCCCCGTGCCGTCGAACCGGCGATCGGTGGATGCCGACACGGCGCACCTTACGATCCACGGTGCCAGGGAGAACAACCTCAAGGAGATTGACGTTGCCTTTCCGCTGGGTCGATTCACGTGCGTCACCGGCGTGTCAGGAAGCGGGAAGAGCACGCTGGTTTCTTCCATTCTGCACAACGCGCTGGCGGCGAGGATTCACCGGGCGCGGTTGGTGCCCGGCGGACACGAGCGCATCAGCGGAATCGAGAACATCGACAAGGTCGTCAACGTCGACCAGTCACCGATCGGCGTGAGCCCGACGAGCAACCCGGCGACGTATACCGGTGTTTTCGACGTGATTCGCAACTTGTTTGCGCGACTCCCCGTTAGCCGGATGCGCGGGTACACCGCGAACCGGTTCAGCTTCAATCGACCGGGCGGTCGTTGTGAGGCGTGTCAGGGGATGGGGCAGCAGTGTATTGAGATGCACTTCCTTCCGGATGTGTGGGTGGAATGTGAGAGTTGCCGGGGGGCGCGATATGTTCCCGAGACGCTCGAGGCCTGTTATCGTGGACACAGCATCGTCGACGTGTTGAACATGCGTGTGTCGGAGGCGCTCGAGCAGTTCGAGAACGTGCCCAAGATTCGGCGGATGCTCGAAACGCTCGATGACGTCGGGCTCGGGTATGTCCAGCTCGGTCAGTCGGCGCCGACCCTTTCGGGCGGCGAGGCGCAGCGGATCAAACTGGCTGCGGAACTCGGCCGGCCGTCTACAGGCAAGACGCTCTACATTCTCGACGAACCGACGACCGGACTGCACTTTGATGATCTCAGGAAGCTCCTGGGTGTTTTGCACCGACTGGTCGACGGCGGGAACACGTGCATCTGCATCGAGCACAATCTCGACGTCATCAAGACGGCCGACTGGATGATCGACCTCGGTCCTGAGGCGGGCGAAATCGGCGGAAGGATCGTGTTTGAAGGAACGCCGGAGGAGGTCGTGCGATCGAAGGGCTCGCACACCGGTCGTGTGCTCAAGCCGGCGCTCGATGCTGGACCGGTCGAAGATCGAATCGTTCATGTACCGGGAAAGAAACGCGCTGCCGGATCAAAGGAGACTGCGATCGCCTCCTTGTCAGCCAAACGATCGAGCAAGGAACAACACGCACCGCTCCCCCACCCCGCCGGCAGCGATGAATCCGTCCGGATGCCGTGGGAGCGGGACGGGCGGGCGTGGCACACGGTCGATCATCTCGACAGCAAGGGCGAACCGGTCAAGTGGGACGCCGAAGTTCTCACCTGGTTTGTGGATACCGCAACTTCGGTGGGCGAATTCGCCCCGCCGGATTGGAACCACCGCACGCGTATCGAGCTCAAGGCGAAGGGCGCGAAAATGTGGTTTTGCCATATTTTGACCGGAGCGAAGGACCTGTTGGACGTGGCGATTCGAGTTCCTGAGAACACCTTCGATCCGGAGAGATTGCGTCAGAGACTCTCCATCAAGACGCTGGATGAGAGAAAGGACCTCCCCATCTACGGACAGTGGGATCGGGTGCGACACCGAACACTCACGGACGGGTGGGAGGAATTGCGCCTCCATCTGCGCGACTTCAAAGACCTGACAAAAGCCAAGGGCCGAGCGCTGCTCAAGGAGGCCGCCACGGCATATGCGCAGCAAATGTCGCAGATCAAGGCCGACCCCGACGCCGCACAGCCCTGGAAGGCGGACGGTCAGGCGTGGCATCTGTCGCAGAAGTCGATCTCGCGCCGCCACGTCATTCGGTGGAAGCCAGCGACGCTGATGACGTTGATCGGACGGTTCAAAGCGATCCAGCCCGATCTCGAGGTTCGGTGGGAAGCGCGCACCGCGGTTCAGCTCTTGGGGCCGGGAGAGGATCGCTACACGGCGAAGATCGTCACGAACATCGGGCGGGGATTGCGCGTGGAGCTTCGCTCCCCTACCGCCGCACTGACACCGACGCAAGTTGATCGACTCGGCGAGGACGTCGAGATCAAACCACAAGAGGCGTATGACCGGATTGTCTTTTGGCTCCACACGCTGGGGCAAAACGACTCCAAGCAGATGTCGGCGGCGTGGCGCGCGTGCCGTACGATCGACCGGGAGGAGGCACTGCAATCGGCATGACCACTCTAATTCCCAACCGATTCCTGTTCGACGTGGAGTTTCGGCTCCACTACCGCGAGGCTGCGCCGGTGATGGATGGAGACCCCTCCGACTGGACGGACGCGGATCTGCTGCCGAAGTTCGGCGAGATCGACGGCATGGGTGACTTCGCCGACGTGTGGTGCTGTTGGAATGAGCGGGGATTGTGGATTGCCTGCCGCGTCACGGATAAGCGGCGCCCGCTTCGGTGCAACGCCAAGACGTTCTGGGCCGGGGACAACCTCCGCCTCTGCACGGATATGCGCGATGCGAGGTCGAACAAGAGGGCGACGCGCTTCTGTCAGCAGTTCTTCTTTCTGCCGACGGGCGGCGGGCGCAAGGGTGACAAGCCTGTGGCTGGGGTGAATGCGATCAAACGTGCGCGGGAGCACGCACCGGCTGTATCCGTGGAACGGATCAGCGTTGCGTCGGACGTGTCCGCCGACGGTTACTTTCTGGAAGCGCATGTGCCCGCGGAGTGTCTCTCGGGGTTTGACCCGGCCGAGCACGCGCGGATCGGGTTCTACTACATCCTCGAAGACGGAGATCATGGCCAGCAGTATTTGACCGTCGGCGACGATCTCAACTGGTATGTCGATCCGTCCACCTGGGCGACGGCGGTGCTGGGCGCGTAGGCACGAACAGCCCAAGGAACGACCGCGCCGTTCGCATTGGATCGACCAACTTCGCGGGGGCCCGTCATCGGGGGCCGATGAACTCTTCGAAGAAGAACGCGAAGTCCTCGAGGTCGACGTCACCGTCACCGTCGACATCGCCCAGATTCCGGCTGAAGATCGGGTGTTCGTACGCGCCCATATCGACCGTGAGCGGCGGCACGCCGATGCCGACACCGGTATCCGTCGTGTTCGGATCGTCGAGGACCCGCACGTTGAGGGCCAGATCGACGTAGACACCTGCGAGGATCGCGCTGGAATCTCCCGCATCGATCGCTGGAGATCCGCCTTGCAGGGTCAGATCTCCGTAGTCGTCGTCCGGCGTGCCCCACTCGCCGTCGGAACCCGGACCGGGGTCTCGAGCGAATTGTGGACTGGTGGTGATGTTGCCGGTCCCGGTCCAGCCGTCCTGGATGCAGGTGCGATCTACGGCGACAACCGCACTGCTCCCGAACTCTTCGATCTGGTTGGGCGTGTTGCCCCACAGAATACAGTTGGCGAAGGTCAGGTTGTTGCCAAAAAGCAGATGCACAGCGCCGCCGCCGCTAGGTCCCGTGTTGTTGGCAAATGTACAGTTCACCAACGTCCCATCGAAGACGGCGGCAAGAATAGCACCGCCGGACCCCTCGGCCCAGTTTCCGGCGAAGACGCAGTTTGTAAACACCGCGCTGCCGCTGTCGGCGTAAACCGCTCCGCCGAGTGGGGCCGAGTTTCCAACGAATCGACAGTTGGTGAACGTTGGATCGTTTCCAGCAGACACCATGACGGCACCGCCATAGCCAGCCGAGTTTCGGCGGAACGTGCAGTTCACAATCGTCGGGCTTCCTCCATCGATATAGAGGCCGCCGCCGTGGTCCGGGGATCCGTCGGCGTTTCCGCCGGTGATGGTGAAGCCGTCAAGCACCGCGGTTGCGTCGCGACCGCTTCCGGTCACGACGTGGTAGCTGTTCTCACTGTTGTCGCCGCCGGTTTGATCATCTCCGGCCAGGTCACCGCTGAGGATCGTCTCATTTCGTGCGATGTTCCGTTCATCGCCGCCGTCATTGCATCCGGCGTGGCCGCCGGAGATCGTCACGCTGTCGATGAGGCCGAAGGTTGAATTCCTCGACGTGCCCGGACGGTAGGTTCCATTCGCGACGCGAATGGTGGTGTTGGCCCCGGCTGCCGCAAGGGCGTCGGTCAGCGTCAGATAGGCATGACACCAGTCCGAGCCGTTGTGCGGTGTCAGGTCAGCGTTTGCGTCAACGTACAATACAGTCTGGGCCTGGGCCGAGACGCAACATGCGGCGCAAAGCGCCAAGCCGATCAGGATGGGTCTTGTCATCATTCCGGGTTACCCCCTCTTGGACTTGCGTATATGGAACCGGTATTTGCCAGTCAACATACCTCCCGCGAACCGCCATTGTAGTTATTTGCCCTTTTCAATACAAGCGCCGACGGAGTTTTCCACGGCCGCTTCTATCCATGTGAGCGGCGATCCGGCGCGCTGGAAGCATCTTCGGACGTTGCATTTTTCCGACCGCAGGCTCTTGACTTTCCTGTGCGGTCTCACGCTCGTCCCTCGATTGAATCGCCGACCATCGTTCACCAATGCACTCGCTCCGAAGATCGCTTCACGCCGCCCCGTTGGACCTGATCGAGCATGGTTGCCATCGGGCGTTCTGCGCGGATCACCGCGGGGGCTCCGTCCGTGGCGACCCGACTGAGCCGGGTCCAGTTGTACGGTCGGTCCCGTCGCGTGTGCCAGGGCGCTCCCACGCGCTCAGAGACCGCCTCGCGTCCCGCCGGGTCCCGTGCTGTACGGTTTTGTCGCTACGCGCGATCGCCGGCATAGCCGATTGCGAGCCCGGTCCAGGGTGGTATCATCCCCGGATGGATGGGCGAGCCCATGGCCGCGCGGGGCGGCTCAGGTTTGACGCTCGAAGGAGTGACCGAAACGATGCTGGACATTACCGGATACCTGATGTCGACCGAGTTCATTTCCGTGATTGCGGGCTTCATGACCGCGATTCTGACGGGGATCGTGGAAACCCTGCTGACCGGAATGTTCGTGGCCGCGTGATGGAGAGGTGCGGGCGGCCGGGCCTGGACACGCCGGAAGGCGGCGCGTAGGGCGAAACCCGCCCTGGGAGCGGTTCAAGGCTGTTTGGGGTCGGTGAGGCCGCGCGGCGGCTGAGCGAAACTCCTTGACCGAATCCACCGATGTGATATATTGAATTGTGGTTTTGATCCTGCATCCGGGGACGTGAGCTGACGGTTCCCCGTAGATCGGGATGGTTTAGTAGAGCGGATCAGCGGTTGATGACGCACGCACGATGAGTAGCCCTGGTGTCACCGTGGTCTTGGTCGGCCTGGGCGGAAGCGTTGCGTACGTCGTAAACCGCCGGTCCGTTTTTTGTTGGGCCCGTCGCTTGTCTTCGGGCCGACGAACCCGGCCATGATGGGAGATGGCCTGCTGAAAGTCAGACTGCCAGACGGCAACGTATTGGAAGCGCAAGACGGAGCGACGTCGGCGGACATCGCCGGAATGATCGGTCCCGGATTGGCCAGGAAAGCGGTCGCCGCTCGTGTCACGAGCAACGGCGACAGCCGGATCGTCGACCTTTCGCAGCCCCTTCCGGGCGACTGTGAACTCGCCCTTCTCACCGCGACGGACGAAAACGCTGACAGCCTCGAGGTGCTTCGTCACAGCGCGGCGCACATCATGGCCGAGGCGATCTGCACGCTCTTTCCGGAAACCCAACTCGTCTACGGGCCACCGCTTGAAGACGGGTTCTATTACGACATTGACCTGCCCCAGTCGATCACGCCGGAGGATTTTCCGCGGATCGAATCGGAAATGGCGAGGATCATCAAAGAGGACCGGTCGTTCCAGCGGTATGAGTTGCCGCGCGACGGAGGCATGGCCAAGCTGCGCGACGAGGGAAGCCGGTACAAGATCGAGAATGCCGAGCGCGCGGACGGCGATTCGCTGAGCTTCTACGTCACCGGAGATTGCCCCGGGACGAATTTCGAGGACCTTTGTCGCGGGCCGCACATTCCGCGAACGAAGCTGGTCAAGGCGTTCAAAATCCGCCAGGTCAGTCGGTCGTTCTATCGCGGCGATGTCAACGATCAACCGCTCCAGCGCGTGTATGGCACGGCGTTCTTCAAGAAGGCGTCTCTCGACGCGTATCTCGTGCAGTTGGAAGAGGCCAAGAAGCGCGACCACCGCGTCATCGGCAAGGACCTCGAGCTGTTCACGATCAGCGATCAAGTGGGAAGCGGATTGGTGCTCTGGCAACCCAAGGGCACGATTATTCGTATGGAGCTTCAAGACTATCTCACCCAGGAGATGAAGAAGCTCAATTACGACATGGTGATGTCGCCGCACATCGGCCAGCTCGGGTTGTATCGAACCAGCGGTCACTATCCGTATTACGAAGAGTCGCAATATCCGGCCATGTTCGAGTCGGAGCGTGGGAAGGCCATCCAGGCGACGCTGCAGCTTGCTCAGCGCATTCGGGGCGCCGGGGAAGCCGGGGGCGCGGGCTCCGCAGAGGCGGTGGGCGCCATGGCTGACGCCTTGCAGTCGACTTGGGGCGCGATCGAGGGGCTCGGCGAGAATCTTTCGCTGGACGCCGTGATTGAGAGACTGTACGCGGCGCTGGCGCGGGAACCGGGCTATCTCCTGCGGCCGATGAACTGTCCGCACCACATTCAGATCTACGCGTCGAGGCCGCGAAGTTATCGCGATCTTCCGGTTCGCCTGGCTGAGTATGGTACGGTCTATCGCTTCGAGCAGAGCGGCGAGATCAGCGGTATGACGCGTGTTCGCGGGTTTACCACCGACGATGCGCACCTTTTCTGCACGAACGACCAACTCCAGGCGGAGCTGATGGCCACGGTTGATCTCACACGGCGCGTGCTCGCGACGCTGGGCTTGACTGATTATCGCGTCCGCGTCGGCCTGCGCGATGAGAAGAGTGAGAAGTGGGTCGGATCCGCGGAGAACTGGGCGAAAGCCGAAGTGGCGGTACAATCCGCCGCGCAGGAAAGTGGTGTCGATTACTCGGTGGAGCAGGGCGAGGCGGCGTTCTACGGGCCGAAGATCGACTTTGTCGTACGCGATTGCATCGGTCGCACGTGGCAACTCGGCACGGTCCAGGCCGACTACAACCTGCCGGAACGGTTCGATCTTTCGTACATTGGGGCCGACAACGCCCCGCACCGCCCGATCATGATCCACCGGGCTCCTTTTGGGAGTATGGAACGGTTCGTCGGCATTTTGATCGAGCATTTTGCCGGCGCGTTTCCGCTGTGGCTCTCGCCGGTGCAGGTTGCTGTTGCGACCGTCAGCGACAAGAGCGTGGCGTACGGACGGCGCGTATTCGAAGCACTCAAGGCTGCTGGGCTGCGAGCGGAACTGGATCTCAGTGATGAGAAGATCGGTCCGAAGAAGCACCGTCTCCGGGCCGGCAAGGTGAACTACATCGTCGTCGTCGGCGAGAAGGAAGCCGAAAACGAGACGTTAAACGTCAACGACCGTGACGGGCGCACGCTCGGCAACCTGTCACTCGAGCGGTTCATCAGCGATTGTCGCCATGAAATCGCCCACAAAGGCCGGGCAGAAGAAAGGTAACGTACCATCGCAAAGGCACTTCGTCTCAACACGCAAATCCGGATATCACCTATCCGTGTGATTGACCAGAACCAGCAGCAGCTTGGGGTCATCTCTTTGAATGACGCGCTCGACCTGGCACGGGAGGCGGGTCTGGATCTCGTCGAGGTCTCCCCGACGGAAAAGCCGCCGGTATGCCGTATCATGGACTACGGCAAGTTCAAGTACGATCGCAAGAAGCGCCAGAAGCAGGCGGCCGGTGCGCATGTGACCGTGCTCAAAGAGATTCGAATTCGGCCCAAAACCGATACGAACGACCGACAGATCAAGCTGAAGCACGCCAGAGAGTTCCTCGGCGAAGGGCATAAGGTGCAGTTCACCATGCTCTTTCGAGGTCGAGAACGTTTCCACAAAGAAAGGGCGGTGGACATCTTCGACAGCATCCTCGTCGAGTTCGGCGAGAGCGTGAAAGTGGAGCGACGCCCTGTCATGGAAGGTCGCCGGATGACCATGGTGATTGCGCCGGTCAAGGCGTCGTCACAGTCGGATTCGTCTGCGCCGAAACCACCAAAACAAGAACCGAAACAAGAGCCAACACCAGAACAGAAAGCGAACGAATGCCCCACAGGAAACTGATTCAACCCCACGGCGGAACGCTGGTCGATCGGACCGGAGCAAGCGAAGACTCCTCTTTCGGCGGTGTTAAGATCACACTCTCGGCCCAGCAGCAGTGCGATTTCGAGATGATCTCGATCGGCGCCATGAGCCCCTTGGAGGGTTTCATGTGCCAAGCGGACCACGAGAGCGTCTGTAACAACATGACGCTGACCAACGGCGACGTCTGGCCTATCCCGATCACCTGTGCCGTCGACGATGCCACGGCCGACAAAGTGAACGCGGGCGACCGGGTTTCGCTTCACGATGACGCCGGGCGCCTGCTCGGTTATCTGAACGTGACCGAGAAATTCCAGCAGAACAAGAAGCTGGCGGCCACCAAAGCATTTGGTACGGATGACACGGCGCATCCGGGCGTCAAGATCGTGATGGAAGAGGGTGATACTTGCCTGGCGGGAACGATCGATGCGGTCGCCGTACGTCACGATCCGATGTTTGCGGATCACCGTCTCACGCCTGTGCAGACGCGCGCGGCGTTCGAGAAGCGCGGTTGGACGACGATTGCGGCCTTCCAGACTCGAAATCCGATCCATCGCGCGCATGAGTATCTGACGAAGTGCGCGCAGGAGATCACCGACGGACTCCTCGTCCATCCGCTCATGGGGGCCACCAAAGACGGCGACATCCCACCGGACGTACGGATGACGTGCTACGAGGTCTTGCTGGAGAAGTACTACCACCCGGACCGCACGATGCTGACGATCATGCCGGCGGCGATGCGCTATGCGGGCCCGCGGGAGGCCATCCTCCACGCGATCCTCCGGCAGAACTATGGCTGCAGCCACATCATCATCGGGCGCGATCACGCCGGTGTCGGTAAGTATTACGGCACGTACGACGCACAAGAGATCTTTGACACGCTCGACGATGGTGCCCTGGAGATCCAAACGCTGAACTTCGAGCACGCGGCCTGGTCTAAAATTGCAGGTGGCATGGTCAGCGGCAAGACATTCCCCAAAATCGAGGGCGACCAGATCTTCCTTTCCGGCACGAAGGTGCGTGAGATGCTCTCCAAGGGAGAACGTCCACCGAGCGAGTTCACGCGTCCTGAGATCGCGGACATCCTGATCGATTGGATGAAGAGCCAGTGACGCTCGCGGTTCCCTCGGAGGTCATCGAGGGGCTGCGAGGACTTCGTGCGCCGATTGCCATATCGCACGTCGTCCCGGACGCCGATGCGTTGGGCAGCATGTTCGCCGTCGCGCGCGCGCTGCGCACGGACGACTGTCGGCCGACCGCCGCCCTACCGGACGGGTCGCTCTCGAAGAGGCTCGCGTTTCTCTTTGATCTTGCGGAGGTGCGGATCGCCAGTCCGGTGGATTTCGCCGCCGCCGACGGCTTCATCGTTCTCGACACGGCCAAGAAACCTCGCTGCAACGTCGGTCCGGACTTGAAGCAGACCGATTGGTCGGCCGGCCGGCCGATCATCAATATCGATCACCACGAGACCAACACCCGCTTCGGCAGCGTCAACTGGGTTGTCGATCAGGCCGGCAGCAGCTGTGAACTACTCTACCACGTTCTGGTTGCGGCACAGCGTCCGATCGATCCGCCCACGGCGTCTCTTCTCTACGCCGGCATCATTACGGACACGCTCGGTTTTTCGCTACCGACGACCAATGCGAACGCCTTGGCGGCCGCCGCCGATCTCGTCGCGTGTGGCGCCGACGTCGCGACGCTCGGGGCGCGAATCTATCGCAGCCAGCGACAGAGCGAGTTCGACCTCCTCCGCGTCATCTACGCCAACACGACAACGGCAGCAGACGGTGCCATTGCCTACAGTTTCGCTGGATACGACGACATCCACGGTGCCGGCTGCACCGCCGCCGACATTGATGATCAGATTACGGTTCCCCGTTCGCTTGACGGCGTGCGCCTCGCTATGCTGTTTACGGAAGGCAATCGCGGGAAGATCCGAATCAACTTTCGCGGGAACGGAGGCGTCACGGTGCTCGAACTGGCGGCCCGGTTTAATGGCGGTGGGCATTCGCAAGCCGCCGGCGCCATCGTCGACGGCGGATTGCACGACGCCATCGAACAGGTCATCCCCTGTGCCGTCGAGCACCTCGCTCAGCTCGGTGTCGACCAGACGTAGGCGGCTGACGCTTGTCCGGTTCGATCCGCGCAGGCCGCCGCCCCGTCGGCACCGCAACAATCTGGATATCTGGAGTGCGCTACGTGCTCGGCTGAGGAAAGGCACCGGGTCCGAGGTCGGACGTGGGTTCCGGATTGGCGGATACCGGTCGCGCCATACCGACATTCTCGTCGGCGTCGACGCTATCGAGGAGATCGGAGACACCGGGTCGTTCGATGGACTCTCCGCGAATGAGTGCGTTCACTTCTTCGCCGGTGATGGTCTCATACTTGAGCAGTTCCTTGGCGATCGATTCGACCTGTTCCCGGTTCTCGACGATGACCCGTTTCGCTTCGGCAAACGCGGTATCGAGCGTCCTCTTGATCTCTGTGTCGATCGTCTCGGCCGTCTTGTCCGAATACTCCGTTCTCGGATCGAAATAGGTCGTTCGGGCCACGTCGTCGCCGTAGTAGACGAACCCGACCTCATCCCCCATCCCCCACTCGCGGATCATGCGCCGCGCCATCTCCGTCGCCTGCTTGATGTCCGACGCGGCGCCGCTGCTGATCTCGTCGAAGAAGACATGCTCTGCGATGCGACCGCCGAACGTCACGCGCATCGTCGCCAGAAGATAACGCCGTGTATAGACCATTCGGTCGCGCTCGGGCAGCGAGAACGTTGCCCCGGCCGCAGGTCCCCTCGGGATGATGCTCACCTTGTGAAGCGGATCGGAGTCCTTCTCGAGAGCCTGAATTAGCGCATGGCCCGCCTCGTGATACGCCGTGATCTCCCGATCGCGTTCATCCACCACCCGGCTTCGCTTGGCGCGCCCCCAACGAATCTTGTCGCGGGCCTCTTCGAGGTCCTCCTGCTCGATGAATTCTTTGTTGCCCAAGGTGGCGATCAATGCGGCCTCGTTAACCAATGCGGCCAACTCGGCGCCGGTGAACATCGGTGTTCCGCGCGCCACGCGTCGAACATCGACCGTCGGTCCGAGCTTCACCTTTCGCATGTGAACCTTGAGGATCTCGTAGCGCCCCTGCAGGTCCGGCATGGACACGTAGACCTGCCGATCGAACCGACCCGGCCGAATCAACGCCGGGTCGAGAACATCCGCGCGGTTGGTCGCCGCGATGACGATCACCTGAGAGTTCGTATCGAACCCGTCCATCTCGACCAGAATGGCGTTGAGCGTCTGCTCTCGTTCGTCATGACCCCCGCCGCCGAAATTCATACCGCGCATTCGCCCCACGGCATCGATTTCATCCAGGAAGATGATGCAAGGGGAATTCTCTTTCGCCTGCTTGAACAGGTCGCGAACACGAGAGGCCCCGACACCGACGAACATCTCCACAAAGTCGGAACCGCTGATCGAAAAGAACGGCACGTCGGCTTCACCCGCGATCGCTTTGGCCAGCAGCGTCTTTCCGCAACCCGGTTCGCCGATCAACAAGATGCCGTGCGGAATCCGACCGCCCAGGCGCTGGAACTTCTTGGGCGACTTGAGAAACTCGATGATCTCGTGGACTTCTTCCTTCGCCTCTTCAATGCCGGCGACGTCGTTGAACGTCACGTTTGTGTGCTCTTTGGGCGTAACGCGGTGTTTGGAACGGCCGAAATTCCCCAGCATGCCGCCGGGACCGCTTGCGTTTCGAATCTGTCTGAAAATGAGAAACCAGATGAACGCGAAGATCAGCAAATAAGGAAGCAGGCTCAGCAGAACGAGCACGAACTGGTTCGGCTTCTCCGAGCTGACATCCACGCCTGGCAGGTCGGTGATCATCCGCCGAACGAAATCGCCGTCGATCGCCTCGCGCGGAAAGACGACGGTAAATTCCGACACACCCTCCGCCGGCGGCGCCTCCGGCTTGCGGCGCCCTTCGACGAATCCATCTTCCTTGATGACCAGCTTCTCGATCTTCTGCTCTTCAACCAACGTGAAGAACGCGTCGATCGAGAGCTTCTCCGCGGACGGCATCCGATCGGTCAAGACACCGACCAAAACCATCGCCAGTCCAAGAAGAACCAGCCAGCTGATCGCGTTGCGCGAAAGACGCGCGTTCGGACCGCTGGGCTGCTTCGGGTCAGTTGTATTCTTCGGCGGCGAGCCGTCATCATCCGTCATGTGCGTACGTCCAACGTAAGTTCTTGCAGACCCGGCATTACGATGCTGTCACCCTCATCATAGGGTGCTCACCAGTCCGCTTCCATCGACTCGACGATCTGCTCCGCCATCCCGTCCAGCGCACGCGTCATTCCTTGCGTGAACGTCTCACCCAGAGGCGGTATGAAGCTGGTCTGATACACGAAACGAGGCCTCTCAACGAGAATCTCCCCCGTGCGAACATCCTGCCATCGAAAGCGGACAACCACGGTAGACCCCATCTCGCGAGGCAAATCCAGATCAAAGTCATCGCCCAGTGTACGGTTCTTGACGGCGACGATCTCCCCGGAGAGAACCGAATCCGCCCGCGCACGGGGCGCCAGGCGATAGGGCGTATCCATCTCGATCCGCTTGATGATCGCTTCGGTCAGGCGGAACTCCAACTCGCGTCGAAACTCCTTGGACTCCAGCATATCCACATGAATCGTGTGAATATCGGTCCGAAACGGGCGCGTCGTCGAATATCCACATCCCGCCGAGAGCACCAACGCGCCCGCCACGATACCCAGCAACGCGAGCGTGGGACGCCGCATCATGGTTGCCCCCCTTCAGGCTGCGGGGGCGAGTCCATCGGCATCTGCGACCTACCAGCCACCGACACGCCCAACACCTCCAACCGCACCCCGGCCTTCGAAGCGCCGATCGTCTCCGGCCAGTCGGAACGCACAAGCTGATAGTAATGAACCGCCGAACTCACATGACCCGTTCGCTCGTAATACGACCCGATGGAGTACTCCTTCTCGGCACGCTTCTCTCGGATGTCATCCAAGATGACGGCCACGCCCTCGACATCCGGAGCACCGGGATAATGTCGGCGATACTCATCGAAGCGTTCATCCGCCTCGATCAACGCAGCCTCGTCGTACTCTACCCCCCCAAAACTCGCCAGCGCCGCGTTCGCCGAACGGCGCATCGCGAATTGATGGTAGCGGCTCTGCGGAAAGTTCCGCAGCAACCGGGCGTACTCCATCTCGGCCAGCAAGTGTTCCCCCTGTGTAAACAGATAGTCAGCCTTAGTCTTCAGCGCGAGTTCGGCCAACCGACTGTCCGGATAGTCCGTCGACAACTCATCGAGTATCTCGAACGCCAGCTCTTCGCCGGAGAGGAGCCGCATCCCCCACAGTTTCCGCTTCACGCCTCGAAGATACGTTTCCGCGATCACGAACTCCAGGCGAAGCGCCTCGGAGGTCAAGGCGATCCCGCCGAATTCATTGAGGAAGGTCTGCAATACGACGTGCGCCTCATAGTAGTCCTGACGCGCGATCAGGGCGTCGGCCTGAGCCACGAGCGCATGGGGATACAGCGCGTGCGACTCGCCCCGCCGTTTCACGAAACGCTTGATGGAGCCCAGGGCCTGCCTCGACCGCCCCTCCTTGATCTGCCGGCGAATCTCTTGAAGCTCCGCCTCAGCTGATCCCGGCGTCGGCGAAGGCCTATCCACCCAATCGTTCAGATTCGCATCAAACGTCAGCTCGCGCCTGCGTTGTTCCTGAGCAGCGGCCACGCCGGCGCATGCGGACATCCCGACCATCACCGCGAAAGCGGCCACGAAGCTCCGTCCTCGTCTTGTCACCGGGCGCTGCTCCTCAAAAGCGGCGAGACACGATGCGGCCGGCCCGACCCGATCCGCACCAAAGCCGATCCGTCCTGCAGAATCGCATACCGCCGGCCCCATTCTATAGCTGACCCTGCGATGGACGCAAACTTCCGCCCTGTACCGGCAAGCTGCGGTCCCCCGCCTCGAGGATGTGACCCGTCTAGACGTGAATTACTCGGGATCGTCGGGTCGACCGCCGCCCACCTCAGCGTCCTGTTCCGCGCGGATCGCCGCAGCCTCATCCGGGTCTCCCCAAACCTCGTAGAGTTCGACGAGACGACTCGCGGCCCGTGCCGTACGCTCATGATCGACTCTCAGCGCCGAACGAAAACCCTTCCAGGCGACACGCAGTCGCTCTTCCGCCTCCTCGAATCGCCTCAGCTTCACAAGGCACTGTCCCGACGCACTCAAGAAAACAAACCGCAGCCAATGTCCCTCCGGAAGCACGCTTCCCGCGATCGACAGCACGCGGTCATATTGCGCGACCGCCTCTTCATGCCGCCCTTGATCTCGATAGATCCCGGCGAGATTGTGCATGTCGATCAGCGTTGCGGGATGCTCGCTGCCCATGGTCCGGCTGCGCAACACGATGACGCGCGCAAAAAGTCGCTCCGCTTCATCCAGATTGCCGCGATCAGCCACGACGCCCGCCAGCGCCCCCATCGCTGTGATCGTCCTCGGATGTTGCTCCCCAAGCGTCCGTTCAAATGTGTCCAGCGCCTCGCCCAACAACGGCTCTGCCTCATCGAGCTTGCCTCGATCGTGAAGAACACGCGCCAGGTTGTTCAACGTCAGCAGCGTCAGGCTGTGCTCACCACCGAGCACACGGCGCCGCACGCTAAGAATCTCGCGGTGCAAAGCCTCCGCTTCAGCGAGTTCACCGTTGTGCTGCAACGTCGTCGCGAGGTTGTTCAGGACCGTCAACGTTTCCGGATGGTCGCGTCCGCGAACGCGCCGCTGCGCGTCCAAGGCTCGCCGATAGATGGATTCCGCATCGTCGAAGCGACCCATCTGATCGAGGAGCAATCCGAGGTTGCTCCCGGACTTCGCACAGTCGATGTGTCCCTCGCCCAGTGCCTTCACGCAGGCCTGGAACGCCTCGCGCAAGACCGGTTGCGCCTCATCGAATGCCCCGTTCTCCTGCAACAGCACGCCGAGGGTGCGCAGTGTCGACAGTGTATCGCGGTGATCGTCACCCAGAACCCGGCGCTGAACGACAAGAATGTCGCGCGCCTCCGCAATCGCGCCCCCGACCTCACCCTTCTCCCGACGAACGAGAACGAGGCTCAGACGAATAGCCAGCGTTGTCGCGTTCTCCGGACCGAGATGATCTACGGACAAGGACAGTGCGTCGCCCAGCGTTCGCCGGGCATCGTCCGTCTCACCCGCTTCGAGCTGCGACGCACCGAGCGAGGCCATCACGTCGATCGTGTCCGCTTCACGAAACTCCGGCGATTCGCGAGCTACTGCAATACTCTTGTCGAGCAAGCGGGTCGCCTCCGCATACCGCCCCAGACTGCGGAAGCTCTCCCCCAAGGTGCTGTACAATGACGACCGAACCTCCGAATGGTCCGCGAACCGACCGTCCAGTTCGCCCGCGGCCCGATCGAGAACCTCGGCAACCTTGACTTCGTAACCGTCGCGCTCCGCATCCACCGACTGCAGCATGTCCTGAAGAAACGCCTTGATGGCAGAGGCCTTGCTCGCCTCGCGCTCGCTGACCGTCAAACGCAGCGCCGCCAACCGTTCCGCTTGATCCGCCCGCCGATAAAGAAAACCCATCGTCACGGCGAATCCGGAGGTCAGCACCAGGAAAACGCCGATCGTCGCAACGGCCAGCCTGTAACGCCGCAGTTGCTTGGATAGAACATACCAGGTGCTGTCCCGACGCGCTTCGATCGGCTCGCCTGCCAGATAGCGACGCAGGTCGCGCGCCAGGTCCCCTGCACTCTGGTAACGGCGTTCCGGCGACTTCGCCAGCGTTCGCAGCAGAATCGTGCTCAGCTCCGGATCGACGTCACGGCTGATCGACGCTGGATCCGCAGGCTCCGTGGCAAGAATTCGATTGAGAACGTCGCGAACGCCGCCCGTCACATCGTACGGAAACTGGTCCGTGAGCGCGTGATACAGCATCACACCCAAGGAGTAGACGTCGGTGCGCACGTCGATGCCCGTCGAACTCCCCTCCGCCTGTTCCGGACTTGCCCATCCCAACGACCCCACGAACTGCCCGGTTCGGCTCACCGCCACACGGCTCCGCTCGGTGCGCGATGCGTCCAAGACCGGTCGGGCCAATCCGAAGTCGAGAATCCGCGGCTCACCGGTGCCGTCGATGCGAACGTTGCTTGGCTTGAGATCCCGATGAATCACGCCGTGCTGGTGGGCGTATTGAACAGCGTCACAGATCTTGACGAACAGCGCCAACAGCCCTCGAGTCCTGTCCGGTCGGTTCTTCGACCTACCGGTTTGGTGGGCCCGAACGTGGTCGTGGAAAGCGACGCCGTCAACGTACTCCATCACGAAGTACAGCCGGTCGTCCGGCGTGGTACCACTATCGTAGACGCTAACAATATGAGGGTGACGCAAACTCGAGACGACGTCGATCTCGCGCTCAAATCGGCGACGACTCGTCGCGGTCGCGAATGCCCCTTCGAGCAACACCTTGATGGCCACAATCCGACGGGTCGATCGTTGAACACCGCGATAGACGATGCCCTGCCCGCCACGGCGAATCTCGCTCAGATCGTCGTATCCGTCGAGTATCAGGGGTCGGCGGCGCCGCTCTTCCCCGCGACGAACCTCCTCCAGCAAGGTCGATGGGTCGCTGAACCAGTCCGTGTTGCTTGTCATCGCTCCAGCAATCGCCCACAGCGTGTAACATTCAAAGGTTGTGGCGAATGGCGACAGAACTCCGGCGGAATCCTGCACTCAGACGGTACAGCAGCATAGAGCTTGCTCTAGCCCTCTTCACTCACCTGCTCCGCGATCAACTCACTCAGGCGATTCAGAATTCGTGACTTCGCCTGGTACACCTGTTCGGCCTTCCGTCCGAGCATGTCCGCCGCCTCCTGCGCGGAACGGCCTTCCACGGCGTATTGCTGAAACGACTCGCAGTCCGCCTCATTGAATTCCACGTGAATCGTCCGCATCGCTTGCGTCACGTGGTATTGTCGCCACTCCTCTTCCCAAAGTCGGTCGGTCTCTTCGTCGCCCCCCCCCGCCGGGACCACACCCTCAACATCTTCTAGTGGAACCGAGGGGCGCTTCTGAATCGTTTTTCGGTAAACCGCGCGCATCGCCAGCGTCTTCAGGTAGGAGCGAAACTTCCCCTTCGATGGGTCATACACGAACCCCGGCATCGACTTCGTCAGTGCCGTCAACACGTCCTGCATGATCTCGTCGGCATCCGCGACCTGAAGGCCCCGACGACGGGCAAACCCGCGAATCAGGTCGCCGTACCGCGCGCAGAACTCATCCCAAGCGGCCCGATCGCCGCCCTCCGAGACCCGGGCCAGCAGCGAAGCATGAGTTGTGATCCGGTACGACACGACCCCAGTATACCGCCGCCCGTCGATCGAGAGAAAAGCCCCTCGTTTTTTTCAGATTCCAGCATCCCGAACTCAATGGTTGGATGATGGTAGGAACCGGGAACCAAGAAAACAGTCCGTTATCGGCCTCGGGGCGAGAATCGAGATAATCACATGCAACGTCAGACAACGAATCGAGTGCGCCGTCTGATCGCCGTGTTCGTCGGACTCGCACCGGCCGTCGCCGAAGCACAGGAATACACCATCACCGACCTCGGTACGCTCGAGCTCGGCAGAAGCGCCGCATCCGGCATCAACAACTCCGGCCAGGTGATCGGTGGATCAGCCATTGGAAGAAACCAGGGAGAGCCGTGGGTATACGAAAACGGCGTATTCACCATGCTCGACCGCCTCGGCACCGGCCGCGGCGTCGCAAGGGACATCAACGACGCCGGACAGATTGTCGGGTACGAACGACTGACGCCAACCGGCGAGTACCGAGCCGTAAGCTGGGAAAACGGTGTGGCGACTCAGATCCCACGTCTCGCTGGGGCGCACTTCAATATCGCGTGGTCGATCAGCGAGGCGGGCGTGGTCATCGGTGCCGGAAAACACCGTGGGCTCCCCCTGGGTCAGTACGCCTACGCATGGAGCGACGCCCACTTTGTCGTGCTGGATACCGCTGACGTTGCCGTGACTCAATTGAGCGCCGTGAACGATTTCGGCGCGTTGGCTGGGACCGCCGCGGATCTTCACACCGACACGCGCTTCGCGTTCTATTGGACTCACGGCGTCATGACGAACCTGGCGCCCAACAGCGTGTATGCCGGTGCTGCAGACCTGAACGATCATGGACAGATCGTGGGATGGCATGCCGATTCCAGTGGAAACCCCACCGCAGCCTTTATCTACTTACCGACTCCCGACTTTGGTCTTTCCGCAGGTCTCTCATCGCTTCCTTCTCCCTCGCCATCGTCGCCATATGCCTGGGCCCAAGAGCTCAACAACGCCGGAAAAGTCGTCGGTTGTTACTTTGTACGGAAGAGCGTTGACCATAGTGAGTGGGACATCCATGCGTTCGTCTGGGAGGACGGTGCAACGACGGATCTTGGCAAGCTTGCCCTGCCGGGTGAACAGAGTGGCGTGAATACTATCGGCGCGACAATGTATCCGCGCATCAACGAAATCGGAGACGTGTACGGTACGTTCAAGAGTTACCGTTATGGACCAAGTTTTGCATTCGTGGTTCGCAACTCCGCGCCGGTCCAACTTGACGGTCTGCTCGGCAACAACTCGCCGTGGACACTCAGAAACGCCGCCGACATGAACGACGCCGGGCAGATCGTCGGCCAGGGATGGCACGAAACGTTGGGGTGGCGCGCGTACCTGGCCACGCCGAACGATCCCGATCGCGACAACGACGGCATCCTCAACGAAAGCGACAATTGCCCGGACACGTCCAACGCCAACCAAGCCAACGCTGACACCGACACATTCGGCGACGCCTGCGACAACTGCCCTGCCATCGCCAATGCCGACCAGGCCGACTCCGATACGGACGCTTTCGGAAATGTCTGCGACAACTGTCCCTTCGCCGGCAATCCCGGCCAGGAAGACGCCAACAACGACGGGCAAGGCGACGCCTGCGAGGCCGACACCGACAGCGACGGCGTGCTCGACGACGTCGACAACTGCCCGAATCACCCCAACGTCGATCAGACAAACGCTGATCCGGACTCACTGGGAGACGCCTGTGACAACTGCCACTTGGTTGACAATCCCGGTCAGGCAGACGCTGACTCCGATGATCTGGGCGACGATTGCGACAACTGTCCGTCCGCCCCCAACCCCGATCAGACGGAAAGTGACACCGACGGTCTAGGTGACGCCTGCGACAACTGCCAGTGGGTCGACAATCTCGACCAAGCCAACAACGACCAGGACGCACTGGGCGACGCCTGCGACAACTGCCCGCTCGACGACAACATCCACCAGAACGACGCCGATGGGGACGGCGTCGGTGACCTCTGCGATGACGATCACGACAACGACACGATCACGAACGACATCGACAACTGCGTCCTCACGCCTAATCCAAACCAGGGCGACCTGGACGGCGACGGCGTGGGCGACGCGTGTGACAACTGTTTGTCAGACGCGAACCCCGACCAACTCGACCTCGACCTCGACGGTCTCGGTGAAGTCTGCGATCCGTGTTTCAACACTCCGGGAGGGGGCCCCAACACGCGAATATGGGAGACCCTCGGAAACGGCGTCTGGAGCGATGGCGCGAACTGGACGATGGGTGACTCACCCGATACGCCGGACGAGACTGCCGTCGTTTCCGCGACCACAAGCGCCGTGACGATCGACCTGAACACGTCGCCCGTCATCGATCACGCCGTGGTGGACAGCACCAACGTCACGTTGAGGCTCGCGGCCGCGCACCTGACGGTGATCGGATGCGACGGACTGTACAACGTCGGGTCGGTCATTGCCGCCACCGGAACCAGCAGAATCAGCGGATTGATTTTCAACATGCCCCCCGGAAGGATCGAGGTCAAGGGCAGTCGCACGCTGAGCCTGGAAGGCCCCGACGTCACAAACAACAGCACGATCGCCGTGGGAAACGGTTCCAACCTGACAACAACGCTGTCCATCGACGCAGATACGGCGCTGGGCGGATCAGGCGGACTCTTCCTCCACGATCTAGCCGCAACACTTTCGACTTCAAACAACGCAACCTTGACCCATCGAAGTGGCCACCTGATTCACGGTCGCGGACACCTATCCGCAGCGCTGATCAACGAAGGGACGGTCCGATCGGATTACGGAACGGGTCAGGTCACCAGACTCCATACAAACGACAAGACCAACACGGGGCTCTTCGAAGCGACAAACGGCGCGCGCATGGAAATCGAAACCGTCACCGTGGATAACCCGGGCGGCACACTCTCGGCCGACAACGGCGAGATTCACTTGGAACTCGGCGCCACAGTCGTCGGAGGTTCGCTGACGACAACCAACGGCGGAATGATCCTCGCCGAGGACAGCACCGTGCAAGACGTCACAAACTCGGGACTGACGCGCGTCTCCGGTTCGCGAACGCTACACGTGGCGGGCACCTCCTTGACCAACAACGCCACGCTCGAGGTCGGCAACGGGTCCAATCTGACGACAACGATGACCGTCGACACCAACGTGGCGCTCGGCGGAACGGGCGACGTCCACCTGCGCGATCTCACGGCCACACTATCGACCGGGGCCGGAACAACGCTGACCCATTTGCCCGGCCATACGATCCACGGCCGCGGCAGCATCTCCGCGAACCTGAACAACCAGAGCACCGTGAGCGCCGACTTCGGCGCGAATCAACTCCTCCGACTCCACACAAACGACAAAACCAATGGCGGTCTATTCGAAGCTAGAAATGGAGCGAGGATGGAGATCGAGACCGTCACCCTCAACAACGCCGGCGGGACCCTACTGGCCGACAACGGTGAGATTAACCTGGAATTCGGCGCGACGATCGTCGAAGGGACCTTCTCCACGGCCAACGGCGGCATGATCCTGGCTGAGAACTGCACACTCCAGAACGTCGCCAACCAGGGGCTCCTACGCGTCTCCGGCTCTCGAACGCTCTCCGTCACCGGAACGACGTTCACCAACGACGGAACGCTCGAGATCGGCAACGCCTCCAACCTGACAACGACGGTCTCCGTCGAAGCTGACATCACGGTCGGCGGCGCCGGTGCGTTCTTCTTGCGCGACCTCGGCGCGACCCTGACCACCAGCGCGGGGCAGACGTTGACCCAACGGCCCGGACACACCATTCACGGACGAGGCAACATCTCTGCTGCATTGATCAATCAAGCGATCGTTCGCTCGGACTTCGGCTCGAATCAAGTCCTCCGTCTCACCTCAAACGACCAGGTGAACACGGGCACGCTTACCGCAACGAACGGCGCGCGGATGGAGATCGAGACGATTACCATCAATAACGCCGGAGGATCGCTCACCGCCGACGGCGGTGAGATCAACCTGGAACTCGGCGCCACCGTTGTCGGCGGCACGCTTTCCACACCGAACGGCGGACTGATCCTGGCCGAGGACAGTACGATCCAAGACGTGACCAACCAAGGCGCCTTGCGTGTCCACGGCTCTCGAACGCTCACGACCACGGGAACGGCGCTCACGAACAACGGAACCATGGAGATCGGAAACGGCTCCAATCTCACGACGACGATCTCCGTCGGTTCCGACCTGACCGTCAAAGGAACCGGGAACGTCTTCATGCACGATCTCAGCGCCACCCTCGCCACGGGCGCTGGATTTACACTTACGCATGCGACCGGTCACACGATCCGCGGTCGAGGGGTCATCTCCGCAGCCCTGATCAATCGAAGCGAAATTCGATCGGACTTCGGGTCGAATCAAGTTCTTCGCCTCAACGCGCTCGACAAAACGAGTACCGGAACAATCAAGGCCACGAATGGAGCGAGGATGGAGATAGAGACCGTCACCATTCAAAACGCCGGCGGTACGCTCCTCGCAGACAACGGCGAAATCAACCTCGAGCTCGGCGCGACGATCGTCGGCGGAACGCTAACGACGGCGAACGGCGGCCTGATCCTCGCAGAAAACAGTACGATACAGGACGTCGTCAACCAGGGAGCCTTGCGCGTCGCCGGGTCGCGAACGATGAACGTCGCGGGAACGACGCTCAACAACACCGGCACGATCGAAATCGGCCATGGGTCGAATCTCACGACCACCGTCTCCGTAAGCACTGATCTGACGCTCGCCGGGACCGGCGATTTCTTCCTGCGCGATCTCGGCGCCACTGTGAAGACCGTCGGCGGCGCTACGCTGACTCACGGCGCGCAACACACCCTTCATGGACGCGGAGAGCTCGACGCCGCACTGGTCAACCTGGGTACGATTCGCAGCGACATAGCAGCACTGACGATCAACGCCATCGATACCGGACTCGATAACATCGGCCGGATCGACGTGACGGATACGGGTACCCTGACGATCAACAACGCCGACCGATTCGTGACCTCCGGAACGGTCATCGTGGACGACACTCGATGGCTTACCGCCAACGGCGGCTATCGCCAAACCGCTGGAAGCACCACCGTCAACGGTTTACTGAGGGTCACAGGAAATGCCCTCGTGATGACCGGCGGTGTCCTGAACGGCTCGGGCACCGTTGAAGGCACCGTAGACAATATGAACGGCACCGTCGCACCCGGCACCTCCGCAGGAACGCTCACGGTCGACGGCACGTACACGCAAGCGCCCGGCGGAACACTCCGAATCGAACTGGGCGGTTCAGCACCCGACGCGTTCGACCACCTGAACGTCACCGCCAATGCTACGATCGACGGTACGCTGGAAGTCAGCCAGCTTCCGGGCTTCACGCCCGCCCCTTGGGAATCGTTCGAAATCGTCAGTGCAGTCGCCGTCATCGGACGATTTGCCCACGTCGTCGCCCCTGCGAGCATCGCCGTGCACTACGGTACAGACTATGTCCTCCTAACCTCCTCCTGCAGCGTCGGCGACGAAGACTGCAGCGGTCGCGTCGGCCTCACGGACTATGCCACCTTCGCCGATTGCATGGCAGCTCCCGGCGCCATCCCGACGCCCACGCTTCCGGGCATCACGCCGCAGCACTGCATCGCCGTCTTCGACGGCGACGGCGATAGCGACGTCGATTCCGCGGACTTCGGACATCTGCAGGCGGTCTTTGCGGGAGAGTAGCTCCAGCAAAGTCCGACCGTCAAATCGGAAATCGCTTTCCCGGCATTGCAGCCGGACGATCTTCCCACCACAATCCACGGCCATGAAAGCCGTAGTATTCGACCGCGATCTTCGTCTTGACCCTGAACATCCCGAACCGGTCCTCGCGGAGAAGGAGTGCCTCGTTCGGGTCCACCTGGCTGGGATCTGTTCCACCGACCTTCACATCACGAAGGGCTATATGGGGTTCGCCGGCATCCTGGGCCATGAGATGGTCGGCACGGTCCTCGAAGGCCCGCCGGAATGGCGCGGCAAACGCGTCGTCAGTGAGATCAACTGCGTCTGTCGAACCTGCGAGATGTGCCAAGCCGGACTGGCCAACCACTGCCGCCGTCGAACGGTCCTGGGCATCGACGGTCGCGACGGGGTCTTCGCCGATCTGGTGGCTGTCCCCGCCGTCAATTTGCACGAGGTCCCGGATGCCATCTCCGACGAGGAAGCGGTTTTTGTCGAGCCGCTTGCCGCGGCGTATCAAGTGCTCGTCCAATGTCGGATCGAACGCCGAATGCACGTCAGTGTGGTCGGGGCCGGGCGTCTTGGGCTGCTGGTGGCCCAGGCGCTCAAGCAGACCGGCAGCCAGCTCACAGCCATCGACCGCGACCACGACAAACTGCTTCTCTGCGAGAAGAAGGGGATCCAGGCGATCCACGTGGACGACCTCGTGCTTCGCCAGGACCGAGACGTCGTCGTGGACTGCACCGGATCACCCGACGGACTGGCACTGGCCATGCACATGGTGCGCCCTCGCGGAACGATCGTCCTGAAGAGCACCTATGCAACGCCCGACGGGAACGGCGGCGCGGCAGGCGACACCCTCGATCTCGCTCCCCTCGTCATTCACGAGATCAACTTGCTGGGCAGCCGGTGCGGCCCCTTCCCGGAGGCGATCAATGCACTCGCGCGGCAGGCGGTCGACGTGCGTTCGATGATCTCGCGGACATTCCCCCTGGACCGGGCGATCGAGGCCTTCGACGCCGCGCGCGATGCAAAGAACCTCAAGGTGCTGCTTAAGGTGAATCCGGGGTAGGAGTTGGCATTGTCTCGTCGGGCGCTTACGATCGCCTTGTTCGGGCGAGTGTTCTGGGTAGATGAAGCCAATGCACGAACCGATCTTCGAAATCCGTGATGCTGTCCATGGGTTCGTGACGCTAACGGAAGCCGAGCGTCAGATCATCAACTGTCCGACCTTCCAGCGACTTCGCGACGTTCGTCAGCTCGCAATGGCCCATCTCGTCTACCCGGGGGCGAATCACACGCGGTTTGAACATTCCCTTGGGTGTATGCATCTGTCCACGCGGATACTCGATCTTCTGATTCTGCGAGACGGGCACGATGGACGTCCGCGATTCGAGGACGCCTTCAAGGCATCCAAAGATGCAGTCGAGAGGGGAAAGAAGATTCTGCGCCTTGCCTCGCTCCTCCATGATCTCGGGCATCCACCGTTCTCACATTCAGGGGAGGATCTCTTTCCGCTAGATGCTCAAGCGGACAGGCACAAACGACTCGACCACGAAGACATGACAGCTCGCCTCATTCGCCACACTGAAATTGGCGAGGCCATCGACAGGTATTTCGGATCCCACGGAATTGGACGGGAGAATGTCATCGCCGTAGCCACCAAGCCGTCGCTCGCAAGGCCTCCCGATCACGCCACCGCATGGCACATGTTCTTGAACGAAATACTTGCAGGCGAACTCGGATCTGACAGGATGGACTACCTGTTGCGCGACGCGCATCACTCCGGTCAGTCGTCAGGCGTGTTCGACTACCACCGACTTCTGAACGCGATGACTCTGGTTCTACCACCCGACCAAGCCTCGGATGGTTACAGACTGGGGTTGGATGAAGGCGGGTGGCTCGCTGCCGAGCAAATGGTCGTTTCCCGCTACATGATGTACGTGTCAGTGTATTTTCACAAAACGAGCCGAGCGTATGAATTGCACCTCGTGGATTTCCTCCAATCCTGGCTCAGAAGAGCATTCGGAGTTCCTCACTGGCCGGCCGATCCCTCACAATTCGTAGCGCAAACGGACAGCGCAGTTCTGGCGGGAATCCAGAACGCCGCCAGGGATGACCAAGATCTTGCGCATGGACACGCTAAGCGGTTCCTCAGCCGAAGCCACTTCCGTTTGGCCAAAGAACTGACGCTCGCTGACAGTTTTGTCACCATCGACGATCGTTCGGGGGGACGCGGTCGACGACACCCGAACGAGTCTCGATTTGAGGGTCTTTTCAGGAATGTACTTGACAACGCCAAGAACAATGTTAGGTTTTCGTTAGGCAGCGAAGGCGTCAAAAAGGACATGGCGGACCACTCTGCAACCAAGATGTTCTCCGGAGACGACAGGATTCTGGTGTCGCTGGATAAGAAGACCCGATATGTTGACGAGCTTTCTGAGATCGTCCGCGGAATGTCGTCCAGGATCTGGCGCGGGAGAATCTACGCCGAGCCTGAGGCCCGTAACGCAATCAGGGGTATCTGCGACGCCTATTTGAAGGATAATCCTCTTCCGAGGGAGGCTGAAGATGGATGACCCAAAGTGCATTGAGCGAAGCTGGGTAGCCGCCACCGTAAGCGCCTTGAATCGAGAGGAAAGCTGGACGGGACGGGTCCATGTTCACAAGACCTTGTTCATCATGGAGACGTTGGGACTCGCGACGTCGCCTTTCTACTTTGACCTATATCGGTATGGACCCTATTCGTTCGATCTTGACGAGCGGATTTCGGATATGGAATGCTACGGCTACCTGACAAAGACCTACCCTGAGCCGGGCTACGGGCCGAAGTACTCTTGCTCGCAATTGGGCGAGATGGCTGCAAAGGAACTGACGGCGACCGAAGCGAGTAGCGTAAACCGTGTCGCAACGAAGCTCGGTTCGCTCAAGAGTGGTGACCTTGAACTCATCGCAACTTGCCTCTGGGCGGAGCAGATCGAGAAGCTGAAACAAAGAAAGGCAGTAATCGCCTGGGTGGGCAACGTAAAACCGAAGTATAGCCGGGAGCAGATAGAAGCAGCGCTGGAGAGGGCGGGAAGACTCGGAAGATCCTTGTCAACCACTTCGTAGAGCCCGTCAACCATTGGGCGTGGCGGCGAAAGGTCGAGACCGACCCCGCGACCATTGCAGCCGCAGGGTCGGGTGGTCTCGACGGAATGGTTTACGTTTCGTCGCCGGCGGTCTTGGCTTTGGTCGGGATGCTCTTCGGCAATCCCGGAATGTCGCCCGCGCCCGCGGGGATCACAATACTGGATCCCGTCACTTCTTCGCTCATCGGTTCGGCCCGGCCGCCGAGATACTTCGCCAGAAACGCCTCCGTGACGCCGTTGAACGACATCCGGTTTTCCGGTCGGGCGAAACCGTGCCCCTCATCCGAGTAGAGCACGTAGGTCACCGGGATATTCCTCTTCTGCATGGCACTTACGATCTGGTCGGCCTCGGCCTGCTTGACGCGCGGGTCGTTCGCACCCTGACCGATAAGCAGCGGCTTGCGGATGGCGTCGACGCGCGAAAGCGGGGATCGCTCGGTGAGCAGTTTGCGTCCGTCCTCGGTTCGATGATCGCCGACGCGCTTGGTGAACACCTCGATCATCGGCGCCCAGTACGGCGGAATGCTCTCGAGCAGTGTAACGAGGCTCGACGGCCCGACGATATCGACGCCGCAGGCGAACTGGTCGGGCGTGAAGGTGAGCCCCACGAGCGTCGCATATCCGCCATAACTACCGCCCATGATGCCGACGCGATCTTTGTCGGCAATGCGGTTCTTGACCGCCCAGGCCACGGAATCGAGAAGGTCGTCGTGCATCTTGCCGGCCCACTCGAAGTTGCTCGCGTTGATGAAATCCTTTCCGAATCCGGTCGAGCCGCGGTAGTTGACGCTCATGACGGCGTACCCGCGGTTGGAAAGCCACTGGTGGTAAGGGTTGTATCCCCAGTTGTCTCTGGCCCAGGGACCGCCGTGGACGAAGAGGACCATGGGCAGCGGCTTGTCCGGGCGACCGTCGTTGTCCGGATCGCTCCAAATCGGAAGCGTGACGTAGTTGACAAGGTTGAGACCGTCGCGCGACTTCACAACCTGCGGGTGCATCTTGGCCAGCTCGATCTTTTCGAGTTCCGGGCGATTGGTGAAGAGGAACTTGGACTGCTTGGAGGCGCGGTCGTAGCGATAGTACTTGACAGGACCCGCGTCCATCACATAGGCGACGATCCATGTCTTGTCGTCGAGCGTGCGGCTCGTGATGTTGAAATCGCCGTCGGTCACTTTCTCGAGCGCTTTGATGTCTTTGGCGATGGACTTGTCCAGAATCTGCCATCGACGGCGGGTGTAGGTGGACTGGACGGCCTGGATCAGGTTCTTCGTCGGGTGACCGATCACACCGGAAACATCGGCCTTGGGATCCTCGGCCAGCGTCCGTGAGTCACCTGTCTTGACGTTCATCAGCGTGAGCGCCGCGGTGTTGCGACCTCGACTCTCGAGCATGTACAGGTTTCCGCCTGTCTCATCGAGCCCGACGGGATTGGTCGTCAGAGAATCTTCCGCTGGGATCGTCGTCAGAACCGTCCAACTGTTGTCGCCGGTGACCTTGTGAATCTCGCTTCCACCGTCAGGCGTCATCTTGACGGCGAAGTGAATCTTCATGTCGTCTTCGGTCAGGTACCCGGCAAAGCCCTCGTCGTTCTGCTGCACGAGCGACATCTTGCCCGTGATGATGTTCACGCCGTGTACGTCGTGGAGTTGGGGGTTGCGGTTATTGATGGCAACCAGAATCTCCGTCGGGTAGTCCGGACTGGCTTCCTGCACGCGGGCCTGAACACCGTCGTAGGGGGTGAGGTCGATGATCTTGTCGGTCGCGAGATTCACGCTGTAGATGCGCCAGTTCTCGTCTCCGCCCTTGTCCTGGATGTAGAGAACGTGCTTGTTCGTGTAGGCCCAGAAGTAGGAGCGAATACCCCGATGCGTGTCGTTCGTGACGGCCTTGGCGGCGGACGGATTGTCAGCCGGTCCGACCCACACGTTCAAGACGCCGTTCACCGGCGCAATGAAGCTGATCTGCTTCCCGTCCGGGCTAAGCTGTACACTGGCGCGATCGGGATTGCCGAACAACACATGACGCGGAATCAGCTTCGTCGGCTTTCCGGCGAGGGCTTCCAGCGCACCAAAATGCATCCCGGCGAACACCGCGCCGCCTATCAGAAGTGAAACGTATTTCCTGTTGATCATCGTACCGTACCTTTCAAGGTCCATCGTTTCGGACGCCGCCCAGGCTCGGCGCGGACAACGACAGTCCACTCCGCCCGCGTCCAGCCCAGATTCTATCGACTACGCTAGAGGGCGCCAGCTCCACGTGCGATTTCCGACAACACCGTACATCGCCGACAAATCCCATGTGGAAACCGCTTACCGATGCCATCCTTGTAACACCTCGAACGCCATACAGGGAGCGTGCCGGATAAGGCGGCGAAACCGGCCCACCACAACACAGAAGAACTTATCATCTATCCCAGTCGCGCCAGATCGTCGGGGGTGTTCACGTTCGTCAATTGTCGAATTTCGTCCGCCGTCGCCTGGAGAACGGAAACGTTGACCGCGCGCAAAAGCTCCTGAAGACTTCGTCGACCGTCTCGAAGTTCATCCAGCGCCGTCGGCAGCATCCGAGGGTGGTAAAACGCACACGTCGCGTGCAGGACTCCCGGCTCATCGTCTCTTGCGAAACTGACCGCATCGACCTCCCCATCCGCTCGCCGGTGCAGTCGCGTGGCCAGCTCGGCAGTGACAAACGGCATGTCGCACGCGAGCAACCACGCCCAGCGATCCTCCGCATACGAAAGGAGTGAGCACAGCCCACCAAGTGGACCGGCTTCGGGCATTGTGTCGGGAAGAACCCGGTAGGAACTCAAGGCATCGGGAAGGTCCGCGCCGTCGCCGAGAATAACCACCTCTTTCGCACACGACGAAGCAGTGGCCACCACATGCTCGATCAGCGTCCCGCCCCCCGGGTGATCCAGAAGTGCCTTCGACCGACCCATCCGCCGGCTTCGACCACCCACCAGAACGCCGGCCAGGGGAAGAAGATTACATGAACGGGAAGAGCGAGTCACCACTAACCGCCGAGCGAGACCATATCCGTGGCTTGACGGTGACCTTCCGGCTGTTTGTCAGCCACGGCGTCACCGATCAGTTGCTCCGCCACCGACGTCCGCAGCACACCATCGCGCCACGCCCCCGAAAGATCGACCGATCGATCATCGAGCAAACAGGGAAAAAGGCGCCCCTGCGAAGTCACCCGAAGGCGACGACAACTCGTGCAGAACGGGTCACTGACCGGAGAGATGAAACCGAGAACGCCGGCGCACCCATCCCCTTCGACCCGGTAACGCACAGCCGTCTCACCCAAAGACCGCGCCAGCGGTGTCAAATGCAGATGCTCCGCCAACCGCTGGCGCACTTCCTCGGCGGCCACGAAACCTCGTCGATTGACATCCGCCGCAGGACCGATCGGCATCGCCTCCAGGAAACGAAGCTCACTGCCTCGCGACAGGGCCCAGCGCGCCAGCTCGACCACCTCGTCGTCGTTGAGCCCCCTCAGCACCACCGTGTTGATCTTCGGCGGTGAAAACCCGACGACGGTGGCGGCATCGAGCCCGGCCAAGACGTCATCCAAACGCCCGTTCGTGATCTCGAAGTAACGTTGCGGTCGAAGCGAATCGACCGACACGTTCAGCCGACTCAACCCCGCGTGATACAGATCGAAACTGCGCCGATAGAGAAGCCGCCCGTTCGTCGTCATCGCAAGGGAGAGATCGGGAAACGCGGCTCGAAGCGCCCCCACCAACGGGATCACGTTGCGATAGAGCAAGGGCTCCCCACCGGTGATGCGAACATGACTCAGACCGTATCGGTCGTGCAGGAACCGGACCAGTTCGATCCGCTGTGCGTCGGAGAGCGTCGTGCGATCCTTCGACGACACCGCCGGCTTCTGCGGTCGGCAATAAACGCAGTGCAGATCGCAGTCGTCGTTCACCGACAACCGAAGGTGGTCGATCCGGCGGCCGCACCCATCAATCAGTACGCGCTCGCCGGATGAACAGCGCACGGTTCCCCCTACACCGCGCGGCGAGTCGGCTACAGTTGACGTCATCACGCCGGCCATTGCGCCTCCAACTCGTCAGCCATCTTCGCCAACACTTCACGGTTCTTACCCCCGAACGATCGGCACGCAACCTCGCCAAACCGACCGCACAGCGATTGCTGATCCGCTTCGGTCAACGCCTGGTCGCCCATCGGAAAAAGAACGTTGTTCTCCTTGCCGATGTGGTTGCGAAGCAGCTCGATATACTGCGACGCCGCCTGCTGAAACTGCTCTTCCGCGGCGCTGTCACCGCCTTGGCGAGCTTCGAGCGCTTCGCCCATCTTCTTCGTCAACGTCCTGGCCATATCGTGCTCGGCGAGCATGCAGCCGATCGGACCGTTCTCACGGGGAATACCGCGAGACTCCAGCGCCGGGAAAAGATGATCTTCTTCCTTGGCGTGATGACACGCATCCGCAAAGTGGCGAAAAAACTCCACACAACGCTGCAGGGCCTCGACTTCGAACCCGGCGCCGTCAAAATACCGATGCATCAGGCGATCCAGTACATCGACAACGCGCAGAATCACCTCGTGTTCAGCGCGGAGTACGTTGGAGGGTTGATCTTCCGGTCTCGTTTGCGACATCAGTCTTGCCTCCTCGTTCAGGCAAACAACGAACCGATTATACCATCAGCGGCAGGGCGGAGAACCGCTCGAACGCCACCACCGGCCGCCGCCGTCCCATGACAGCACATACCGTACCAGAACGCCGCCGGAGTTGCCTCCGAGCGCCCCGGTCCCCAGACAGGTGACCGATAAGCCGGCGCACCACAGAATCCCCGCACTTGCGGGGCTCAGCCCCTTGCCAAGCCCTTCTTACACCCGGCGCGTCACCTCTTCTTTTTCCGTTGCGCCTTGGCTCGCGTCGGAGGCGCAGCCACCGCCACATCCGACAGCTTGGTCCGATCGAGAAACCGCTTCTTGGCTTCGACAACCTTCTTCCACTTGGCGTGCGCCAGACAAGGGGCTTCGTCACTGCACTTCTGGTTGCCGAACGGACAGCGATTGGGCCCCACGCGCTCGAAGGGTCCGAGCACCGCCGACAGCGACGTTTCTTTCGGCGTCTGCGTCATGCAAAAACCGCCGTTCTTGCCCCGCGTCGACTCCAGCACGCCTCCGCGGACCAGATCACCCAGGATCTTCGACAGATATTTCGCAGGAATCCCGGATTCGGCCGCGATCCGTCTTCCCGATACCGGCCATTCATCGCGGTGCTGAGCGAGGTAGATCATCGCACGCAACGCATACTCACCGGTCAGATTGAACATGTAAACCACCTATCCATAGACATATAGCTATTCACCACCGCTGTCAACGAACGTCGGCGCCGCACCTTCCGGACCCAGCACCGCCGGCTTGACCGATCGATTCCGATCCACGCGAGGCGGACGCTCCATCAGGAAGCAGACGCGGTCCAGATCCTCCCGCTCGATCACCCGCTCCAGGATCCGTTTCGCACGCCGAAGATCGATCCGCCGCGTCACATGCGTCAACAAAACCTGCGAGTCCGGAATCTCCGCCAGGACCCGGGGCAAATCGTTCACGTGAATGTGCCGCCCCGCTCGCGCCCGCGAAAGGTGGTCGCGATCAAAAAAAGTACACTCCAGCAAAACGACGCGGCTCTTCTGGACGAATTCGTATCCCAAAAACGGCCCGACCGCCGTGTCGCCGCTATAGGTCAACAGGGGAACCTCAACGCTCGCTTCGATCTGCACCCCGTCACGTTTCAGCGCAACAAGCTGCGGACCACTCTTGCCGTGAAACTCCGGCTTGAGCTTGTGCCTCCGCTCGATCAGCGTGAATCCCAGCGCACCGGCCGAGTGGTTCGTCTCGAAGGCCCGCACCAGCAGATCCCGCCGCAACGCGACGTCCTCGAGCGGATCGACCCCAACAATCTTCCCCGGCGACGGATGCCCCTCGATGTCTGCCCAAATTCCCATCAACTGCTGCAGAGCCCCCGCCAGGCTCTTGTGAACGATGATCCGACCGGGGGCGATTCCCACGAACGTCCGCTGAGACAGGTAATACGCCACGCCCGCCGCATGGTCCATGTGACCGTGAGACAGACACACCGTGTCGATCGGAATCACCTCACGGGGTGCCCGCCCCACGTCGAAGCAGACATTCAGCTCCGGAAGGACGACGACGGACTCCTCCCCCGCCAGCGAGAAGCCGGCAACCTGAATCCCCCCCACTTCCTTGTGTACAAGCCTGCTCATCCCGGTAGATTAGGGCAATTGACACCCCACATCTAGGGGCGGTACGCTCTCTACCGCTTCAACGTCGCAGCGCGGGCCGACACCGAAGGCCGCGTTGCCCTGGCAAACGGCGGTTGGCTCGACCTGACGGAGACACGATGCTCTGCCCTTCCTGCAGGGACACCAACAACAAGGTCATCGACTCGCGACTCACCGAAGGCGGAGCGGCGATCCGACGCCGACGCGTCTGCCAAATCTGCGAGCGCCGCTTCACCACCAAGGAACGCGTCGAAGCCGAAGTCCGCATCGTCGTCGTCAAAGCCGGCGGTCAGCGCGTCCCCTATGATCGGGACAAGATTGTCGTAGGGGCAGAGCGGGCCTGCTACAAGCTCAACATCACGGACGGACAGGTCGAGCACCTCGCCGACCACGTCGAGGAGGACCTCTTCCAGAATCACGATCGTGAAGTCTCAACCGAAGAAATCGGGCGGTACGTCGGCCGGCATCTACGAAAACTGAACGCCGTCGCCTACGTCCGCTTCATGAGCGTCCACCGCAAGTTCGAAACCGTCGACGAGTTCGTCGACGAAATTCGAGACGTCCGCGCCCACGCCGCCCAGGAAGATCCGCATCAACAACCGCTCTTCGACGAGTAGTTGCCGCTCAGGTAAAGCATGGGTGATCCCCCCACCAACCAACCCTCGGACCCTCCACACGGTGACGTCTTCGATCGCCTCGTGGCCGCGATGAACGACGCCGGCGTCTCCTTCGTCCACCTACAGCACGAACCGGTCTATACCAGCCGGCAAGCAGCCGACGTGCGCGGTACGCCCCTTCACAGCGGCGCGAAGGCACTCATCGTGAAAGCCGGTAAGGCGTTCCAGATGGCCGTGCTACCCGCCGACATGGCCCTCGACAGCAACACCCTCCGCAAATTCCTCGGCGTCAAGCGCCTCCGCTTCGCGACCAAAGAAGAAGTGCTCGCGATGACAGGCCTGACGCCCGGTTCGATCCCGCCGTTCGGAAGCCTCTTCGACCTCCCTGTCACCTGCGATGAAGGCCTCGCCGAAAACGACAGCATCAACTTCAACGCCGGCCGACACACGGATTCGCTCCAACTCACCTACGAGGCCTATTTCGACTACGAGTCTCCGGTGATGGCCCGAATCGCAAAACCGCCCGAGCCCAAACCACCGGATGTCGACGCGTAGGCGTTTAGCATTGGGGTAGGTGGTATTTTTGCGCGCTTCTTGCAGGCTTACGTCCGGCGTACTTATGACCGATCCGAGCCTGGCGCCGGGAAGTGCATGTATTATCGGGCGCGAATGGGTTCGTTTGGTAAATACGTTTTTTCTCGTCGAAGTGTCACGATGTGGCACTGATGGCGTGGAGAGGACGCGACGGAGGGACGAAGCGACGAAGGGAAACACAGGGGATGCGCCACAGGCTGGCGGGGGGCAGGAGTGGTGGAACGCCGCGATGGCTGGGTCTTGGGGGTGCGAGCGTGTACGTGGTCTGTGCGTTGGCGGTGACATCGGAAGGTCATCTCCTGTTCAAAGAACTCCGCCGGTGATCGGTTGAACGGTGTCGTGAAGCGCGCGGCGTCCGTGGGCGGCGCTGCGCTCTGCCCACGGCTACGGTCTTTCAGCCGTTCGGGCTGCAGCCGGTGCATCGAGATGCACCCTGCTTCAGTTACGCGGGGACGAGCTGTCCATCATCGCTCCCCCACCTCAGCGCTTCGCTAACGAGATGGGCCACCCGGCCTGTGGCGGGCGGGCTGGAGGAGCCGTGGCGCGCGGCGATGGATGGGCTTGGGGGATCGTGAGCTACGACGTGGTCTGTGCGGTGCTCCGGGCATCGGATGGTCATCTCCTGCAGGAAGAACTCCGCAGTTGATCGGTTGAACGGTGTCGTGAAGCGCGCGGCGTCCGTGGGCGGCGCTGCGCTCTGCCCACGGCTACGGTCTTTCAGCCGTTCGGGCTGCAGCCGGTGCATCGAGACGCACCCTGCTTCAGTTACGCGGGGACGAGCTGTCCATCATCGCTCCCCCACCTCAGCGCTTCGCTAACGAGATGGGCCACCCGGCCTCAGCGCTTCGCTAACGAGATGGGCCACCCGGCCTACTTCTCAACGCTTCAGCTCCGCCACATCCAAAACCGCCTCGACGCACGCCTCGCGGGCGGCCCCAACGGAATCGTCGAACTTCTCGCGAGCCTGGCGAAGGTGCTCACTGCGACTCAGCGGAGACCGTCGTGCGATCTCGACCAGCTTCTGAACCTCGCCCGCGTCGATGTAGCTGTCCTCACAGATCCGGTACGCACGGCCGAGCGGCGTCTCCCACGAACCGAAGATAAGCACGCTCAGAGCGAACGCGAAGTAAACGACCAACCCAAGGACGAGGATCTCTGAGAACTTCATCTTCATCCCGTCGTTCCTGTCACGCGACCACAACCGAACGATGTTCGACGACGACCCGCCCTACTCCGACCGAAGCGCCGGCAACAGCGGGGACCGAAACGCCAGTGCCGTCCCGATCATACCTGCGATCAACCCCGTCCCGAACACGCTGGCAAGCGTGAAACCGACCGACCACCACGGCAACGACCCCGGGCGCGAAACCACATGCGGCGCCACCGCCAGCATGGCCGACACGAACCCCGCCGCTAGACCCGCCGTCAACAACGCGAGGTTCTCACCCAGGACGATCAACCCCAGCGACCGCTCCGAGAATCCCACCGCCTGCATCAACGCCAGCTCGCCGCGACGTTCCCAGACGTTTCGCAGCAGCACCGCCCCGAGCCCGATCGTCCCCAACACCAGACCGAAACCACCCAGCGTCTGAAACGTTCGCAGATACGTGTTCTGAACCGCCTGGTAGCCAGCCAGGCGCGTCGACGTGCTTCCTACGTCAAGACTGAACGGCGCTAGTTCACGCTCCAGTGCCCGCTCGATCCTCTCCGCGCGAGCGGAAGGCACTTCGACCATGAAAAACCCGTATCCCGCAATCGATGGAAAGAGCCTGCCAAACGCCGACTCCCCAACGATCAACTCGTCCTGCACAACACTCCCCGCCAGAAGCGCAACAAACCGCAGCCGCACCTCTTCGCCACGGTCGTCAGCGATGACTAAATCCTTGCCCAGACCCAGATGGAGTTGCCACAGCACGGACGCCTCGTCACCGATGACAGGGATCGCCCCATCCTCGAACCGGCGATCCAGAAGGCGCCACGGATTCTCCCGCTCCAGCGCAGACTCAGCCAACGTCTTCGAGAAGACAAAACCACCGCGCTGCACCATGGCAGGCGTCGCCCCGAGAATGCGCGGCCGGTTCTTACGATAGAGATTCGTACACCCCGATGCATCGCCAGGTCGCAAACGAAACGGCATCACCGTTACGTCCTCATACAACGCACCCGCCGACGGAGTCACGTTCAGCGCCTCGCGACCGGCCGACGAATTGAGATCGTAGAGCAACGGCACGGACGACTCGGCATAATACGTAAAGCCGCCCGTTCCACTATCGCGATCCTGCACAGACGAACCGACCTCCAACCGAAACGCCTCGAGGGCAACGATCAGAAACGTCGCCGCCGCGACCAGGCCGGCCGTCAAGAGGCTCCGACCCAAATGTCGACGCGCATTGCGCACGCCAAGTCGAAACCAAACGCCTCGGCCAAACTGCTCAATGACACCCCCGTCGCGCTTCTGAATACGCCACGCGATCACCGACACACACGCCATCAGCATCGCGGCGCCGCTCAAGAAGAACAGAATAGAAGCCGGTAGATCGCCGAACACCAGCGGCGCAACGGTCAGCGCCATCACGGCTAGGAAAAGCACGATGGCTGCGTTCTTGGCCCGCCGACCGCCACAATCGGCGCGCGACGATCGACCCGATGCGATCACGCCCGCGAGCAACGATCGCGGGTGAAGGCGCGACAGTCCCCGCACCGACCAACCGATCGACAGGAGCGCGACGACAACACTCGCGACGAACCCTACGGCGATCGTCACAGGCGAAACGTGAAGCGCAAGAAACGGCGCGTTCACCGCATCAGACCACCACGATCGAAGCCCGGCCAGCATCAACCACGCATACCCCATCGCCCCGACCTGACCGGCAGCACCACCGATCGCAGCCAACACCGCACCTTGCGCGAGCAGTGCGCCACTGACCGACCGCGGCGAGAATCCACATGCCAGAAGCAATCCGATCTCACGCGCACGCTGCTCGACACCCAGTCGAAACAACAGCGCCACCAGCATCCCCGCCGAAGCGATCAGAAAAGAACTGAACCCCACAAACAACATGCCGAAGTCGGTCGACCCCGCACCGGCCGCCAGCGCGTTGGCCCGGACCGCGTCGAACGCAAACCCGAGACGCCCCGGATCCACGCGACCCAGCAGCTCCCTCTCGAACGCCGCCGACAATTCGCCAAGGTCTTGTCCCGACTCACTCGGCGCCAACTGAATCGCGGTCAGGGTGCCGAATCGCTCACCATCCTCCGACCACAATCGCAGCCCATCCGCCAGGGTGATGAACGCCTTGGGCGTCGTTCGGTACCGATCCCAATAGGCCTCGTCCTTGTCCCGAATAAGATCTAGCTCCATCGGGAACGGCGGATCCCAGTCCGACAAATTGTCGGTGTCGGTAACGCCCTTGTATTCCGGCGTGAAGCCCGGATCGGCGGCACGTCCCTCGAGCGCAACCACACCGTGCAATACGAATTCTTCGACGCGCGTTTCCAGTGCGCCGAAGGCTCCGGTCACGTAGTAGCTAAGTGAAATTCGATCACCAGGCCGAACCGAGAGATCATCCGCCGCCCACTGGTTGAGCAGAATGCGACCCGGCTCAAGACTCGTGGCTGACGCCCCCACCGTGACAGTCAGCGCGGCTGCCGCCGCGCTCGCCGGATCGATCGCCGTCACCGTCGAATACGGAATCGCTTGCGTGGGCGGACTCTCGTCTTGCCCTCCCAACGAACGTACCTCGTTGGCCAGATAGGTCTGGATGGGCGACGCCAACACCCCCATCGACGACGCAGCCTCCCTCGCCGCGCTCTCCGCAACCGGCGCAACGAGCATCGCCTCGCTCTCGAGCGCAACATACCCGTGCACGGTATCAACTCGAAGACGAAGACCCAGATCCACCGCGCCGACCGTCGCGCCGAGACAATCCCGCCAATCGCCGATCCCCACGCCGCTCGCCTCTGTCACCTCGTTTCGACGCGCGGCCAGCATCGCATTCACACGCCCCTCTTGATCCAGTGCGCGCTGAAGTGTACCGAGCGGAATGAACGCGTTCTTCGGCAGCGCGTGTTTCGGTTCGAGACCCAGCGCCCCCAGCCCCCGCGCCGGTACAATGGAGCGAACCGTCAAACGCAATGATGTGGTCGTGTCGTCACGCCGCCCCAGCAACGTCTCGGAAGAGATCGCGGCCGGCTTGCCCACGCGAACGATGACCGAATCGCCGGGCACCACACCAAGCTCTTCGGCGAGTGGTTCATTGAGCACGACCGATCGACCTTCGGCCAACAGGCTGTCGCTCGCGCCGACCTCACTTGACAGCGCCACGAATCGCTCATCGACTCCCATCAGGTTGGCACGATAAGCACTGGCCCCCGTTCCGGCATGAATCACCCCACCCTGGACAATAACAACGGGAACAACATCCACCTCGCCCGCCAAACACCCCTCAGCGCCCGCGATATCGGAGGCCAGCGTTTCGCGAAAGTAGCGGTGTGATTGGAGCGCATGATCGACCCGCCCGAGTCGACCCAGCGCCGATTCGCGGAGGCTCCCACGCATCGAATCCCCCACCACCAGCGCGCCCGTCAGCGCGGAAGAGGCAACGACAATACCCAGCGCGACCGCGGCGTTCGCCCGCCGGTGAAACCACAGACTCCTTTGATGAAACGTGCGAAGCTGCAATCAGGTTACCCTTGGCAAGTGGAACGACGCTCTCTACTCGCTGTCCGGCGCCGCTTCCATCGCCAGGCTCAGTTTTCCGTCGACAAGGTCGTAGCGCGCGTCGAACCGATCCGCCAGCGCCACGCTGTGCGTCACTACAATCAGCACGGCCTCGGCATCAGCGTGAACTTGCATCAGCAGATCGCACACGTCGTTGGCCGCCGCCGAGTCGAGATTCCCCGTCGGTTCATCCGCCAGGATCATGGCCGGCCGGTGTATCAACGCGCGAGCAATAGCCACACGCTGCCGCTCACCGCCCGAGAGCTCCGCCGGACGATGCTCGAGTCGATCCGACAACCCGACCCGATCGAGCAACTCCTTCGCCCGCGGCAGTCGACTCCGCTCACCCTTGCGCGCCAGCGTCGGAAGCAGCACATTCTCGAGCACCGAAAGTTGTGGCAGCAGGTGATGCTCTTGAAAGACGAACCCGATCCGCTCGTTTCGAAACGCCGCCAGCGCCGCCGCATCCAGCGCAAACGGATCGCACTCACCGATCCGAACCGAGCCCTCCGACGGCGCCTCCAACGTCCCCATAATGTTAAGCAACGTACTCTTTCCGCAACCGGAGGGGCCCATGATGGCGGCGGATTGCCCAGCAGAAAGTGTCAGGCAGATGTCAGAGAGAACACAAATCGGTCCCTGGGGCGTGGGAAAGGACTTTTGGATGGATTCGGCGATGAGCATTTCTTGTCATCAATGTCAGGCGATTGTCAGTTGTGGCGCGCTTGGCTGCAACCCCCAAAAGTTACAGCGAGGCGTCAGGCCTTGCCGCCTTTGCGGCGGATTCGAACGCGCAATCCATTGAACAACAATACGGCGAACAACAGAGCCAAGGGGAAGGCCAGAGTTGGGGAGTGATCGTGCGCGATCTGGGGGGCTTCGGTGATCTGCGGAAGCCACCCCCGCAAACCGCGATCGACCAACCAGCCGAACGCGACGGCCACGACGGCAATCGTCGTGATATAGACCATCAAACCTCGCCGACCGAGATCACGCGAGACGACCAACATCGTTGTGAGATTCGTCGCGGGACCGGCCAGGAGAAAGACCAACGCCGCGCCGGGACTTAGTCCTCGTGCGATCAGTGCGGCGGCAACCGGTGTCGACGACGTCGCGCACACATACAAGGGAAGGCCAACGACCAGCATCAGCAGCATCGCGCCGATCCCCGAGCCGACGTTACGCTCCAGGAAGCCGTCGGGAATGGCTGCCCCCGCGAGCCCGGCCAGCAGGAATCCCGTGAACAGCCAGGGAGAGAGATCGGCCATCATCTCGACCAGGCCATAGTGCGCGGCCTGGGCCAGGCGATTCCTCGGCGCTGCCGCTTCCGGCTCCTCGCTGCTGCAGCAGCATGAGGGTTCGCCGGAGGCGGCGGCCGGTTGAAGGGTCGGGAGCGCGCTGCCGTTGGCTTGGGGCTCGGGTTTGTCGTCACCCACCAGGATGCCGACGGTGACGGCGCTGACGAACGCCGCTACCGGGCGGACGACGGCCAACACCGGGCCCAGCAGCGCGTACGTCAGCATGATCGAGTCGACGCCGGTTTCGGGCGTGCTCACAAGAAACCCGGCGAACGCGCCGCGGCTCGCGCCCTGGCGGCGGATCGACGTTGCGACCGGAATGACGCTGCACGAACAGAGCGGCAGCGGAATCCCCACGAGCGAGGCCTTCAGAACGCCGGCCCAGCCCGGCCTGCCAAGGTGACGGGATATCGTGGCGATGGGGACCAGAACGTGGAGCAGTCCGGCCAGAAGAAAGCCGCCCATCAGCCACGGGGCTGATTCGAGCAGGATGTCCCAGGTTTCCTGAGCCCACAGAAGGGCGAAGTCTGTCACGTTTATGGATCCACGGTTCTTCCGGTGCGTTAGCAGTCGGTCCGGCCCCCACCCTTGCTTCGCAAGGATGGGGCAGCCGCAACAAAGCATCATCGTGTCCCCCACCTCTGAAGAGATGGGGCACCCGTCGCGTTAGCAGTCGGTCCGGCACCCGTCGCGTTAGCAGTCGGTCCGGCGCCCGTCGCGTTAGCAGTCGGTCCGGCACCCGTCGCGTTAGCAGTCGGTGCGTCCCCCACCCTTGCTTCGCAAGGATGGGGCACCCGCAACATAGCATCATCGTGTCCCCCACCTCTGAAGAGATGGGGCACCCGTCGCGTTAGCAGTCGGTCCGGCACCCGTCGCGTTAGCAGTCGGTCCGGCACCCGTCGCGTTAGCAGTCGGTGCGTCCCCCACCCTTGCTTCGCAAGGATGGGGCACCCGTCGATCGTACATGGCGGCGCTTTGCTTGGCCATGCCACCCATCATTGAGGACGTCACGCGGCGCTAGGTTGGGCCGTAGAAGGTCTCCACGGGAAGCTGGGTCTGGTCGCGGACCTGTTGTGCGATTCGGTCGACCTCGTCGCGAGTGAGCGGGGTCACGAAGCTCTCAGCCGGTCGGCGGGCGATGGTGTAGACCTGAACGCGATCGATGCGACCCCCGGCATCCGAGATCTCCTTCAAGCGATCGATGTACGCCGCGAGTTCGGGCTCCGGCGGCGCTTCGCCGGCGATCCTCATGAAGAGCGATTGGATGGCCACGCGGTGTTTGCGTGCGGCGGCGGTGATGTTGTCGATCACGCGCTGGATCGGGTAGTTGGGCCGGTTGACGCGGCGGAAGTAGTCGCCGGTGCCCGCGTCGAGCTTGGCCCAGATTTCGCCGTTGTTGTCGTCGAGCGTGCGGAGCGAAGCCGCCACCTTGGGACGCGTCAGGTAGCAGGCGTCGGTAATCAGAACGAGCTTGGCGTCTTGGAGATCGAACTCGCGCCGGACGGCTGCGACGATCTTGAGGCAGGTGCGGAACCGCTTGCAGGTGGTCGGTTCGCCGTCGCCGGAGAAGGCGATGTCTTTGATGGCCCGCATGTCGGCGGGCACATCCGCGAAGGCCGGATCGTCGAAGAGGCGCCCCGCCGTGACGTCGGTCACGAGGCCACGGAGTTCCTGCTCGAGCCGGTCCGGGTCGACGTCGCGCGTGCGGGGTTCGACGCTGCGATCGACCTGGCAGTAGATGCAGTCGAAGTTGCAGGCGGCGTCGGGGTTGAGGTTGATGCCCAGGCTCAGCCCCCCGCTGCGACGCGAGATGACGGGGTAGACGTAGAAGTTGTCTCGCCAATCCCGCGGGTGGGATTGGTGCTGCCGAATCGGGATGGGCGTGTCGTTGGCGATCGTCAGGCTCGTTTGGTTCCTTGATCCTCTCGGATCGTCCTACGTTGAGGGGCATTGTAGGGAGGAAGGGACAGAGGGACAAAGGGACACGGGAACAAAGGGACGTAGGAGCGGTTTCAATAGCGAGCCGCGGGCCCGAGCGGCGTGTCGAGTAGGCATGGTTCGCGCCCGGTTGGTTCTGAAACACTCACTTGGTAAAAGAAGAAGTGATCGAATCGCGCAGGGGCAGTGTTCTTGGCAGAGGAAGTTGCGAATCTCAGATTGGGGAGCGAATGAGTTGGCAGCGCGCCGGACGGCTAGCCAGGTCGAACCCGCGCAATCTCTAGGGGGAGGGCTATCCCAACGCCTGATCGCGCCAACGGCGAACGCTCATCACGTCGAATCGCTCCCCCAGCTCAGCGCGCGGCGAACGAGTTCGGACACCCGTCCATCCATCACGAATGCGTGCGTCGGGTCGATGTTCCGGCCGTCGAGATTGCGCCCGATAACGTCCTCTATATACTACAAAGTTGGAACGTGTTGCAGGGCGTTCGAGACGCTCCGTGACTGTGTGTGGCTCACTTCGGCGTGAGTTGATTGGCGCCCGCCCCGCAGCGCCGGGAGCTTCTCCCATCAGGTCAGCATTTCCTCCCTGACGTTGCGCCGTTTTTTCCCGACGATCGCGGTGTATTGAATGGGCTGACGGTTGGTCCCGACCCGGTGCTGGTAGCGCTGCGTCTTGCGAACCTCAAGTGTCTTGTTGGCAATCACAGATTGGATGAGCCCCGCGAATCCGTTGCCGTCGTCTTGGTCGAGAAAACTTGATTTGATGTTGAGAGCGATCCAGCCGCCGGGCTCGATCAGGTTGTAAGCGTTGGCGAACGCCTCGGTGGGAATGTCCCCGAAACCGAGAGCCGCGACGCAGGTCAGGCAGTTGAACCCATACTCTGCGAGTTCACATCGATCGCTCTGATTCAACCGCATCATATCGACGACGTGGTAGTTTGCGTAGACTCCCGGGCGATCACGCCGTGTGGCCTCCGCGGCCGTCTCGATAATGTCCGCGCCGACTATGAACTCGACACCCATGTCAGCGAGCTCTTCGCCAACCATGCCGTTTCCGGCACCGAGATCAAGTGCTCGCAGCGTGCCAGCCTGTGTGTCACTTGCGGCCAGCTCGGCCTCAAAGAGCTTCCGAATCCTCGCGGGAGAGTCGCACTTCAGGATGTCGTAAATGAGGCGTTCGTACAGACCGGGCACGGAGAACAGCTCATCGTAGTCATGGAGCCGAATCTCGCGCCACTTGCCGTTCAAGCGAACTACGCACCACTCCTCGTCCTGCGTCAGCAGGAGATCGGACGGGGGCAGCGCGATTCGGAGGTCGTTGTGTAGCGTGCTTCGTTGTCCAATACGCATGCTCGTCGCCACGGTCATGAAAACACTCCCTTGGGGTACGTCAGGCTACTTTCGATGTTTGTTTAGCACTCGCCCTCGAGTCCTCGCCTTCGCAAACGGGCTCAGCCGACAGCACCGAGGGCGCCGCTCGCTGCATGGCCGCGTCCACCGGACGCTGCCCGAGCACCGGAGAGGCATCGAGTGACTCGGCATCCATCATCGCTGCGATACGCTGCAGCATCGCCAGAGTCATGGTCTGTTCCCAATCCTCCACCCTCGCCAGTTTCCCGCGAAACCGATTTTGTAGGCGTGAGGGAGCCGCAGCCAAGCCCTCTTCTCCACGCCGAGTAATCGTCATGGTTACGCTACGCCGATCCTGCCCGTTCCGGGCTCGCTCGACGAGCCCTCTCTTGACGAGCCGATCGAGGATGCCCGTCACCGTTGGTCCGCTGAGGTGAACCGCCCGGGCCAACGCGCCTGTTGACGAGGCTTCGCCCAGCCGGGACGCTGCTTGCAGGACGGCCAGTTGCGGCCCCGTGAGCCCATGCTCCTCGGCGAGATGCCTCGATTGCAGGCCCACGGCCCGCATGATCCCGACGGCTACGGATCGATAGGGTAGGGTTCTATGCTTTCCGTGTCAACCATGACACCGCGGTCGATCAGAACATGTTCGTAACCTAGTATATACCAGTTACTTAGAGCATTATTCCTGTCAGGGTGGTAGCGAGACAAGATGGGCATTTCGTTTCTGTACGAAGTATCTGCGACGCGATTCTCGTCTTTCTAGCGTTCAATTCGATCGATGCATAGGATCGCAACGCGCTCGCTGACAGCAGCCGGCCTTGGCGATCAGAGAGGACGAGAGTCGTCCAACGAATGGCGACAGAAGGCAGCCGCACCCGCGCAAAGGGGGGAAACTGGCGCCACCCATGAAGGATGGCGCTACAGGTGGCAGGTGTTGGCCGTCAGGTGTCCGTGCGTTCCCCACCCTCGCTGCGCGAGAATGGGGCACCCGCGCGCGAGAATGGGGCACGCGCAAAGCGATGCAGCGACGAAGTCAAAAAGAAGAGCGACTTGACCCCATGGTAAGGGGGGAGCGTGGGGGCGGACCGCTCCTTTACAGTCGCGGCTCGGATCTGGGCGAGGGAGGTGTTGTCAGTTGTCTTCGGTTGGGATGATGACGTTGTTGTAGTCGAGGAGAGTGCCTTTGGCGCGTTCGAGGTCGATGATGGCGATGTTGTAGTCGACGGTGGCGTTGAGGATGGCGCGGCGTGTGCCGGCGAGGGCTCGCCAGGCGCCGAGCTCTGAACTCAAGGCACCGTAGTCTCTTGTTTCGGCACGGGCGACGGTCGAGTCCAGCTCTCGCTGGCGGGCTTCGATCGAGGCGAAGGTCGGCTGAATCTGGTCGTAGGAGGTGTCGAGGCGACGGACGGCGAGGTTGACGTCGAGGATGATACCCTCGAGGCGGTCTCGCAGTGCGGCGATGGCCTGGTCACGCTGAAGTTGGGCGCGGCGATGGGCCGCGCGGGGGCCTCGGTTGCCGATGGGGAGTTCCAACTCGACGCCAACGGTATAGCTGATGAAGTGTCGGCGTGTGGCTTCGTCGAAGGAGCGGTCGGAGCTTGCGCCGAGGCCATGGACGGTGGTGGTGAAGGCGAGGTCGACGCGGGGTAGCTCGGCGTTGGCGGTTTGGCCCACGGCAATCTTGGCGTTGGCGACGACGAGCTCCTGCTCTTTGAGTTCGGCGCGGTTGTCGAGGGCGGATTGCACTTCGGCGAGTCGGTCGACGACGATTCGCTCGACCTTGGGAAAATCGGAGGGGACGCACTCGACGCCGCCGGCGAGGGTCAGCTCGGGGTCGTTCATGATGGCGAGGAGGCGGTCTTCGGCGTCGAACATGGCTGAGCGACGCTGGACGAAGTCTGCCCGAGCCCGCTCGAGGTCGGCCTTGGTGGCGAAGAGGGCGACAGGAAGCACGTCGAAGTTTCTTCGGGCGTAGAGTGACTGGTACATGTTTTCGAAGTCGGCGAGTTCACGTGCGGTGATGACGACATCGCGTCGTGCCTGGACGAGTCGCCAGTAGTTCTCTTCGACCTGGCGGAGGGTGTCGCGAATCTGTCGGTGGAAGGCGAGGTCGCTCATCTGGCGGTTGTTCTTGTTGATGAGGATGGCGGAGCGGTTGACGTCGAGTCCGAATCCTCGGAGGAGCGGCTGGCGGAGATCGAGGATGAAATCGGTACTGTAGGAGGGGTTGAGCGTCGGATCCTGGAAGGCAAAGGTCTGCTTGGTTCGGCTCATGCTGTACTGTGCGGTGGCAAGGGCACCGTGCGGGAGAAGCTTGCGGACGCCGGCGTTGAGCGTGAGGAAGTCTGCATCGGTGGACTGGAGTTCGCTGGCGGTGGGCTGGTCGATGTTTCGCTTGGAGAGGTTGCCGAAGAGGACGGCGTCGAAGGCGGACTCGGCTTCGACGACACGGGTAGTCTCGACCGCAGGGTTGAAGCTGATCGTCTGGATCGTGTAGTTGTTTGCGAGTGTTCGCTGGATGACTTCTTCGAGGGTAAGGCGGACCTGTGTGGGTCGTCGAACACCGTCGATTCGTTCGATGACGTGTGTCCAGTAGGCGGTGGCGGCCTTGTCTTTGGCTTCGCGGGCGTCGTCGAGGGCTTTTGCGGCCTGTTGCCTTGCGGGTCCGAGATCGGGGAGGTGCTCGGCGAGTCTTTCGAGCGAGAAGACGGAGGGCTCGTCGCTGTCGGCGTCCTCCTGCTGGGCGCCGGGCATGGCGGTGAATGCTCTGACGGCGCCGTGGATAGCGGCGGACGGGGTCGCACCGTCGGCGAACGCGTGGACGGTTGTGACACCGGTTGTCAGCGTGAGGTAGGCCCAGAGCCAAACGAGTTTGGTCGATTTCATGATTTGCGTTTTCCCGGCCCCGGTCGCGCTGGGCGACTCGAGGTTGTGAAATTCGGTAAGCGTCTGTGCCGCGCCATGTGCTCAGAACGCTCGGTGTGGTCATGCTACCCTCGGAGTCGGGGAGGCGTCAAACAGGCGGATCGGGGCCTGTGACAACTTCGTACGCGGTGATGGATTGGGGCGTTGGATGGAGACGTGCTGGCGTGGGGTGTGAAATCCGGATAGTCTGTGGATCGACGGAGATCACGGCCGATGCGAACGCTCTTACTGCAATCGATTCACGACCTGTCTGCCTGCCTGCAACAATTGGCGACGGCGCGTCGCCCCTTCGGCGCGTTGATCGTAACGGTTGTGGCGTTGGTGGTGTCGTGGTTTGTCTACGTTCCGATTCATGAGCTGCTCCATGTGGCGGGGTGCGTTGTGACGGGGGGAAGCGTAACGGAGCTGGAGATTCAGCCGCAGTACGGCGGGAAGATCCTCGCGGAGTATTTCGATTTTGTGGTATCGGGGGGCGAGTATGCGGGTCGGTTGTCGGGGTTTGACACGAAGGGCTCGGACCTGGTCTATCTGGCCACCGATTTCATGCCGTATGTGCTGAGCATTCTGATCGGGGTCCCGCTGATCAAGGCGGCGGCGCGGAAGCGTCGTCCGGTGCGGTTTGGATTAGGCATCGTGGTAGGTCTGGCGCCGTTGTACAACTTGCTGGGTGACTATTACGAGATGGGCTCGACGGTGGTCACGCGGGTTGTGACGATGATCGGTCGCACGTCTTCGATTGCGTTCGAGGGGATTCGGTCGGACGACGTGTTCAAGCTGGCGGGCGACCTGATCAGCCAGCCGAATTCGATCGGATTGGAAGGTGCCGGAACCATTGCGGCGGCGGCGGTACTGATGGTGGTTTCGTTCGTGGTTGGGATTGTGCTCGCCTTGGCCACGTATTCGATCGGGCATTTTTTGTGGGGGTGGGTGTTACCGACGCCGACGTTTGAGGATATTGCGCGGGTGGCGCCTGAGACCAGGGCAAAGTGACGGCGGTAGCCGGTCGGGCGGAGAGGATTGAGGGGCTGGAATCGGCGACTGGGACCTTGTATACTGGATCGCGTTGTCGCCGAGGCGTTGGATTGACGATGTGAGCGTGTGCGGGGGAGAGTTTCATACGGTCGTCGACGAACGGCGATTTTGAAAGCGAGTCTTCGTGAGCAAGTCCCACAAGAGAGCGAGCGGTCCGAAGGGGGAGCGTCCGTCGGGTGATCCGAAACCGGGTTCGGGCGGATCGATTCAGTCGTTTATCACGTGGATACGCTACAAACGGCCGGTGGCCGGGTTTGTGGTCACTTTCGTCGTGTTGATGGGGATGTTCTACGCCATCACGTTCATCGACTTCATGGAGTTCACGGCGTTGCCGGCGTATATGCGTGCGAATGCCCGCGCATCGACGGTGATTTTGAATGTTTTCGGGGAGGGTGCCACGACGCAAGGGACGTCGGTTCGGTCGTCGCGTTATTCGGTGGACATTCGGCACGGATGTGATGCGATTGAGCCTTCGGCGTTGTTTATTGCCGCGGTGCTGGCGTTTCCGGCGCCGTTGCGTTCGAAGCTTCCGGGGCTTCTCCTGGGAACGATCGTGTTGGCTGTGATCAACCTGACGCGGATCGTCACGCTCTTTTATACCGGGATTTATCGTCCGGCGTGGTTCGAGGCGATGCACGTCGATGTCTGGCAGCCGGTGTTCATTGTCCTATCATTGACGCTGTGGGTGATTTGGGCGTGGTGGGCAACGCGAGATTCGGGGGCCAGTTCGGAGACGTCGGCGGGAACTGACCCACGACCCGACCCATCAGCCACGTAGGCGCGGAACCATGCCCCTTAAGCGCATCAGCGTTTTCTTTCTCGTCAGCCTCGTGCTGTACGGGGTGTTCATCGTTCCGTGGCCGGGCGTGATGGATGGGTATCGCTGGTGCTTCCGCAAAGCGGGCACGCTTCTGCTGGGTTCGATTGGTGATTCAGGGACGGTTGCGTTCGAGGCGCTTCCGGCGACCGATCACGCGGCGGACACGCGTCTTGTGCTCCGCAATCGTCGGGCACCGGGTGCGAATGCACCGTTCCCGTTCAAGGCGTCGCTGGTAGGGTATCGGCCGACGATCTTTCTGCTAGCACTGGTGTTGGCGACGCCGATCGCGTGGTCGCGCCGTTGGCGGGCGCTACTTTGGGGTTTACTCTGGGTGAACGTGTTCGTGGCGTTTCGCGTCTGGCTTCTTTTGGTCAATGCGTTCAGTAACGAGAACCCGCTTGCGGTCTATTCGTTCAGTCCATTCTTCAAGAGTCTGTTCGAGCCGCTGGTGGCGGTGATGTTCTTGTCGCCCGCCACGCATTACACGGCGCCGGCGTTCATCTGGTTGTTGGTGACGTTTCGGCGCGGAGATATTGAGGCGTTGTTGGGCTCGAAGCGTTCGGGTCCGGCGCGGCGCTGACGTCGTGTTGTCGATGGATCCAGGTTTTCGTCGGGTGCCTGGACCGAGCTTTGCTCGACTCTCGGGATTGCTCCTCCCCTTCTTCCGTATGAGCCCGCCGATCCATCCCTATCAGGTTATGGAAGCCGTACGATCATGAACTCAGCCGAGTCAATGACGGGGATGTCGCGCGTCGCGGTGGCGGCGGGAAGTGCGAATCCTGCGGCGCAGGCGGTGGCGACATCGTTGGCGGTGGAGCTGGGTCTTCCGCTGGTCGGCGATGATGGGTGTGTTTCTCGGGGGGGACTGGTGCTCTTCGTTTGCGATGATCGGATCGAACTCGGTGAGGATCGGCGCGGCGCACCGACGCCGACGTTTGTGGACTTTGTTCGAGGAACCACGGGTTATCGTCGCCGGTCTCCCGGTGGCACATCGCGGCGCCAGCCGATTGCGCACGCGGTCGGTCTGCGGCATGGGCCGTTGACGGTGGTTGACGCGACGGCGGGTCTTGGACGGGATTCGTTTCTGCTGGCTTCGCTGGGGTGTAGCGTTGTCATGGTGGAGCGTAACGCGGTTTTGGGGGCGTTGATTCGTGACGGACTCAGCCGCGCGGACAAGGGTGCGCCGAGCGTGCGCGAGGTTGCGAGACGGATGTCGTTGGTTGTCGATGATGCCCGGCGGGTACTGTCGTCATTGAAGAACCGTGATGCTCCGGACGTTGTGTATGTCGATCCGATGTATCCGCCGCGTAGAAAGACGGCGCTGGCCAAGAAGGAACTGCGGCTCTGTCGGCGGCTTGTTGGCGATGACTCCGATGCGGGCGAGTTGTTGGCGGTCGCGCGCGGCGTCGCCCGGCGACGGGTCGTGGTGAAACGACATCGGTACGCTTCGCCGCTGGCGCCGGATACGAGTATGGAGTACGTCGGCAAGCAGGTTCGGTATGATGTATACCTTCAACATCGTGATTGAACTCGGGGTCTTGGATTGAGTCGGGCGGTTGGTGAGGGTATAAGGGAAACGATGGTTTACCGAGACCGGCGGGCGCACCGCTTGGCCATGGCACCCGGCGGTGCCATAGAGCATGGCGGCGCGTCGCTTGGCCATGGCACCCGGCGGTAACATAGAGCATGGCGGCGCTTCGCTTGGCCATGGCACCCGGCGGTAACGTCACCGGTTGGAACCGGTGACATGGAGCATGGCGGCGCTTCGCTTGGCCATGGCACCCGGCGGTAACGTCACCGGTTGGAACCGGTGACATAGAGCATGGCGGCGCTTCGCTTGGCCATGGCACCCGGCGGTAACGTCACCGGCTGTAACCGGTGACATGGAGCATGGCGGCGCTTCGCTTGGCCATGGCACCCGGCGTCTTCGGCTTGGTCATGGCACCCGGCGTCTTCGGCTTGGTCATGGCACCCGGCGGTAAC
>JAJDDV010000145.1 GCA_029260135.1 Phycisphaerae bacterium | reverse complement strand
GGCAAAGAGGATGCCCAGCGCAATCGGAAGGTCGAACGCAGGCCCCTCCTTGCGAAGGTCTGCCGGGGCGAGATTGATGACGGTCTTGTACCGCGGAAACTCGTACCCGGAGTTCTGCATCGCGCTGCGAACGCGTTCGATGCTCTCCTTCACCGCGGCATCGGGAAGTCCAAACACATTCGTGCCGGAGAACCCACGGCGGGCGACGTCCACTTCCACCTCGATCTGGACAGCCTCAATGCCGGAGAACGCCGCGCTGTGCAGTCCTGAGACCATGGCGAGGATTGTACACTCCCCACCGCCCCCGTGCGACCCACACTCACACTAGCGGATTCAAGGCCATTCCCGTCGCCAATTTCGGGTGAAAGTACGTACTCTTCTGGGGCATCAAACCACCGGCTTCGCTGACGGCACGAAGGTGTGCCATCGGCGTGGCGTTGACCAACAGGGCGACGCCTTCGCTCGTCTGCGCAGTCTGCTTCGCAGCCGTTGCTGACTTCACATAGCGAACGTCCGGCTTATCGCCGAGCTTCTGTTGAAGCAGTTCCTCGATCAGGTAACGGTGCAGATAGGCATAGTCGAGTTGATGCCACGCCGGACATTCGTTCGGCTCGAGCGTGGCCAAGACGCCACGGTTGGTGAATCGTAAGGGCATCTCACGACCGGATTTTCCCTCGTGCAGGACAATGTCCGCCTCTTGGGCGGAAGCGGCGTCGGCCGTCCCTTCACCCCATGCCGCAAGAATCGTGTCGAGATCGACGCCGCCCAGCGCACGGTTGTAGGGGAGAATCAGGCAACCCGGGTCATTCATGCTCGCCAGCACGAACATGATGTAGTTCGCCGGATGATCGTCCGGCAGGGTCCCCCCATTCTCCTGCGCCAGCCAATCCCGGTAGAGCAGCGCCGTCCCGTAGCGGTGGTGTCCGTCGGCAATGTACACCGGTTTGTCCGCCATGGCGGATACGACCGTATCGATGACACCGCCCTCCGTCACGACCCACAGGTCGTTCTCCACGTCGTCCAGCGCGCCGGCGGCACTGGGGGGGGTGGAGGCCGTCGCCGCGAACGACTTTCCGATCCGATCGTCCGGATCGGTATACATTCCGAGGATCGCCGAGAGTTGGTGCCGTGTCGCCTTCATCAAGGCCAGCCGATCCTCCTTGGGCCCACCGAACGTCTGCTCGTGCGGAAGAATCGAACCCTCGGAAAACGGTTGGAGTCGCACCCGCGCGATGAACATCCGGCGAGTGTACGACTGCCCTTCGTGATGGAACCGCTGATGGTAAAGATAGAGCGCCGGTTGAGACTCACGAACGAGAACACCCTCACGTTGCCACGCATGTAGGCACTCGGCCGATCGTTCGTAGACCTCTTTCGGCCCGGCTGATTTCGGAGGAACGTGCGGTAGATCGATGGCGACGATGTTGTGCGGGTCCTTCCCGAGCAAGGCGTCTTTGTCCGTCCGGTCGAGAACGTCGTACGGCGGCGCGATCACGCCCGAAAGATCGCCGCCGGAGCGACCGGCGTCGAAACGAAACGCAGCAAACGGTTTGACTTCAGGCATGACCTTCTCCTGGGAATCCTGTTTCGGGTGCGAGTGTCGTTCTTCCTTTCCTCGGGGAACCGCTGCAAAACGCGTGCCCGACACAACGGGCGATCGACCTGTCGGGGAAAGCCGCTCTCTGACACCGCCGAGAACGTAACCACCTCGCCGCCAGGTCGCAAGATCAAGCGCGCAGGTTGCCAGAATGGATGTTCGGCATACGCGGAGCCTGCCGATAAGGCGAGTGTGGGTGAACCGACGGTCTTGATCAAAGTGGCTATGAGGCGCTGAACGCGGTGGCAAGAGTCCTCGTCATGTCGAGTGGCGGCATCAAGAGCGCCGTGGCCGCCGCCCGCTACGCATCTGAACACGAGCTGACACTTGTTCATGTGTCCTACGGACAGCTCGGCGCAGGCGCCGAGATAGACGCCGTCAGGGCACTCGCCGGCTGTTTCTCATCGGCTCGGTGGATCACGCTCGACCTGCCGACGGTCGCTCAGTTCAGGGCTTCGTCGAGCAAACCAACCGACGCCGGCCCGCCGAGCGACCTTGGCGGCCCAGAGGGAAAGGCAAGTCTCCCCGCCGCCTCGGTTCGCGGTTTGTTACCTGCGATCCTCTCCGTCGGCCTGCAATGTGCGTCACAGGCGGGCGTCTCCATCGTCGTCACGGGGCTTTCGAGGTTCTGCGACGCCGTCCACCTGGGGCACTTCTCGCCCGACGGAAGACCCGATCGACTTCACGAGTTTCTCCAGACATTCAACACCATGGCGGAATCCCTCACGCCGCAAGCCGCGCGCGTTTCGGTCGAGGCGCCTCTGGCCGACATAGGCTATCGGGAGATCGTGAAGCTTGCCCTGCGATTCGAACTCCCGCTCGACAAGACGTGGACTTGCCAAGGTGCGGGGCCTAGACCCTGCAGAGCCTGTGGCCCATGCAACGCGCGCACCCGCGCATTCACCGAATCCGCTATGATGGACCCCCTCGCCGCCCCTCTCAGCCCCCTGGCCGCGACCCCGCAGGGCGGAAACGCTCAGTCTCGCCGGACCCATGCGTCATAGCGCCCGACGACCCCCTTCCGATCATACCGCCCCAAGAGCACTTCGAGAGCGTCCTGGCACGGCTCCTTGCACCAGCGCCTGAACTCCGCCCGACCGGACGTGGGAAGGAGGATCAGCCGCGCCTTATCGGATTCCAACGCTCCCAGAATCTCTGTCATCTGCTCCGCCGCCCGCGGATATGTGAACCGACAGGCCGAAGGCCGATCAGAATACGTGTAGAGCCCGACGTCATACGCCCAGACGTAGATCGCTTCCATCTCAGGTACCAGTTCCCGGATCTTCTCACCAAGCCGCGCATACGCTTCTCGCGCGGTCTCTTCCTTGGCGTACGATTCAAACGATGTCGCCACACCGGCTACATAGTGGTCGAACAACGGCCGCCCCATCAGCACCGCCGCCGAGAGGCACACCCACACGAAAACGCTTCGATGTCCTTCCCCAAGCCTCCGGAACGACAGCTCGATCTGCCTGACCCCGACGCCCGCCAGCCACAGCATCGGCGGAAAAGTCGCCAGCCAATACCGCAACGATCCGCTTGGCCCAAGCAACGCTGCCGCCACCTGGACGCACCACCACAAGGCCATCGCGGTGACCGAAGCCGGCGACGGACGGTGCGACTTACCCACCCACCACGTCGCAAGAAGCCCCAGTGCGCCAAGCCAAACTGGTAGCTGCATCGCCCCGAGCCCGGCCCAAACGCGCGGCCAGGCATGCCATATCCCCAGGACCCTCTCGATGCCCATCAGACCGCGATTGAACTCAAACACCGCGGCCCACGCCTCACCGAGCGTACCGCGCCAAAGCAGCACGCCGCCGACTGCGGCGATACCAACCGAAAATCCACTCCAGACCGAAAGGCATGTCGTCAGCCATCGCCGAAAGCCGCTCATACGC
>JAJDDV010000144.1 GCA_029260135.1 Phycisphaerae bacterium | reverse complement strand
GGATTTGAACCTGCGACCTCAGCGTCCCGAACGCTGCGCTCTACCAGGCTGAGCTACGCCCCGCGATTCGATGCAAACCTTAACCGCACACGACCGGCGACGCAATCCCACTGCACAGCGGTCCTCGGTCTCGATCGCGTGACCAAGCTCAGCCGCTGCGCTCACTGGGAACCAGCGGGCCGGGGAAACTCGCCGTCGAGAAGCGATCCACTCTTGGAGCGACCCCTTCGACCGGCTCAGACGATGCGCTGAGAACACCGGAAAACTCCACACCCGCCGCAGCAAGGAGCTGCGGAAGCCGCACATCCCACGTGTGATCGCGACAGACCCGCGCCCGCGCCGCCGCCGCCATCGCCGACCGACGATCCGGATCCTCCAGTAGCGCACCCACAGAGTCTCGCGCCTCCCGAGGCGTCAGAAACGTCTCTACCTCGACGCCTGGCTCGAAGCAGTCCGAAAGGCCCGCCCGGTCGATATGAGCCATCGCCACACCACTCGCCGCAATCTGAAACGGCTTGTGCGAGATCCCCTCCTCATCCCCGGCCTGCGAGACCGTCAAGGCCACACGACCGCGCGCGTAGACGCTTGGTTGCTCCTCGTGCTCGATGCGCGGGCTCTTTCCCAAACCCAAGCTCGACCAATCCGATCCGAACACGCCAACCCGAAAGTACCGAGAAAGGTAGGCCAGAATGAACGTACGCTGCCAACGTCCAAAGTCCCACATCGCAAACGCGGCGTCAAAGTACACGGCATAGTCCGATCGAAGCCACGCAACCGCCGCGGGATACTCTTCTCTAAGCCGGTGCATCAACCGATAAGACCCGACCTTCGGCTGGTCCAACTGGGCCGCGATCCATGCCTCCCCGAACGCGGCCAGATGATGTCGAACGCGCTCCGGAGCCCGGGCGCTCCAAATCGCCGACAGTTTCGCCTTGACGATCCCAGTGATGACCTCGGCGATCGCCTCTTCATCCGGATCGTCCGACTTGACCAGTTTCTCCAATCCAGGCTCGAGCGCCGGAGGCGACCCCACGATCGCGACGACGTCATAATCCGGCGTCACATCCCGCACCGGCGCCAGCCGATCCACATCCTCAGCCACAGGAAGCGCATGGACACTAGGCCAGCCCAGTACCTCACGAATCTCTAACGCCGCAACCTCACTCTTGACAAACGTATGACACGCAGGCGACCGGAAGGCGACTTGGACTTCCGGATTCAGCGCCGTCCGTTCCACCGCCCATTGCGGATGGTCCGTCCACCACATCAAATGCGTCAGGCCCAGCGAGGCGAAGAACGGAACGAGACGCCCCTCCGAATCCTCTGAAGAGTCCCAGTCGAGTAGTCCATTGGCGCAGCATCCGATCACCGCCTTGACCCGTTCCCGTTCGATGAGCGCGGCCAGTTGACGGCTATCCGGGCGGTAACCGGAGGCGAGGTGAGTCCAGACCTCGCCCATCTCGATCGTGTGCGTCGAAATCCCAAGACGCCGTGCCGCGGTCACCATGTCCGTCAGGTAGTTTCGTGTGAACGTCCCGGGGTTGAGCAGGACGAGCAGCTTGTCCGGACTCTCTCTTCCGACGTTCCGCGGTCCGACTCGATCCGCCAGCCCCGGCCCCTCAGAGCGCCCAGCCAAACTCAGCGTTCGATCTCGCCCACACTGAGATTGGTCGCCGGCCGGCCCAACTTGCCCTGGACGTCCGGTCGGGGGGTCTGCCCGCACGGCGGCGCCGCTTTCCTCGCGATGCGCCGGCGCAAAGGCACCCACATCGATCAGCGCATCGAGACGATGCCGATACTGGTGGTCCGAAAGAACGCGTTGCTGCCCCGCTCTCGCCATGGCACCGCGGCGATCAGGATTGCCGACGTGACGCTCGATCTTCGCGAGTAAGCTCTGTTCGTCATGGAAGCTTTCGCACTCCTCTCCCACTCGAAAGCAATGCCCGAGTTCCGCGTGGTCATACGCCAGCAGGAATCCGCCCGCCCCCGCGATCTCGAAGTGCCGCATGTTCAGCGCCGATTCCGTATCTCCCTCGATCAGCCCGAGGTTGATCGAGGCCGCCCGCACCATTCGAACAAACGAATCAGGATCAGCCGGAGCCGGATCGGACGTCAGACCATACGCCCGGTCCCACCCGTTCCCGACGATGCGAAACCGATCGCCGAGCTGTCGCTTCAACCAGATCACGAATCGGTCACGCTGATGGAGCGACAACTGCGCCGCGTAGAGTTCTTTGGTCCTGAAATACGCCTCACAGCGCGTCGCAGAAGAGCCCGGTGCATCCGCCGCCCCAGGCGCCGGCGCCACCTGATACAACCCGTGATAGATGTCGAAGAAGGCTTGATCCGCGCACTCCGATCGCACCGACACGCCGATACGGCTTACCCAATCGAATGACGCGTCGCACATCCCGAGGGGCACCGATCGTCCGGCGCACGCATCGCCGATGAACAGCACCTCGCCGTTTGTCGCTGCATGGCGTGACGGTTCCTTCACGCCTTCGAATGCTGGCGCCGCCGGTGCGAGATGCCGGACATTGCCGACGCCGAACGCCGTCAGTTCCTTCGCTAGTCCCGCATCCCAAACGACCTTGGTCCAGGTCGGGCTTGCCAGGATCTTCCAGGTGATCTCCCACGGGAGTCCCTGAAACGACGTGCGGATCGGGTCCACGAAGAACGAAACCAGCGGAACGCCAACCGCTTCATGGGTCAACTTGAGGTCGGATAGTCCGCCGGCGCCCTCCACAAACGTTAGCCCCCAGCCGCCGATATCGAGAAGCGCGTCCACCGATTCGCGGCGAAGCATCTCGTACACCCGCTTGCCCGCCGCCACACGGGAGCCAAGATCGGCGGCATAGAGGTTGCCACGCGGCATGACCGGGGAGGGAAGCGGGACGAACTCCACCCCCGTGGCCTCACAGGCCGACAACCACGATGCGTTGGAGACGACGCCGAGCTTCATGACGAATTCCTGTCCGGCCGGGTGTGCGGACCGGCGGACCGATAGTCTCGGATATCGGTTCAGGGCGTCAGGCGATTTGAGGATATGTTCAAAGCCGGGGCGTGAAGTTGACGCTCTCGCGGAAGTCGCTAGGCTCACAAAACGCAAGGCAAGGACTTGATCAACATGATGAAAATCGGGTTTAGCTCATCCACCTGTCCCGGTTGGGATCTGGAGAAAATCGTTGTCAGCGCCGCGTCGTACGGCTTCGACGGCGTCGAGCTGCGCGGGCTGGCCGGAGAGCTCCACCTGCCCATCGCACCGCAAATCTCCTCAGATCCAGCCGGTGTTCGCGATTTTTTGAACAAGAACAACGTCGAACTGGTCTGCCTCGGAACCTCGGAATCGCTCGACACGCGGGACCGCGCCCAGCTCGCACGCCGGAAAGAGGCCATTGTCGAATACATCGAGTTGGCCAACGAATTGGGCTGCCCGTTCGTCCGCCTCTTTGCGGGTGAGGTCCAGCCCCGCGATCATCGTCGCGCCGCCCTGTCCCGAATCGGCGAGGCCCTGGGCACACTCAGCGGCATCGCCGGTCGCCACGGCGTCACGCTCCTTGTAGAGAACGGAGGCGACTTTCTCTCGAGCGACGATCTTTGGTTCCTCATCGACCACGCCCAACATCCGGCCGTGCAGTGCTGCTGGAACCAGTGCAACGCGATGTGTCTCGGCGAACGCGCGACAAAGTCGTTGCCGCGCCTCGCCGCAACCCTCGGAATGGTCCATCTTTGCGACGCCGACTTTGATGAATCAGGCGTCATGCTCGATCATAAGCCACTGGGCGAAGGACAGACCGAAGTCGCGCGGCAGGTCGAACTGCTTCGAGGCCTCGCCTTCCACGGCTACCTGATCTTCGAATGGCCCAAGATGTGGGTCGACGATCTTCCGGCACCCGACGCCGTATTGCCGGAGGCGGCCAGCTATCTGCAAGAGAGGATCGGCGAGAAGCAGGACGTGCTCACCGCCTACAAGGGCGACAAGCGGGCGCCACTGTATCGATGACGCCAATCGGCTCCTCTCCGCATCCCGCTGCGATCGTTCGCGCTGGAATCATGCTCCTCGTGAGCATCGCGGCCGCGCTGGCCATCGCCGCGCGGTGGACCACATCCTTCAGCTTTCTGCAGGACATCGCCAGGGCTTGTGCGGTACTCACGCTCGTATGGACCCTTGCGGCGGTCGCCGCGCCGAGGCGAAGAGCGGTGGACGTACCGCAAGTCCCATACCGGTGGAGGTTTCGAGAACTCGCGTTTGTTGTCGCACTGCTCTTGGGCGTCGTCGTTGCCGTGATTCAATCAATGGTTCTGGTGATGCGCGGAATCTACGTGGCCCTCGACCTCATCAACGACTTCCCCTATCTGGGTGAGCCCTGGTATGGTTTTACCGCCGACGGAATCTGGAGTCTCGCCTTCATCGCGGCCGCGTGCGTCATCTCGCTCGCATCACTTCGCGAACGCCATCTGGTCGTCGGATCGCTCTGGGCGCTGGTGCTCCTTTCCGTCTGGGCCTGCCTCCTCCCCCCGGTACTGCGCTCGATGCCGCCAGGAGGCTATGAGCGCACCGGCAGTACCCTCCTCCTTCTCCTTCCCTTGTCGGTTCTTCCCGCGATGACCGTCAGCTTCTGCATGTCCTACTTGCGCCGAAGGCAGACAAAGAACCTCACACGTAATGCTGCACAGCGAGCGGAGCAAAGACCATCTCGCGATGCCGACGAGCGCACGCACACCGGTGTCAAACCACCGATGTACACGGCATTGCGACAGGATCTTCCCGGTGATTCGCTGATTCCCGGTTTGACCTCGTCGGTGGCCATACTCGCCGGAGCCGTCACGCTGCTCGTCTGCTACCACCTCGTCGTTCCAGTGGGAATCGGCCGGGGTGGTCATCGAGCCACGGCCTTGTTGGTCGCAGCTGGAGCAGCCGTTTCCGGTGCGTCCTGTTCTCTACTGCTCAGGCTTACCTGGAACCGCGCACTCGCCGATGCGGCGATGGGACTGATCTCATTGGCGTTGTGCGCCCTGGCAACGCTGGCCGTTCCGGCGGACACCGCCGACCTCGCCGAGCGCTATCCGATGCTGTTCAACGCGATGTTGGTCGGATTCGCCGCTTCCTCCGTCCTCTGGACGAAGCGCACGGTACGATGGCGGAAACTCGCCCTCAGGACCGGTGGGGGAGAGACATCTGCCAGGCTCGTACCTCACGGCCGGCGCGCTGCGTTTGTCAGTGCCGCGATGGCGCTGGTTCTTGGGGCCGCCATGGCACTGTGGCCCAGGTTGCCCGGAATCGCCGCGATGGACGACTCACTCGGACGATTCACAGCGGGAGTTGGAGCCAACCTGTTCCTCTTGCTGATTATGCTCTGGTCGTCCCGGCGTTTGCGGAGCCCCGCGTTTCACATTCTGACCGTACTCATCGTGCTGTCGGCCTCCGGCTTCGTTCTCGCCAGAATGCTCCCCTTTACACCGCGCTTCGGATAACGCGTACAAGCTCCCGCGCCAACGGGATCCACGGCCGAACGTAGAGAGACTTACGAGGGGCCTAGTCGCCGCCCGGCGACGCGAACGCGCCGCCTCACGTATTCATGAGCTCCGTGTACTCCTTCATCGTCGACATGCCCATCGCCTTTCGCCGTTGGTCGAGCGCTTCGGCGCCGCGAATCGGACGCGGTCGCCGCTCCCCGTCGACCACATGAAACTGCGTGCCGTAAAACTGGGGCTTCCCCTCGTTCACCAGGACCCGATCGGTGAGATACGCAAGATCGGCCTGGTTGATTTGATCCGACGACTTGTACGCCTCCATGAGCCCAAGGCACTTCCGCTGAAACACGACATCCAGGTCCGCGTGCTGAACCAACAGCCAAGCGGCGCGCGTGCCGTCCAAGCCGACTTGGCTGCGCGTCGGCCAGCCTTGCTTCGCAACAACCTGCTTCATTCGTTGTGTATTGCGCCGGTCGACGGCCTTCAAACGCTTGATGGATTCACCGGCATCGCCCTCCGGGCGATTCGTCTTCTGACCTCACTTCGACGCCGAACGTGCGGCCTGATCTTCCTTCATCATCTCGAGGAGTTCCGTGCGCAGCGCGGGATGCGCGATGGTCTCGGTCGAACGTCCCTCCGAAGGAGGCTGCGCGGACACCGTTCGGCTGAAACGTTCTGCGCCACTCAGTGGAACGAAAGACATGAACAGTGCGGTGCAGAAAAGACTCGATCTGCGAATCAACCGTTCGCTGCGCATGATGTCTGCCTCCTCGAAAGACCCGTGGAATGCTCGTCCAAGAAGAGGCTAAGGAGATTGGCGGATCGATGCAAAGCAGCTACGTAACGGTAGCGTCACTCGCGTGAATCAATGAGTCGTTCCAGACGCTGTCGCTGCGCGGCATCGCTGATCTGAGGCGCCAACTGTGACACGAGCTTGGCAGTCTCGGCCGGATCACCCAGCAAAACCGATATCTCCACAAGTGTCATGATCATGTCAGTTTTGGCCGACCCGGCACGCTCGACCGCCCGCCTCGCCTGCGCCATATTGACAGCGGTGGGGTGGCCAGTGCGGAGGGCGGCGCTCGACAATAAGTGCCACGTTGTGGCAGAATCGTCGACCGAGACGAGCATCGAAGCCAACTGTGCGGCTTGGTCGTGGCGGCCGACGCCGATGAGCATCTCGTAATATCGGACGGTGCGCTGGACAAATGCGCTGCGGGTGAGGGCGCGGAAGGTGGCGGGTGATGCGCCGGGGGGGATCGGGCGCTGGACGTCGCCCTGGTACTGGTCGTAGGCGAGCTTGGCGTGCGCGGCGACGTCGATCAGCTCAACGATGCGTTCGTAACGTTTGAAGTGCAGCGCTGAATCGACGGCGCCCTCGCAGAGCAGCCGCGTCGTCAGGCTGTCGGGATGACGGCTCTGAAGTTTTTCGTAGACCTCGAGCGTGTCGTCAACGGCGCCGAGCCAAGTATTGGCCGAGGCGAGTACGGACGGATCGGTGCGCGTGCCCTGTCCGGTGAGCAATCGTCGTCGGCCGGCGTCGCGCCGCTCCATCAACGCTTCCTTGGCGCGGGCGTGCGTTTTGGACAGGCGGCCGAGTTCGTCGACGACGACGAGCTGAACGCCACCGAAGCCGCCGGGCGACGTTGATCGGCCGTCAAAGCATCGAAGGTAATGCTCGAGGGCGTCGTCGATTCGGCCGGCTTCCTCGAGCGTCCTCGCGTAGACGAGCAGCGCGGCTGGGCTGTCGCTGTTGGAAGCGACCCAGGTCTCGGCCAGGCCGACCGGATCACTGGCGCGGAGCTTGGTCTCGATCTCCGAACGTAACGTCTCCCCGTCGCGGAAGCCCACGACGCGAGCGCGGACTTTTCCGCCGGGAGAAACGACCAAGACCGTCGGGGCATGTTGAACGTCGAAGCGCTTGCAGAGTGCCGGTGCCTTTTGGATCGGGACCTCGATCGCGACGACCCGCTCGCGCAGCCACTGCTGGACGGATTCATCGCCCCAGGTGAACTCGGCGTAGCTTTCGCACTGTGGCTTGCCTGTGTCGCTGACGTAGATCAGAACGGTCCGTCCGCTGTCCTTAGCGGATTGGCAAGCCTGTTCGAAGTCCACGTCGGCGAAGGGCGCCTGGCCGGGCGCGGTGATGGCAATGATCCCCATCGCCGTTGTTATGAACGGTTGCAGCATGGTCACGATCCCCGTCTCACAGAACCGAATCCGCAGTCTGTTTGCTTATCGGTCCAAATCGGGGGCGACATTTGTTCGAGTTTTTGGCGTGCGGGGCGGCCAGCAGAACGTAACGACGATGGCCAGCAGCAGGCAGATCACCTGGTCGGCGGGGTCAAGACGGTCGGGTGTGGCCAGGAGCATGGTGGGGCGGTTCATCAGCGCGTGTGCCCCGACCACAAATAGCAGGTTGCGCGTACTGAGGTACATCATGCAGAAGACGGAGCCCAGGAAGAGCAGCATAGCCTGGTCGCCCAGTACGGAGCCGATATCCGGGTAGGCGTCCTTCATCAGTCGGTTGGGTATGTGGGATAGAGCGAACAGCGCTGAGCAGGCGAGCGTTGCCACCACTGCGTTCTTCCGCCCGCTTCCTCCGATCCAGCGTCTGGTCAGGATGAGACACTGACCGAGCAGGAATCCACGGAACGTGATCTCTTCGGCCAGTGCATTCCCGCCGAGTTGCGCCACTAGCTTGCCGATCTCGAATGACGCTTTCCCCGAGGTCCATACATCGCGCACTTCGGGGCCGGTTCCGGCGATGACCGAGAGCACGGCGGAGGTGAGTTGAAGTACGGTCCAGATGATGAGCACGGCCAGCAAGGCCGACGGCAGCTTCGATGCTTCGAGTCCGATTTCGCTTGGGCGGAACTTGCCGATCAGTATCAGAATGATCACGCCCTGAACGGCGATCACGATGACACCGCCGAGCAGTGTCGGGTGCAGGATTCCGTAGGTGGCGTCGAAGACGGTTTGCCAGATGCGGCTGGGAATGAACCACTGATTGACGAGGATTGAGCAACCGACGACGGCGCCCAGCAGCACGAGGATCAGCCGGGGTGGGGCGGGGCGGGGGTTCGCGATGGAATCGGACAAGGGAGACTCCTTCTGTGCCACGTTCGATTTCGTCGACGAGCCGATCCGTCGTACCAAGTTCGACAGGGTAGCGGAGTGGGGACCGGAACGCACGGGTTGATGTATGGCCGTGCTTCGTTGTCTTTGGGAGTCTACCCTGGGCTACGAATGGATCAGGATCCGTTGAGGGGGAGGCATTGGACGTGCGCTGTCAGCCTGCAGAAAGGAAACAGACCTCCCTCAGTCCCTCCTTGGCAAGGAGGGAGGGCCGCGGGGCCGTGCGGCGGCGCTACGGATTGTCCGCTCCATGACTGTCGCGGTTCTGAACGTGCGGCGGCGCCACGGACAGCCCGCTCCATGACTGTCGCGGTTCTGGCGGTTCGGAATGGGGGGTGACCATCGGTCCGCTTCCTTACGGGCGCGTCTCGGAGGAGAGGGTCGGCGTGTCGGCGCACTTACGGACCGGTAAACGATGTCTGGAAGATGGCATAGTCGTTTAGATCGGAGTGGCCGTTGGCATCGAAGTCCGTGGGTACGCAGTTGCATTCGGGTGGGCCGACGGCCGGTCCACTCGGGCAAGGATGAAACGACTCGAAATCGGCAAGGTCGGTATCACAGTCGCCATCGAGATCGGTCGGATCGTCACACGCAAATGGAACGACCTCGGCCGTGAAGTTGACATAGAACCACCAGCCGGTCGTCACGCCGTCGGGTCCGAAATCGCGATCGTCACCGGCGGTGCAAATACCGGTTCTTCCTGCGAGCACGGCGCTGACCGGCTGCCCGCCAACGAGCGGCACCATGGGTGGAATGATGGTCGCATCGGCATCGGCTTCGCTCAGAAATCCGCGAATCAAGCCATCGTTGATGACTGTAGCCGGGTTGCCCACATAGGTTCCCGCCGCTCGGACGTGCTGTAGCGGAATCGCAATGCCGCCCAGCGTGAACTCAAAGGCGAACTCGTCCGTGAGGAAGCATGGGGAAGCCGTTTCGGTGACGGCCGGCACGTAGCCGGTGGTCGTGCCAGGCAGGGCGCCCAGACACGAACCGACCTTGAGATTGGTGTACGCAACGGAACTCGGAGCGCTGGTCGGATCGACCTCGCACGTGGTGGAAGATTCGGGCGCTGTGCAAAGCCCGTTGGACGGGGTCATCCCACCGCAGCCCGCCGATTGGTCCAACGGCCGAAACGCGAGGACGACACTGGCATCGAGAAATCCGTCGCCGTCGCTGTCTTGCGTGAGACTGTCATAGGCCACCTGGTTGAGCTGTGCCGTTGCGTCAAAACAGGCAAAGGCAAACACATGAGGATCGCGCAATTCGAGTTGGTTGACTCGAAAGAGGGTGGTTTCTCGGGCTGGGACCGGGGAAGCACCGAGTGCCAACAGCGAGGCGGGGGCGAAGCACGCGACGGCGAATAGTTGTGGGTTCGACCAGTGCATTCTTTCACCTTCCAGGCGGCGGGTGATCGCGATTTTTCGCGTGCAACTCCGTAGCGACTTTATGCGTCAATAAGACTACGATCCGACTTACAGCCGCCGCACGGGCACGGGATTACCCGATGACCGCCTTCCAAGAAATCTTTCGATCGGGCGTCGCAGCCGAGAGGATCGCCCACCTGTGCTAGCTCAGTACGCATGCGTGATCTTACCAGAACGTGCCGGTCGATCCAAACGCTGTTTGATGGGGCTTGCCCGTTGTCAGATTCTAGAGCAAGCTCTATCCGATTGTAGCGTTCGGGGGCCCGTTTCGCCCGGGGAATCCTGCCAGTCTCCCGCCAGGTTTGGACTGGTTGCGCTATAGGACGTCGCTGCGAGTAACGACCGGATCGATTCAACTGAGGTCGGAGGATCAGCCGGAGTGGGGCAGGGCGATGGAATCGGACAAGAGGAACTCCATCGGTGCTACGTTGGATCGCGTCGACGAAACGCACGGCCGAACCGGGCTCGTCAGCGTAGCCGAAGGAAGCGGTGACAAGAACGCTGGTCGAGCGGCGCAAAGATCGGACTCTGAGCAGGTATTGTCATCACGAGATCGAAGACGACTCGGCTGCGAAGGTGGACTGGGGCGGACGCCGACCTGTTGTCCGGTGATCTGATGAGGATCATCGGTTCCCCCACCTCAGCGCTTCGCTAATGAGATGGGGCACCGGGCCGCTTCCTTGCGGGCGCGCTTTGGAATGGGGGGTGAGCATTCGTCCGCTTCCTTACGGGCGCGTCTCGGAATGGTGGGGCGGTGTGATTCGCAGGGCGATCGTCGGATCGATCCTCGACTTCCCCGCCTCAGCGCTTCGCTAATGAGATGGGGCACCCGGCATTCGTCCGCTTCCTTACGGGCGCGTCTCGGAATGGTGGGGCGGTGTCATTCGCAGATACCCCCACCACCGGTCCGATTCCTTGCGGGCGCGCTTTGGAATGGGGGGTGAGCATTCGTCCGCTTCCTTACGGGCGCGTCTCGGAATGGTGGGGCGGTGTGATTCGCAGGGCGATCGTCGGATCGATCCTCGACTTTCCCACCTCAGCGCTTCGCTAATGAGATGGGGCACCCGGCCGCTTCCTTACGGGCGCGTCTCGGAATGGGGGGGCGGTGTGATTCGCAGATACGCCCGCCACCGGTCCGCTTCCTTACGGGCGCGTCTCGGAAGAGGGGGTGACAGACCTCGGCGTGGACGGATACGATGGGGGGCGCTGAGAATGGTCTTGACTCGACAAGGCTCAAGAGGCTAACGTGAGTGGGTGGGGTCCACTTTCCGGCGCCGAGATTATCGGCTGCAGTGCTCCGTGTGTTGATGAGTCTGAAGATGCACGTCGACGACATCAGTTCGAGGTCTGTCCTGGCCCAGAAGCGGGGGCTATCGCCCTGGCGGATCGGTTTTGTGTGCTGCACGCTGCTGGCGTTGTTGTGGGCCGCGCAGATGTACGTCCTTTCCACCTTCTTCGGCGCGGTGCCGATACCTTGGCATTACGCCTTGGGTTGGGGCATGTTCGATTGGTATCTGTGGGGGGCGTTCGCGATCTTGATCGCGCGGCTTGCGCGTCGTTTTCCGCTGGGGCGTGGGCGTGGTTGGCGAGCGATTGCGATCCACGTTTTCAGCGCCGCATCAATCTCCGGCGTGTATTGCGCGATGACCGGATCCGCTTGGCTGGTGCTGAGGCCGGACGACGGGTCCGGAGCGTCGAGGCAGGCCATATTCGGGTTCAGCGTGGTTAGCTGGCTTCCGTGGAATCTTTTGACGTACGGCGCGATTCTGGGCGTCGTTCACGCTTTCGGATACTACCGCGAGTACCGAGATCATGAGGTGCGGGCGACGCAGCTCGAGGCACGCTTGGCGCAGGCTCAACTGGAAGCGCTCAAGATGCAGCTTCATCCTCACTTTCTGTTCAATACGCTCCACGCGATCTCCACGTTGATCCACAAGGATCCTGAAGCGGCGGACCGGATGGTTGCACGATTGAGTGAGTTCTTGCGTCATGTGCTTGACAGCGGCGGCGAACAGGAGGTTGCGCTCGAGGCTGAATTGAGCTTTCTTCGCAAGTACCTGGAGATCGAGCGCGTTCGATTCGGTGATCGGTTGGATGTCCACTTCGGCGTGGAACCGGAGACACTCGGTGCAGCCGTTCCGAGTCTGATCCTGCAGCCATTGGTGGAAAACGCGATCCGGCACGCCCTTGCGCCGCACGCGACGCCCTGCACGATTGAAATCACGGCCAAGCGCATCAATGGCGTGCTCGCGCTGGAAGTGGTGGACTCGGGTCCTGGTCTCGAGGCTGAGGATCCCGCGGAATTGCGCGAAGGGGTGGGGTTGGCGAACACGCGGGCGCGGCTTGACCAACTGTATGGCGCTGCTCAACGTTTCGAGCTTCGATGTGGGACTCCGAATGGGCTGGCCACGCATATCGAGATCCCTTTTTCGATCGCCGGAGAAGGCGAGGCAGGAAACGGCGGCGCATGACACCGATCCGCGTTCTCATCGTGGACGATGAACCGCTCGCACGGGAGCGGGTGCGCTCGCTTCTGTCGACGGAGTCTGACTTCCTCGTCGTCGGTGAGAGCAAGAACGGGAGGGAGGCGATCAAGGATGTTCGGCGTCACAAGCCCGACCTCGTGTTTCTCGACGTGCAGATGCCGGCGCAGGACGGTTTCGAGGTGATTGAAGAGGTCGGCGTCGAACAGATGCCGGTCGTGATCTTCGTGACGGCGTACGACAAGCATGCCCTACGCGCGTTCGATGTTCACGCGCTCGACTACCTGCTCAAGCCATTCGACGCAGACCGGTTCCTCGAGGCCTTGAATCGAGCGAGGCGGCAAATTTCGCTTCGAGGTTCCGGGGACGGCGAGCTCGGGCGGCAACTGCTGAGCGCCATCCACGAACTTCGGCCCGACGTGACGTATGCGAAGCGGCTGGCCATCAAGGTGCGGGGTACCGTGTCTTTTCTGCCCGTCGACGAGATTGACTGGGTTGAGGCGGCGGGGAATTACGTACGACTTCACGCGGGTGGTCACGTCCATCAGATGCGTGAGAGCCTCCGCCATTTGGAGGGGCGGCTTGACCCTGCCCAGTTCGTCCGGATCCACCGCTCGACCCTTGTGAACATCGCGTGCGTCCGAGAGGTTCAGCCCATGTTCCACGGGGATGCGGTCGTCATCCTGCAGGACGGCTCGGAGTTGCCCGTCAGTCGGAATCACCGTTCCAATATCGCCGGGTAATGCGCCGAGGGTCTCCGTTCGCGGCTCGTCTATCCACTGAACAGTCCGCTCCGTCCCCGGTATCACGCGCCTGATCCCAAAACCCTCGTCTCACCGACCATCATTCCCCACACTAGGTAACGATCGAGTACGCGTAAGGCGAGTTGTCGAGGCTGGTCTTTTGGCCGTCAGTCTGCGGCGCGTTGGTGTGTGTGGGGCTTGTTGGGGAGAACCGAGATGTGGCTGGTCGTTTCCATGAATCGTATGGCCCGCGCTGGGGCGGTCCTCGTGATGTTGGCGTTGTTGCCGGTCGGTGCGGTGGTCGGGCAGATTCCAGACGGACCCTACTTCGGTCAGGCGCCGCCGGGTATGACTCCGGAGATCTTCGCCGCGGACATCGTCTCTTTCAGCAATCGGCGGGAAGACAGGATCGCCTTTTCGGCGGACGGTCAGCAATGCGCGGTAGGGGTGGGCTTCAGCACGGAATACACTCGGCAGGAAGGCGGGCATTGGCTTCCGTGGGACAGCACGCCCTTTGGGTCGTTCGCCCGCGAGCCGTATTTTTCGCCGGATGGGACGCGTCTGTTTCTTGTGAATGCCTCTCGGATTTTCGTGTCGGATTTTGATCTGGGCGTGTGGTCGACGCCTGTGGGTCTACCCGCACCCGTCAACGTGATCGGGGCCGGGCAATGGGTCCCGATGACCACGTCGGATGGAACGCTCTACTTCGCGTCGAGCCGTGACGGCAGCGGCGGCTGGGCTCCGACCGACCTGGGCATCTATCGAGCTGCGTTGGTCGGCGGCGTCTACCCTGTTGTCGAGAGGCTTGGTTCGGAAATCCACGGGACGTACGGCGCTGCCGATCCATTCGTCGCCCCTGACGGGAGCTACATGGTCTTCGGCTCGGATCGCCCGCAGGGTTCTGGAGACATGGACTTCTATCTCACGTTCTCGAGGGGTGACGGATCCTGGAGTGAACCGAGGAATCTCGGCCCCGTCGTCAATAGCCCGGCGATCGAATTCGGTCCCTTTGTTTCCCCGGACGGGAACTACTTCTTCTTCAGTCGCCCCGCAGGGTTTGAGAGTCCCAGCGATCCCGCCGACATTCTGTGGGTTGACAGTCTGGTTCTGTTTGAACCGCAGGCTTGCTGCCTCCCGAACAACAGTTGTCAGATTCTCGATCCCCGTGTCTGCGCCGATGGCGGCGGGGAGCCGGGAGGTGTCGGAACGATGTGTCTTGGTGATGGCAACGGCGATGGGGCTGATGATTTCTGCGTTCTGTTGTGCGAGGTCGATCCGCCCTTGATGGAGCCAGCGCCGGAAACGGCGGAGAAGAACCGGTTTCTGTCTCTGGTGGCGACGAACCCGGGGATGCAGACGGCGTTGCGCGTGACGCTTTCAGACTTGCCCGGCGCGTATGCGATCTGGAACGGTGGTACGCTGTGGGTGACGGAGCCGAGGGACGTCACGGAGCAGAGTGGTTCGGATGCGGCGGAGCCGGCGCCTGCGTTCCAGGCGGCGTTTCTATCGTGTGAGCAGGATTGTCGCGACTGGGGTGCGGTGGGAGCGTTGGACGTGTACGGCGAGGCGATCGTTCCCGGTGCCCAATATCACGTGCAGGCGATCGAATGTGGTTGCGATCCACTCGACGAGGCGAGTTACTCGGCGCCGCTGCCTGTCGCGGCGAGCCGCTACGGCGACGTTGTCGGTCAGTTCGACGGTGCTGCGTGTTCTTGGACTCCGTCGAACGGTGTCGTCGGCATCCCGTTCGATACGGTTTCGGATATGGACAAGTTCCGAAACGCTGCTTGCGCACCGCGAAAGGCGAGAGCGGACATTGTCGGCGTTCCTCCCAATCAACGATGTATAGACTTCAAGATTACGGTTGCGGACTACGTCGCAACGCTTGATGCGTTTCGAGGGCTTGCGTACCCGTTCAGCCCTTCGGCCGCGGATCCGTGCGACGCGCTGCCTTGTCCGGGTCTGTAGTGCAGGGAGATGCTCTCGCTAGGAGAAGAACGTCGCTCAGGTTGTCCTTGCGGGCGCGGCCTCGCGCGGGTGGTCGCGAAGCGGTTCTTCGATGCCCGCGGTTCAGGGATTCCGGCGGGATCTTCGCCGGCGCGGTTTTGAAATGCCCGCTCCTTCACAGTCGCGGCACTGGAATCCCGCTCCTTCACAGTCGCGGCTCTGGAATCCCGCTCCTTCACAGTCGCGGCTCTGGAATCCCGCTCCTTCACAGTCGCGGCACTGGAATCCCGCTCCTTCACAGTCGCGGCTCTGGAATCCCGCTCCTTTACAGTCGCGGCTCTGAAGGCGCGCTCCTTTGCAGTCACGGTGCGAGGACCCGCTCCCTTACAGTCGCGGCTCTGTTCCGTGGCGGGCGGGCCGCTGAAGAATCGTTCGGTCACAATGGGAACTGTTCGCAGAGTGCGTGGACATCGGCGCGGGCGGTTTCGATGGTGGCTGGGTTGCCCTCGGCGCGGAGGACACGGTCGATGAGTGCGCCGATCTCGCGCATCTGCGGTTCCTTGATGCCTCGTGTGGTGACGGCCGGCGCGCCGAGTCGCAAGCCGCTGGTCTGCGTCGGCTTGCGTTCGTCGAAGGGAATCATGTTCTTGTTGACCACGATTCCGGCAGAGCCGAGCCATTCCTCGGCCTGTTTACCGGTGACGTCGGGATAGGCGGGTCGAAGGTCGAGCAGCATGAGGTGGGTGTCGGTACCACCGGAAACCAGGCGGTTTCCCTTCTCGACCAAGGCGTCGGCCAGCGCCTGCGCGTTCTCGAGAATCTGCGCCTGGTATTCCTTGAAGTCGGGTCTGAGTGCCTCAGCGAAGCTGATGGCCTTGGCGGCGATGCAGTGCATGAGCGGTCCGCCCTGGCTACCGGGGAAGATGCGCGAGTCGATTTTCTTCTGATGTTCCTCTTTGCACATGATGAGTCCGCCGCGCGGGCCGCGGAGGGTCTTGTGTGTGGTCGAGGTTACGAACGATGCCGTGGGAACGGGGCTGGGATGAAGACCCGTTGCGACCATGCCGGCGATATGGGCGATGTCGGCCATGTGCAGTGCGCCGACCTCGGCTGCGATTTCGGAAAAGGCGTCGAAGTCGAGCGTTCGTGGATAGGCTGATGCACCGGAGATGATGAGCTTGGGCTTGTGCTCCTTGGCGAGTCGGCGGATCTCGGCCATGTCGATTTGCTCGGTGGTTTTGTCTACGCCGTAAGGGACGATGTTGTAGAGCAGTCCGCTCATGTTGACCTTGAGTCCGTGCGACAGGTGGCCGCCGTGCGCGAGGTCGAGCGAGAGCACGGTATCGCCCGGTTGAAGGGCGGCGAGGTAGACGGCGGCGTTGGCCTGACTGCCGGAGTGGGGCTGGACGTTGGCGTGGTCGCACCCGAAGAGCTGCTTGGCGCGGTTCCGCGCGAGGTCTTCGACGCCGTCCATGTTCTCGCAGCCGCCGTAGTACCGCTTTCCGGGGTAGCCCTCGGCGTATTTGTTCGTGAAGACGGATCCCAGCGCCTGGAGGACAGCCATCGAGACGTGGTTCTCGGAAGCGATCAGTTCGATGGTCTGCTGCTGGCGTCTGACCTCGGCCTGCATGATGGGGAGGATCTCGGGGTCTGTTTTTGCGATGGCGTCAAAGTCGGCATGCGTTCTGCTTTGCATGGTCAATCCTCGCTCCTGTCGTATTGCGCGTGCGATGGTTCGGGTGTCCTCAGGCGCGGCGGCCTCCGTGCGCCCTGCCGTGTCGAGAAGGTAAGCCCCTTGCGGGATGCGGTCAATCGGGTGGGCAAATGTCTTCCGAGTCTTTATGCCCGGACCGTTTCGATCCGCGAGATGAGCTGGTCGTCACGTCCGAATTCTCGAGGTGAGACATTTCGGACCCTGGCGGTTGGACATCGCATCGATCGATATCGTAGTCTTTCTCGCCACTACGTCCGGAGAGTTTTCGGCGGATCTGCGGGGGGCCGCTGAATCGGTAACATTCCGCGAACAGAGGAGAGCAGCCAATGCGTGTGGGACTGCAACGGCGTATCGTTGTAGGCGTATCGGTCCTGGCCTGCTTGGCCGGGGCAAGTTGCGACGATGAACTCCTTTCTGCCTTATCGGGTCCCAAAGACGGGGGCACCGGGACGCTACGAGTCCTGATCACCGATAAGCCGTTTCCTTTTGACATTCTGGAAGAGGCCAACGTCACGATCACGCGTGTCGAAGTTCGACGCGCCGATGGCGGTGGCTGTACGACGCCCGAGCCGTGCGACGACGGTCTGGCGTGCAACGGTGTCGAGGCCCTGGATCCGGTCACGGGTATCTGCGAGGCGGGTACGCCGCCGGTGTGTGGTGTCGATGAGTTCTGCGATGATCTTCGCGGCGGCTGCGCCTTGGCGTGCGCAGACGATACCGAGTGCGACGACGGTGCGGCGTGTAACGGCGTGGAGACGTGTGATCTGACGACCGGTTTCTGTGCCGCGGGGACGCCGTTCCCGTGCGCCGTTGACGAGGTCTGTGACGAGGCGACACTTTCGTGCGTGCTCGCGCCTCTTCCGACGGACTGCACCGATGATGATTCCGATGACTCGGACGACAGCGATTCGGATGATGACTCGGACGACGACTGCACGACGGTGATCCCGTGTGATGACGGGCTGGCGTGTAACGGTGTCGAAGTGCTCGATCCGCTTACGGGTATCTGTGAGCCGGGTACGCCGCCGGTGTGCGCGGTGGATGAGATCTGTGACGATCTTCGCGGCGGTTGCGCACTGGCGTGCGCCGACGACGCAGCGTGTGACGACGGTGCGATGTGTAACGGCGTCGAGTCGTGCGATCTGACGACCGGTTTCTGCGCCGCGGGGACACCGTTCCCGTGCGCCGTTGACGAGGTCTGTGACGAGGCCACGGCTG
>JAJDDV010000143.1 GCA_029260135.1 Phycisphaerae bacterium | reverse complement strand
CGCGCTCAAGCGGATGATGTACTTCTTGTACCGAATAGCCATGACGATCCTCCATGATCTGATGACTCGACATCCATACCATGGAAAGATCGGAATAACGAACCAAAAACCCGCACGTTTTCGTGTGGCTATGCACTAGGGAAGTTTGGAATCAAAACTTCATGCCGACACGGTGGTTTCTCAGAATCGAGACGGGCTTGTGGGAAAGCCCACAGGCACTCACGGCGATCGCTTGATGGAGATTCGCTGTCGATGAGTTCCACGAAAAGGCGAGTAACGACCAAATAATGCGTCGATCGCCAATCACTCAATCGAGATACCGGGGATGACAGGGACCTGCCGCTTGATCAATCGCCACGGTTGGCACGAGACGTGTCAGCGTTTGGCGTGCGCGCAGCCGGCCACAATGTTACGCCAGTGAAAGAGGACTTACGAAGCGCTAACGGCCGAGACCCGTCTGATCGATCGATTGCTCGATCGCTCGGCGGATCACGACGTGAACCTGCTCCGGTCTGGAAACCGACTGCCAGCGCTGCGTCGCCTGGTCGGGAACATCCGTCACGAACGTGACCGTCCCCAGCCTCGCCAGCTTCTCACCCGGTGACGATTGTAGATACGTGTTGCGAACGTGCTGCAACAACAAGGCCGATATCCGCGGCGCCCGAACACCGCGAATTTCGATCGCTCGGCGATTCGTCAACACATACCACGCCGGGACCCAGCGAACCACCGCCACCCCCAATCGCGAAAACGCGACCAACATCACGACTTGCGCGGTCATCGCGACCGACAATCCCGGCAGAGGCCGGTTCCCCCAAGCGACAATCAGCGCGACAAGACCACACATCACCAACCAAGGCGCCGACTCCAGAATGGGACGCCACATCGACGGCTTGATCGCCAGAAGAACCAGTTCGCTCCCGTCGACAACACCACCCGGAAGCGACGTCCAGGTTGACGTAAGATCCGCCGCACGTGGCGGCGCCTCAGACGTGGCCGCCGAGAACGACGGCTCCACCGTTCGTCTGCATGGCGGCGACTCTATCATGACACTCGTCTTCCGTCCCTCGGCCCCGACCGTGATACGCACACCTGTCGGCGGCCAAGCGCAACGCCATTCTACGCGAAATCACATCCGTCGACAATCTCGACTCAGTTATCGGCATTTCGGGCGAACCGCCCGCGTGAAAAATGATGTGTCATCGTTCGAGCGGACGCGGGGCGAACCGCGACTTGATCGCCACCGGATGCGGTGCGACGTTCGCCAGCATACGTTCCAGCGCGATCACCGCCTGCCGCTTCGTCTCACCGTCAACTTGGATCCGGTTCACTATGCGCCCCGCCGCCAGTTCATCCAGCACCCACAGCAGGTGGCGAGTATCGATCCGGTACATCGTCGTACACAAACACTGAATCCCCGCCAACGACCGGATCGACTGCTGCGGATGACGGGCAGCCAATCGGTTGACAAGGTGAATCTCCGTGCCGATCGCCCACTTCGATCCCGGCGCCGCCGACCCCACCGCCTGAATGATAAACTCCGTGCTCCCAGCCAGGTCCGCCTTCTGTACGACCTCCCAACTGCACTCGGGATGAACGAGCACCTTGCAGTCAGCATCGCTCTCGCGAATCTCGTCGCACTGCGCAGCCGTGAACAACCCGTGAACGCTGCAGTGCCCCTTCCAGAGGATGATCTTCGCATCGCCTGCCTGCTGCGGCGACAGTCCGCCGCTTGCCAGCGCAGGATCGTACAGCACCATCTCGTCGAGTCCGATCCCCATCGCATACGCCGTGTTGCGCCCCAGGTGTTGATCCGGAAGGAAGATCACTTTCTCGCCGCGATCCAGCGCCCACTCCAGCATCGCCCGAGCGTTACTGCTCGTGCAACATGCCCCGCCGTGACCGCCGCAAAACGCCTTGATCGAAGCCGCCGAGTTGACATACGTAATCGGAATGACAGTCGCCTGGCACTCATGCTCGAGAAACTCCCACGCATCTTCGAGCTGTTCGAGCTCTGCCATGTCCGCCATGCTGCACCCGGCCGACAGGTCCGGCAGAATCACCGACACCTCGTCACCCGAGAGGATATCCGCCGACTCGGCCATGAAGTGAACACCGCAGAAGACGATGAACTCCGCCTCGCGCTGCCGAGCCCCGATCTGCGAGAGCTTCAGGCTGTCACCCGTGAAATCGGCGAATTGGATCACCTCGTCCTGCTGATAGTGGTGCCCCAAGATGACCAGCCGCCCGCCAAGGGCTTGCTTCCGCGCAACGATCGCCGTCGCGACCTCATCATCGCTAAGCCCGGAATACGTCGTCGGTATCGGAGGCTGAAATAGCACGGTCCGCTCGACTCCCCGCGTTCGCCGCCCGCATCGGTTGAGCCTGCCGACATCCGCAGGCAACCCTGTTCGATTATACCACTGACGCCACCCGTTACCATTGGCCCGGTGTCGATCCCCGCTTTCGCGCACCACGCTGCCTGGCGTCCCATCTTCTTTGTCCGGAGCCTGCCCGCCTCAGGCGGGGGCCTCAGCCCCTTTCCCCCTACGTCCCTTCCCCCCCATAGACATGCTCGCCCCTCATCCATACTCTGGACCCTTACGAACCAGCGAACTCAGCGAATACCCGATGTCGCAAGATCGAAACGAACGACAACCTGCCGATACGCGCCTCATCCTCGCCTCGCTCAGCCCGCGCCGCGCGGAATTGATGCGCGAACATGGCTACGACTTCGACATCATCGCCCCCCCGTTCGACGAGCCCGACGACTTTGGCGAGAACCTCTCCCCCACCGCACTCGCCCAGGCCATCAGTCACTTCAAGGCAAAGAGTGTCGCCGACACGTTCGAGGAGGGACTGGTCCTCGCGGGTGACACCATCGCGGCACTCGACGATCGCATCTTCGGCAAACCCGCTGATCGCCAAGAGGCCCGCGACATCCTCTCCACCCTCACCGGAACCACCCACGACGTCATCACCGGCGTCACCCTCCTCGACGCCGCCACCGGCGCCTGCACAATCCGACACGCCTCGACGGCCGTCACCATGAAGCCGATGTCCGACCCGCAGCTCGAGGCCTACCTCGATACCGACGCCTGGATCGGAAAAGCCGGCGCGTACGGCATCCAGGACCACGGCGACGCCTTCGTCGACCACATCGACGGCAGCTTCACCAATGTGGTCGGGCTGCCCATGGTACTCGTGGCGCAGATGCTCGCGGAGTGGGGCACGCACAGCGTGTAACGTCCACTTGTAACCGGGAAGGTGCCAGGTCTCCCGCGTGCGGAGTCGTTCAAGGCGCGACACTTGAATAGAGTTTGCTCCAGCTGACTCCACCAATCCGTCGCGCCGCTCAGCCTCCCTCCTTGCCAAGGAGGGACGAAGGGAGGTCTTTTGCCGGGTGGCCCAGGTCGTTAGCGAAGCGCTGACCTGGGGGACTGATGATTCGGCGAGTCGAGCCGGTGCGGGTGCCCCATTCTCGCGCAGCGAGAGTGGGGGACGGCCACCCAGTGCCACAAGTGTAGCATCCGATCGTAGGGTCCGCTGTGCGGACCAACCGCTCCCTGACTCCCCACCTACACACCGAACTGGGTCCACTGTGAACCCAATGTGCAAACATTGATTTCGAACCAGGAATCGGTTACGATGAGCCCAAGCTAGGGGGCGTATCATGCGACATCTCCAACCGAGTTTCATCGCGATCGTTCTTGGTCTCGTAATCGTCTCGTCGGCCACAGCCGGTGAGCCGACACCCAGCGAAAACCCTCTTCATGGCCGGGTGCCCCATTCTCGCGCAGCGAGGGTGGGGGACGGAATATCGCGGTTGCCCCAGCCTTGCGAAGCGAGCGTGGGGAACGAAACAGCAGCGCGTAGGGTGCATCTTGATGCACCTCCTGCAGGCAAAGTAGGGCGCGTCTCCGACGCACCTTCACCACGGAACACATCGACGTCAACGCCGGCCGTTGTCTGCGACACAATGTTCATCGCGCCGCCGCACGGTTCGCCCTATCTCGCGTCCAACTGGTCTCCGCACCTTCCCGGCCCGGGTGATGTCGCGTGTTACTCCGACCAGCTAGCCTCCACCGCATCCGCCGACGAGCCGTTCTACGTTCCCTATCCCCAGCCGCCCCACCCAACGACGTTTGGCGCCTGCTGCCTCGGATCAACCTGTGTGGAGACCGACTACTTCGACTGCCGTGAGCGAGGCGGTTTCTTTCGGAGCGAGATCAGCGACTGTTTCCCCGGGACCTGCGCGACGGGGGCATGCTGCCGGACCGATGCCTCCTGCCTCGACACCGACGGCATCGGCGGTCCGATGGATGAGCAGGTGTGCGCCGGCCAGAGCGGCACCTTCCTGGGCGGTGCGATTTGCGACGCCGACCCCTGCGCTCGCTTTCGCATTCCCGAGGGCTTTGAGATTGTCGGAGTTTCCGAGGGAGACGTGTGGCACGACTTCCCAAACGCGAACAACTGTGGGCAGCTCGTGTTCGGCGCCCAGGGCGAGGTCTACTCAACGGATCCGGGAAATGAAGTATGGTTGTACGACAACGGAAGTCTTGCTCAGATCACGGATGACCCGTTGGTACCCAATACACTCCCGGACATCAATGATTCCGGGGCGATCTCCTGGACGAACGACCGTGATGGATGGGGTGGTGGAACGGTGAAGTTGCTCCACGATGGTACGATTGTCACTCTGGGATCGGGAGCAGCGCCCAGCATCAACAATCACACACACGTTGCGTGGTACCAGTTTCACTCGCTGCCACCGGTGTATCCCGCTGAAATCTTCTTCTACGACGGACGGAGCACCGACGTGCTCTTCGACGACGGAATGTCGAATCAAGGGCCGCGCATAAACGAACTGGATGATGTCGCGTGGACCCGATATGACAACTCTGGTGGACCTACTGGCTGGACCTCGGACATCATGCGATTTGACGGTTCTACCGTTACGATTATGCCATCATCGTTATCACTGTGCCAGCGGCCGTATATTAACAATCTTACACACATGGGGTGGTCCTGCGAAGGCGGGAGCGAGATCTGGGATGGCCAGAACGTGTCACTTCTGACAGAGGGTCCTCTATCCGGACGGGGACTCATCCTGGACGATAAGGGAAACATCGCTTTCTCCAAATGGATGTACTCGTTCTGGCAGGTGTGGCTCTATCGCGCGGGTGGCTTTCAGCCGATCAGCAGCGATTGGGATCTTGACCACTCGATCGATAACCACGCCGGCGCGATCAATGATGTGGGTGAGATCGCCTGG
>JAJDDV010000142.1 GCA_029260135.1 Phycisphaerae bacterium | reverse complement strand
CTCCCAACAGGCACATGGCGCGCTCTCGGCATTGTCATCAACTCCCGCGCAGGCGCAGGTCACACTCAATCGACACCTTCTGTGGCGGAAAGACGCCCGCGCAAGATTCGCTGGTCCAACACACCGAGACCTTGCCGTACGCGTCGTACGTGTAGGCCTCCGTCAGCGAGCCGTTCTTGGTGATCAAGCCTGTCACGGTGTCGAGCTCTTGGAGCATGTAGTAGTACGTGTCGGGGTAAAACGGTCCGTCGAGCATGACCGCGCGCTCGTCGATGCCGCGCGTGCCGTGGATGTAGCGGCGCGAGCGATTGTCCGACTCGTCGTATTCTGCAATGGCATCGCGACAAACCTGCACCGAGGGGCTGCGAAACTGGGCGATACAGGACTTGAACCTGTGACCTCCTGCGTGTCGAGCAGCAGTTCATGTTCAGAAACCGCCCTGGCGCTATCAAAACACGCGTTTGTCGCGTGAATATGGGTACTTTCGGAAAGCATACCGTGGGCGCTACGGTGGCGTTCCACTGGCGCTCCGGTGGCGCTATGGGTTAGAAGACACCAAACGGACACCGAAACCAAACTTGGAATCCGTTCTGACATCTCTCTATCCTGCACTCTTGGGCGCCGTACGAAGAGAGAAACCTTGCGCGATCCTCTTCCCAAACGCAAGCGATCGAGCCCTCCGGCTGGCTGTTGATCCAGCCACCGAGAGTATACCGGAAGTAGCAGCCAAGAGTGGAGAGCGTTCATGACCACGATTCTGCGACGGCCAAGTCGCCCCACGAAAGTTTCGCGAAGTCCACCGGGTACAGTCGTTCCACTCTTTGGACACTCCCGGGCGTCCATGTGACGAAGAATTTAGTTGACATGACGAAGGATTTAGTCATACTTAGAGTAGACGGGCCGCCTGTGACGTGTGGACGGTCGATGTCTCACGAATCGATTTCAGGCACCTGTAGATTGTGAATGCTGTGATCGGGGGTCGATCGTCGGCCGGGGTGAAGCGCGCTTTTCCAAACGGTCGAGGCCAGAGACCGCCAGGGTCTTGGGGAAGCAGAGACGGGTCGCGCGTGCGCAAAAAGCGACGCGAACCGCGCGGAAGCCGGGGATAGTGACCTTCCATCCCTGGGCGGGAAGAACGGCAGTGTCGAGATATCGGATCCAGTATGTGCTCGCTGTTGCGTTTTGCTGTGAGCCCTGCCTTGCCTGCGTTGACCGCGTCATCGTTCGGCCGCAGGGGCTCTTGACGACGGCCACCGAGGTTTCGCTCGAGCTTCGGTTGTGGACGCCGACATCTCCGCCGAATCTCGCTGCGCCCACAACGTTCTCGATTCAAGGGACTTCGATCCAGGTCGGGGTTCATACGGACGGCGGTCCCATTGATGCCCCCGGTCATTTGACAGAGACGGTGGCGCTCGGCGTGTTGCCGGCAGGAACCTACAGCTTTCAGGTGGTACAGCAATCCACAGAGTATTGTGATTCCCTGACGGTCCACGGTTCGTTTTGTGTGGAGGACATCGCCTGTATGGAGGAATCGTGCCGGTGCCCACGACCGCAACGTCCGATCTACACCATCGTTGACCTTGGTACGCTGGGGCACAACCCGACGTTCGAGAGCAGCGTCGGCCAGGGCATCAGCAACCAAGGTCACGTGACGGGTGGTGCGTTTTCCACCGACGACACGTGGCACGCCTTTCTGTGGAAGGATGGGCTCATGACCGATCTTGGTTTGATGCCGCCGCGTGCGGTGACGGAAGCCCGCGATGTCAACGAATTTGGACAGGTTGCGGGCACAGCGTTGGAGTCGAACGGTGCGATCGGAAGCGGGTTCTTTTGGGACAACGGCATCATGACCGACCTGGGGCATCTCGGGACGGGTGACAACACGCACGCGTGGGCGGTCAACGAGGCAGGGCAGGTGGTTGGGTTCTCGTGGACGACTTCTTCGGGGGATCCTCACGCCTTTTTGTGGGAGAACGGGGTGTTGACGGACCTGGGTACGTTCGGTGAAGCGGTGAGCAGTGCTTTGGACATCAACAACCTCGGTCAGATCGTTGGCGGTGTGACGACGTATCCTGACGGTTGGGCGTTTCTCTGGGACAACGGCACGGTCACAGACCTGGGCTCTCTTGGAGGCTGTGTTTCCGTAGCCTTCGGCATCAACGACCTTGGGCAGGTGGTCGGCGACTGCCTGAACCGTACGACTCGATCGAGGCGGGCGTTCATTTGGGAAGATGGCGTCATGACTGATATTGCCGCGCTGGCGCGTTACAGCTACAGCCTGGCGTGGCGCATCAACAACCGCGGCGAAGTCGTGGGCGAGGGTAATGTGGGGCACATGCGAAAACCTTTCGTCTACGATGCGGTGCATGGTGTTCGCGACGTTCGTGATCTTCTCGATCCCGATACGGTTTGGACGTTTGTGTCACCGCGTGACATCAACGACAGAGGGCAGATGGCCGGTGCAGGCCATCACGCGGGGCTATCCTGGCCTCATGCCATATTGATCACCCTCATTGACAGCGATGGTGATGGTGTTGCTGACGCAGAGGACAACTGTCCGCACACGGCGAATCCGCTCCAAACAGACTCGGATGAAGATGGTCGTGGTGACCTTTGTGACGTGTGCCCACAGGATCCGAACAACGCGTGCACAGCGGCTGTTCCGGCGGTATCCACATGGGGAGTGCGTTGTTTTCTTCTGGTCATTTTGACGATCGGCACGATCGCGCTTCGAGGCGGCCGAGGGCGTGCAGGTCGATATGACGAAAGGTTTAGTTGACTTGGTCGCCACGATCGTTATACTCCGATTCACAAGCGTGAATCCGCTCAAGTTGAACGACTATCATGGCCAAGCGTGTTCCATTGCAGCCGACCAAGGCTGAACTGGAGGTGTTGAAGGTTCTGTGGGATCTTGGGCCCAGTTCGGTGCGCGAGGTGTTCCGTACCCTGTCACAAGAGCAGAAGGGACCTTCCTATACGACGGTGCTGACCTTCATGCAGATTTTGCACCGCAAGGGTTTTCTCGAGCGAGACGACACCGTCAGGCCGCAGGTGTATCGGGCCGTACGGTCGCGGCATAGGGTCCAGCGTAACATGATCGGCGATCTGATCAGCCGGCTCTTTGACGGTGCGCTGGGGAGCTTTGTGCTCCAGGCGCTCTCTACGCGGAAGACCACGCCGGAAGAGAGGCGAGAGATTCGCGCGCTGCTCGATGAGCTTGACCGGGACACCCCATGAGCATGATCGATGCCATTTCGGAGACACCCACTGCGCATGCGATCGGTACGGCGATTGTGCATTTTCTCTGGCAAGGAACGGTGGTGGGATTGGGGCTTGCTGTCATGATGCGAACGGCCCGTCCCGTGCAGCCCGTTACCCGCTACGCGGTCTACTGCGCGGGAATGGTCCTGATGCTCCTTTGCCCCGTTGCGACGACGCTGCTTCTTCTTGTGCAGGGCGAGGTTACAGGGGCAACGTTCGTCGACTCGGGTGTCGTCGAAGCGGTTTTCCCTCCCCGGACGGCACCTCATGTTCATCAGGGAGTTGCGGTCAGCGCGTTGACACCGGCGGTCAGTTTGCTGTGGCTGTGTGGTGTGATCGTGTTGCAGGTTCGATCGGTCTTCGGTTGGCATCGAGCCCGTCGTCTTGCGACGAGTGGGATCCGTGTACTCGATGGATGCTGGGAGGGCATTGTCGCCGAGCTCTCGCGAGCCCTCGATATTCGCTGCGTTGTACGGATTCGCGAGTCGGCCGTTGCGAGCGTTCCGATGCTCGTAGGCTGGATCGCTCCGGTGATCCTGATCCCGGCAGGCGTACTGTCGGGTCTTCCGCCCGAACAGGTTCGCGCGATCATCGCGCACGAGTTGGCGCACGTTCGTCGGCACGACTACCTGGTCAACGTGCAGCAGGCATTTTGCGAGTCATTGTTGTTCTTTCACCCCGCCGTCTGGTGGTTGTCCTCGAAGATTCGCGCAGAGCGCGAGTTCTGCTGCGACGACGTCGCCGTGGCCGTTTGCGGTGATCGCAAGCGGTACGTGAGTGCGCTCGCCTCACTCGAGGGACTTCGCGTCGGAGACCCTCTTTTGGCGGTTTCTTCAGGAGGTGGTTCGTTGGTCTTTCGAATTCGAAGGCTTCTTTGTACAGGTGCCGGGGGAACGCGCGATCCCAGGATCCGCCGATGGTCATCTTCCGCGTCGGTTACGGTTGCGTCGATTCTGTTCGCTCTGATCGGTGTTTGGGGATGTACGGTGGTAGCGACCGAGGGTGGTGACATCCCTCTCGCGTCCGCGGTTGCAGGGAACCGGCCGATCATCGAAGGCCTGGCGTATCTCCCCGCCCCGATCCAGTCGGCGGTGGAAGCGATTCAACGTGAGGGTCTATCCGCGGAGGAGACTGAACAGCGGGTTTACGAGCGGCTGGTGGAGAGTCTGGAGGAGCATCCAGGCGTTACGGAGTATATCCGCGGGCGCATCGACGGGATGAAGACGAAGACGGACCCACCGAAGGTCATCTGGGAGGAAGTACACGAGCTTCTTCTCCTCGAGCTGGAAGGGGTCGGTGGTTTCGCGGAGGACTTAGAGAGTTGGATCCGGCGCAAGCGCGATGAAGGCGTGTCTTCGATGGTTGTCTACCACTCGGTAATGACGCAGCTTCAGAGCGCCGGCGCACCGTAGTGATTCATTGCCGTGGCCGGGGAGATTCCGATCCGCTGTAATCCTGGGTGGAATCTCTGTTCGACGAGAGGAGTCATCGATGCACACGCTGAGTACGCGGCGTATGCGAGGTCTTAGGGCGAACAGAGTGCGTTGCGTCTCTGCCTTCCTGGCGTGGCTGGCATGGCTGGTCATGGGGGGAGGGCCGGTTTCGGCGCAAACGGTCGCCGACATTGTGTGGATTGTCGGGGGGCACAGCGATGACGTGAGCGACACTTCGTTTTCGTCGGATGGTCTGCTTGCCGCATCGTCCAGCCGGGACGGTACGGCCAAAGTGTGGCGGGCCGACACGGGTCAGTTTCTTCGTAGTCTCGTTGGGCCGGACGAATTCGGGAAGAACTCGGTCACGTTCTCACCGGATGGGCTGCACGTCGTCGTCACGGGGTCCGACGGGGCGCACCTGTGGCGTCTATCCGGCGGTGAGCTGGTACGCTCCTTCTGCTGCATGGAGACCGGTTACGCGGTTGCCTTTTCGCCGGACGGGCTGTTGCTCGCGGTCGGAGGATCTCTTGGCGGTACCGAAGAAACCGTGATGGTGTTCGGTGTCGATGACGGCGCCGAGGTTGCGTCGTTCCTTGTCGATGAGCCGGACTATGTGCTCGCAGTCGTCTTCACTCTGGACGGGCAAGTATTGATCACCGGCTCCGGCATGGTCTTCGGCGGTCAGGGCACGGGGTTCATTCGGTTTCGGCGGATGTCGGACGGTCAGGAGATCGCGACGCTGGGTGACCACGCTGCTCGGGTTGGAACACTCGCCCTTTCTCCCGATGGTCAGGTCCTGGCGTCGGGCAGTGAGGACACGACCGTCAGGCTGTGGAACGTGGCTGATGCCACGCCCCTGAGGACTTTGTCGGGACACAGCGCGGAGGTCAACGATGTGACGTTCTCCCCGGATGGTCTGAGACTCGCCTCGGCGAGCGCCGATGGGACGTTGAAGATCTGGGCCGTTGCATCCGGTAACCTCCTTGAGACACTGACCGGACACGCAGGGAGCGTGGGTTCGGTCGCCTGGTCCCCTGACGGCGGACGGCTGCTCACGGGCGGAGGCGCTTTTTCGCTCCAGGCGGCGGACAATTCGATTCGCGTTTGGGATGTGACGAGCGGCTTCCAGCGGGCGACGTGGACTGGAGAGACGACGCGCTTGGAGACATTGGCGTTGTCGTCGGACGGCGCGCTTGTCGCGACTGGCGGGCACGCAAGCCGAATCAATGTACGTTCCGCAGTTGACGGTTCACTTGTACGAACGATCGACACGGTGACCGGGATCACTGGGTTGGACTTCTCTCCGGGCGGGGCTCTTCTCGCCACCGGCAACTGGGATCAGCGCGTGCGGCTTTGGGATGTCTCCGACGGGACTTTGACCCGCACGATTATCGCACATCCGTCTGGATCCCCTACGGTAGCATTAAGTCCTGACGGGCAGTTTGTCGCCTCCGGTGTATGGGGAGACGGCGCGAAGCTCTGGCGTCTTTTGGATGGGGGGCTCGAGCGGACGTTCCCGGTCGGCGCGACAGCACTCGCGTTCTCTCCCGATGGCGCATACCTGGCGGTGGGTGGTGATGAGACACCGACGCTCTGGCAGGTATCCGATGGGGCGATGATCCGTTCCTTCATCGGGCACACGTCGAGTGTGAAAGACCTATCCTTCTCCCGGGATGGGACACGCTTGGCGTCCGCCGGCAGTGACCGAACGATCAAGCTCTGGAGGGTATCCGACGGCACGCTGATACGGACATTGTCGGGACATGAGACGGACGTGAAATCAGTCGCGTTTTCTCCGGATGGCGCCATTCTCGCGTCCGGTGGCGCGGCGCCGGCGGCAACACTACGGCTTTGGGATGTGGCCGACGGAAGCCCATTGGCCGTTTATGACCGGGAAACTGAGAGAGGGGTGGGTCCGATCGCGTTTTCTCCGGACGGCCGGACGTTCACTTACGCTCGACTGGACGGCACGATCGTCACCGCGAGGCGGCCGATTGCGCAAGCGGTCATACCGACGACATCGCAATGGGGCTTGGTGGTCGTGGGGCTTTCATTACTCGTGGCGGGTACGCTGCTGATCGTGCGTACGCGACTGACGGCGTGATCATCCCAGGAGGCGTTAGATGTCATTATTCGCCGTGCTACCGACATCGACATTTCGGACTTTCGTGCGCGAGTTCTCGCCATCATCTGAAGTGGTCCACCGATTCTTGCGCCGTTCAGAATCAGCCGTAAAACCCTTCCACGCGGGCGGTAATAATCGAGACCGGTGAATGCCGGAGGCGATATGACAATGCCCTGAACCGTTCAGAATCCCGTTGCCACGCGGCTGGCATGGTCGCGTCAGGTCGGCGATGCTCCATGTCCTCTCGTTGGCGCAGTATGCCGTGGCCTACACGCGAAGTTGGGCGGCGGATAGTCGCAGTGCCCGCGTGAGGTTGAGAGCGGAGAACGACCGGCTCCGACAACATGTGGCCCTGCTGGCCGAGGAGATCCGAATCAAGGACGCACGCATGAAACGCGTTGCCGCGCAGCGGCGGCCGCACTACGTACCGACAGAACGGATGGCCATTCTCGAACTGAGGGCCGCACACAACTGGTCGGCGCGGCAGGCAGCACAGGCGTTTCAGATCGCCGCGACCACCATCGCCTCTTGGATGAAGCGCCTCGACGAAGCAGGACCTGATGCACTCGTGCAGATTCGCGGTCCTGTCAACAAGTTTCCCGAGTTCGTTCGTTATTCGGTGCAGCGCCTCAAGGCTCTCTGCCCATCGTTGGGAAAGGTCAAGATCGCGGAGATCCTGTGTCGAGCGGGCCTGCATCTTGGCGCGACGACGGTCGCGCGGATCATGAAGGAATCGCCGTCTCCAAAACCACGAGAAGAATCTGCGGCGACTGGTCGGGTGGTCACTGCACGAGAACCGAATCATGTTTGGCACATCGACCTTACGACCGTGCCGACTGCAGGCGGTTTCTGGGCACCTTGGCTGCCGTTCGCGGTCTCACATTGCTGGCCGTTCTGTTGGTGGCTGGCCGCTGTCGTCGACGATTACTCTCGACGCGCAATGGGTTTCTCGGTCTTCCCCAAGCGGCCCGACTCGGTATCCGTGCGGATCTTACTTGGAAGGACGATCGCTCGCGCGAATGCGGCGCCCAAGTATCTCATTTGTGAAAAAGACAGCATCTTTTGGTGCGACGCCTTCAAAGTGTCACCGGGTGGGTTAGATTCGGCCATGACTGGGCGGGTTAAAACCGGCCAGTGAATTCTTCCTCTGTATAGCTCATTTCGATTTCTTTTCAACCTTCGCGTTCTTTCCGGATGGCGGCTCGTCGGTCCCGGGGGTGCGGTTCTTGAGTCGGTAGCTCTTGCCGGTGATCGTGACCACGTCGGCCGCCGATAGGAATCGGTCGAGAATCGCCGTGGCGGCTGGGACGTCGCCGATCAACTTTCCCCAATCCTCCAAAGGTCGGTTGGATGTCATGATCGTCGATCGTATCTCGTGTCGGCGCATGATGATGTCGAACAGGTACTCGCCGCTTCGCTTGGGAAGCTGCTTCATGCCCATGTCGTCGATGATGACCAGGTCCGGCTTGAGGTACTTGGCCAAAACCTTGTCATGTCCGGCGAACGCCTCGTCGTGCAGGAAGTCACGAACGACGTCGAAGATCGATCGGTACAGCGCCGTCATACCGCACTTGATCGCATGGTAACCCAACGCTTGTGCGATGTGCGATTTGCCCGTTCCGGGAGGGCCGAGGAACAACACGTCCCGTGCCTCGCGAATAAACCGACAGGTGGCCAGATCGAAAACCTGTTTTTTCTTCACCGACGGATTGAACGCGAAGTCAAAATCCTCCAACGTTCGCGGCTCGCGGAAGGCGGCCAGTTTGATACGGCGATTCATCTGCCGCTCGGCTCGAACCGCCAGTTCGTCCTGAAGGATCAACTCCAAGAACTCCGTGTGATTGAGATTGTGGCCGCCCGCCTCCTGGAGGCGAACCTCCAGCGACTGAGCCAGGCCGGATAATCGCAACTTCCGCAGCGCCGTCTGTAACGATTCATTCATGCTGACTTCTCCTTGGTAAAGGCCGTGTGAACCAGATCGTCGTATTCACTCAAGCAGCGGATGATCGGGTGCTCCTGCACGAACTCGAACTGTTCCTGCCGATCGCCCTGACGCTTGATGAGCTCACGAATGGTGCGTAATCGATAGGCCCCGTGCGTCAGTGCCAACTCGCAGGCACGGTCAACCTCAACGGATTCATACTTGTTGGTCAGGCTGAGCAGACCCATCAGCGGGCGAACACCCTCCAGGCCACGGCATGCGACCATCTGCTCGGACCAGCGCCCGGCGTTGATCCCGATCAATCGGGCCTTTCGCAGCAAGGATGTGGCTCCCTGCTCGATGCCCGATCGCTTCTGTCGCGGAATGTGTTGATCGTTCGTGCTGAATCTGCCGGGATCCTGTTGGACGTGATAGGCGATCTGCTCGAACTTCTGATTGAAGACGCGCACGGTCCGGCCGTCCCATCGAACCCATACCTGCCAGCTCAAGTACTCCGGCGGAACCGAGTAGTACGCCTTGGCCACCTCGACGTGGCCGTCACGGTTGACCTTACGCTTCGCTTCCGCGAACAACGGGAACCGGCTTACCGGAAGCGGGTGCAAGGCCGGTTTTTCAATCTCCTCAAAAGCCTTCCTCACTTGTTTGCGGGTGGTGCCGTGGATGCGTGTGTCCGCCACCTGGGACTCCCAATCGAGTAAGTGGCGGTTCTGCTCGGCGAGACTGCTGAATTTCCTTCCCCTCAAAGCATTCTCTTGCACGTAGTCGATACCGCGTTCGGTCTTGCCTTTGTGTCGCGGCGTTCGAGGCTTGGTCGGAAGAATCACCGTGCCGTAGTGGCGGCAGAAGGATTGGATCTTTGGATTGAGTTCCGGGTCGAACCAGTCCGCCTTGGTGACGGCTGCCTTGAGGTTGTCGATGACCAACGTTTCAGGAACGCCCCCGAAGTGATGGAAAGCGTTCTCGATGCAGCGAATGAAGTCGTCGGTGGTTTGCCGGTAGACGACCTCGCTGTAGGCCTTCCGTGAGTGACTGAGCACGACACGAAGCACGTGCGTTTTGCGCCGTCTTGATTTCACGCCGGCCGGCATAGGCTCGCCTTCGGGTGTGACCACCGGGGCACCGGTTCCGAAATCAATCTGAACCTCCGCACCCGGCGCACATTCCATGCGGCGGAACGGTAGATTCGCGGCGACCGCCAGCCGACGAGCGAAGCGTTTCAGACAATCGTATCCGCCGTCGAAGTCGTGCTCAGTCTGGAGATCCTGCCAGATCCGCTGTTTGCTGAGACCCTTGTCCAGGGCTTGCGTGATCTGCTCGCGGAACGGTTCGCACTTGCTCGTGGGCCCGGACGACCCGGCGGGCGGGTTTGGACGGTTTTGGCCGCCTGACCCGGTGGGCGGGTTTGGACGGTTTTGAATGCAACGATCGGGCATCTCCGATCCATCGCTGGCTGCCGCTTCGGACAGCTCCACGTAGCGTTTCACCGTCTCCCGATGAACGCCGAGTTCCCGGCCGATGCGTCGATACGACCATCCCCGGGCATGTAGCGTCAGTATGGAGTGAATCTGGGCCATCTTGAGTTGGTTCGCCAATGCCTTCTCCTTTCAAGGAGAAAGCTAATGGACGAATCCAAAGCTCCTCAAAATGGCCGGTTTTCACCCACCCACTACTGGCCGGTTTTGCCCGCCCGCTGACATTCAAGCGCTGGTGCAAACGCAAGGGCATTCGCTCACGGTTCGGCGCCGTCGGGCAACATGGAAGCATCGCCGTGGTCGAGCGCTTCATCAGAACCATCAAGAACGAGGGTACCCGCAAGATCCTGATTCCGCAGCGCCAAGCGGTCTTCCGCCGCGAACTGAGTTCGTTCGTCGTCTGGTACAACGAGCACCGGCCGCATACAACGCTCCACGGAAGAACACCGAACGAGGTCTACTTTCGCCTGCGTCCAGCCAACAGACGACCACGCATCGAACCGCGAGAACGCTGGCCTCGACCTGCTCCTTGCGCGGCACCCAGCACGCTCGTTGCCGGACAACCGGGCGATCGATTCGCGATTCAACTCGCGTTCTTTGATGGCAGTCAACATCTGCCCATCGTCTCGCTCACACGCGCAGCGTAGGCGTCCGGTGACAACTTGCCCTCGCCGATCCACTGTGCTGTGCGCTGTCGCTGCACTCTTGATCCTCGAAGCCTGCTGCGACCGCGTATTTGTGGCTCATACGAGCGCCGATTCGTGATATTCGTTGCATCAGAGCCGTCCGACAGCGTACAATCGATCGCGCACAGGTCGTCGGACCAACACACCGGCAGCCGCCTTTCGGCCCTGAACTGTCTTGAACGAATGTCGCCGACAGGTGAAAACGGCGCCGGATGGAATTGTTGCCAGCGGCACATGGCGTTCCCGCGCTGCACGTGCGCCCCTGCCGACACTCTCGGGAGGACTTGACGCTTGACGCTCGCGGGGAACATGCATCGCGATGCCATCAGAACCGCCGCGCACCGGAATTCACGTTCAACCGACACCCTCTGAAACGCCGAAACGACCGCACAAAGATCGCTGGTCCAATACAGCCCGCGCGAAGATCGGTGGGCCAGTACAGCTAGAAGGTCTGGCGCCACTTCCTTACCAGCTGCTGCTGCGCGTAGTAAGGCAACGTGCTCTCGTTCTGTTGCACGGGCGCTGCTGCAGGTACGAAGGCGGCCCCGGGCCCCGTCTTTCCGTCATGGTCGTCCAACTCACGCCGATTCGGTGACTCGACAATCAGATCATACGTCTTCACGCGCTTAAAGACACGCTCAATCTTCCTAACCGGCGCGGCTGATACGTCAAGATAATCTCCAACTTCTATCTCGTCCGCCCTTCTCCATTTTCCATTCTGATACAGGTAGTGATTGGGTGTTACATGCAATTTCCCGTCTATGACCAAGTAGAATGAAGGTACTTCGTCTGGACGATGCTGCAGTGTTTTCGTCACAACGCCCGGGATTCTCTTGCCATTTTTCACGTCGTAGGATTGTACCAGGTCGCCAACTTTGACATCCTCGATGTTCCTGAAGGATCCGCCCAGCATCCTGATTGGGGTCCCGGCCAGGAAACACCCTCCTCCCGGTGGTGGTGGCGGCGGAGGTGGTGGAGGTGGGATATAGATGTGAATTTCGGGGTGCGGTCCCACATGCTCGATGACGCCGAAGATGTAGAAGTCGAAGAGCCAGGGGGCGCCACTCATGTTGCTCGCGTCGCCGCTGAGCCCCGCAACGACCGTCTGATCGTTTGTGGGTACGCGTTCCCACGACGGGACATTGCTGGTGTCCACGTCTGCGTGATATCCGATGCTGGCAGCATCCAGGGTGTACTGAACGGGTGGGTTACTGTCGACTTCGGTGAACTCGAAGAAGGGGACCACATCGAGTGCGGCATCGTAGTTTCCACCGTCACACTCTGTGCGGTTGATGGTCATGATCCCCGGAGAGGGCAATGTAGGCGAGAGGGTAACCACGAGATCGAAGAACTTGTTGGGCGTGCCATTGCTGTAGGTCACCTGGATGGGGTCCACGCTCTTCAATGATAGCGCGACGAGCTCGATCGGGATGGTGTCCGAGTCGACGAGGGTGTAGAAGTAGGCGTTCTGCAGTCTTCGGACGATCGTATCCGTCTCGCCCACATCGTATCCCATGTATGTTTCGATTGGCAGGCCCTCAAGATCCACGAGCTGGCTGAATGGGTTGGACCCGGCGCCGAAGAACCCCGTCGGCACCGGTGTTTCCGCGAAGTCATGAGAGGCTTCGGCGGTTTCGAACAGGTCGTGCCCCGGTTTGATCGCCACCTGACATTCGTCAGGAATGCCATTGTTGTTGCAGTCCGCACTGCGCCCGCTGGTAATGTCGCACGGGTCCGGCAGGCCGTTTCCATTACAGTCTTCGCTGGTTCCGTCGGCGACGTCACACTCGTCAGGGGTACCGTTGTTGTTACAATCGTTTCCGTATACGTCACACTCATCCGGATTGCTATTGCCATTGCAGTCCTCACTGGTTCCGTCGGCAAGATCGCACTCGTCGGGCACATCGTTGTAGTTGCAGTCGTTGCCGATCAGTTCGCAGTCGTCGGGGATGTTGGTGCTGTTGCAGTCCTGGCTCGTACCGTCAGCGAGATCGCATTCATCGGGAACACCGTTGTAGTTGCAGTCGTTTCCGACCAGTTCGCATTCGTCCGGGACGTCGGTGCTGTTGCAGT
>JAJDDV010000141.1 GCA_029260135.1 Phycisphaerae bacterium | reverse complement strand
AGGGGTATCCGTACTTGCCCGGCGCATGGCCGTGCGTGCCATAGTATCGCGTCGCACTTGGATATTTCGTTGCGCCTCGCGCGCCGGTGTGCAGGTCTCTGCAGGCCGTCGGAACGCTTGGCAGGAGCGCGCGGGGCAATCGCGAATCCCGGATTGAGGGCGAGGGCATTTCTGGACGACGAAGGTGAATGTGAAATCGAAATGGAGCACGGACGGCTGGAGATCGAAGGCGATGTGTCCCTGATCGTCACCTGCACCGACGGGGGCGGGAACGTCTCAACGGCGACAGCAATCCCCGTGGGCCTCGCACCGGACAACGATACCGATGCGGATGACGACGATTAGTGCGCACCCATCGTGTTCTCTGTTGGACCTACAGAAACGATTGTCGTCGGCGACCAGCGGCAAGGGTCGATCGGCCGGTTCCGACTGGAGGCGAACTTCGACGGCACCCTGTTCCCCGATGGCTCGGCCACGCTCCCGCGAACGCTCGACCTCGACATAGCCGTTGGAGCTCAGGGCTATCCCGGCCAAGCATCACTTGGACCTGATGACCTGCGCGTGAAGAAGGACAAGTGGCAGGAGGCGAAGAGGAATTGATCTCAGGCAGGCCGCGTGCCTCCATGACAACAGGTCCTGTATGTCTACTCGCGGTGGCGAGCCGCTGGATTTGAAGAACCGGCGGATTCGGGGTCTCGGATTCCGGATGGCCGGTCGCGCGCCGATGGTGGTGCAGTTCCGCACGGCCACAACTCTTCGAGAGAGAACTCGAAGAAATCATGAGGTTCCGCGAAGCGGCGGAGATCGTCATTGGCAAGCACGTCCGGATGGGCGATTTCCCCGCGACTGTTCACACACCATGTGGGACCATTTGGGCTGTCGCGAGCCAGGGAGAACTTGATGTCACAGTGAGTCTTGCGGTCGATTGACAACAGTGCCGGCACTTCGAGCCACGGGCTTTCTAATAGGTCAGAGTATCGTGGCGGCCCGATGGACTTATACCATTCTGGGCAGCCGTCAGCTCCGCGACAATAAACGTCGAGCAATTCCGCCGAGATATGGCCGATCTGTGGTCGCAACGCGAACACAACGAAAGGATGCGCGTTCCTCAGGCCCAACGCCCCTCGACGCTCCCAGTAACACTCCGCGTTATCGCCCGCAACAACAAGGAGCCCGGGCCCCGACATCCAATAGAAAGACGTGCACGAGCCGTCATGCCACACCTGATAGTGCATTTGCCCATCCAGCCCGTAGACTCGAATCGCCCGCCAGGACTGCGTGTGCGAGAACTCTGCCACGATCTCAGGGCCTTCTATTTCGGAGAAGACGTCAAGAACTTGAAAATGCGCGATCACAAAGTCCCGAGCCGAAAACCCCACTCGTGAAGAGGGTGGAATGTGCGCGTCCTCGAACTCGCTGCACCAGACCGGCGTACTCCACTGATCGTTCACATCGAACGCACACAGCTTGTTTGCGAGCGGGCCCTCAGCCTTGGAGTCAAATCCGAGAAGAACCAGTCTCTTGCCCTGATGTCGTATGAAGTCAACAGGGCGGATTCCGCGGCGGTTTGCACCAACGATCGGCCAGGGCCACACGTGCAGCTCCGCCCCGGTGTACGAAATCAAACGAGCTTCGTTGCCAATCGCGGAGACTTCAATGCCAAATGGTTCGCGCGACCGAAGCCAGGTTGCAGCGGTCGGAACAAGAGCGATGATCAAGACGGCCACCAGCGACGCCAGAATCGCGCTGCTGCCCACCGGGTGACCAATCGCCCATCTTGACATCCGGGTCCACGGCGTCGGCGGCTTGGCCTCGATGGGTTCGCGTCGAAGGAACCGGTGAATGTCCTGGGAAAGGTCAGCGGCCGAGGCGTAACGGCGTTCCCGCTCCTTCTCGAGCGCTTTGAGCAGGATAATCTCAACGTCGCCTCGGAGCTTCCGATCATACTTGCTGGGGCGATCAGAGGCGTGCTCACAGATCACGCGGGCCGCGGCGTGGATGCTCCTGTCACTGATGTCGTACGGAACACGCTCCACCAGTAATTCATAAAGGACCACGCCAAGTGAATAAACATCGCTTCGCGTGTCCAATCCAAGTGGATCTGCCGCGCACTGCTCGGGCGACATGTACTGCAATGTGCCAATAATCTGGCCGACATCAGTCCGCATTGTGGTAACTGCGACGTCGGAATTCGTCGATCTCGCCACGCCAAAGTCGATGATCTTCAGTTGCCGCTCCGCATCGACAAGGAGGTTTCCTGGTTTAATGTCGCGGTGGATGATCCCTTTTTGGTGGCCATGATGGATGGCGTCGCAGGCCTGCGCAAAGATCCGCAACCGTTCGGAAATGCTCAGTTCTTGCGTTCGAGCAAACTGCGTAATGCTACGTGCATCGGGAATGTACTCCATCGCAAAGAATGGAAGCGTCAGACCATCCGCTGATTCGTCGGCAAACGAACCAGCCTCATATACCTGAGCGATGTTCGGGTGCCTCAGCCGCGCCAAGACCTGAGCCTCATGCTCGAAGCGGCGGAGTGAGTCCTGCGAGACGATTCCAGCGTGCATGACCTTCAGTGCGATTGTACGCTGGGGCCTTTCCTGCTCGGCTGCGTACACGGTACCCATGCCGCCGGAACCAACAACCGCTTTGATCGAGTAACTAGCGACGCGCCGTCCGACGAGCCGTTCGGCGCTAGGCGAGCGTACCGGTAGATTCGATGCGTGGTCCGACCCAGGCGTGCGCATGAAAGCCCCGGTGTCTTGAACATCGTGCTCGAGCAACGACTCCACTTCAGCTCTCAGTTCAGTATCGTTCCCGCACTCCTCCTCAAGAAATGTCGCTCGTTCGGCCGGGTCAAGTTTGGCCGCCTGCTCGAACAAGGCGTCAACGTAGTCGTCGATATTGGAGTTCATCCCTCGACCTAATCCTCCGCGCTCCGGTGACGCCTCAGCCCATCCGGTTTCACCACGAGCTGACGCTACATCCAACCGATCAACACCTCTCTGCATGCCGAAAGAAGGCCCGCCCCATGCTTGGCCGATGCGCGAAGACTCAGACGGCACCGCATCATTCCTCAGATTCGGCCGCCGCAGCTCCTTTCGAGAGTTCTCGGTGAAGCCAAGCACGGGCGGCTCGCCATTTGTTCTGAACAGTTCGACGGGACAATCCGAGTGCGGCGGCTGTCTCCTCCTCGCTTAGGCCTGCGAAGTAACGACACATCACAATCTCAGCCTTCTGTGGAGCCTTGTCACCAAGCCGGTCGAGCGCCTCATGGACGGCCATAACCTCGCAAGGATCCTGGTCGAAGATCGCTGGTTCTTCAAGAAGGGTCGCTGCCTTCTGGTCGCCACCGCGTTTGGCGCGATTTCTTCTACGTACGTCATCCACGCGGATGTGGCGCATTGCTTTCGCGGCGACACAAAAAAAATGGCGGCGGTTGGCGAATGCGATGGGCGTATCCCCAAACAACCGCAACCATGCTTCATGCACCAGAGCCGTTGGGTGCAACGTGTGCCCGGGCTTCTCCGTCGCCATCAGGTGGCGAGCTACGGATTTCAGTTCGCCGTATACGCTCGACCAGACTTGCTCTTGCGCTGATTCGTCGCCGCTGTGGGCCGCCGCCAGAAGCTTCGTCAGCTCGTGAGGAAGTGGTTTCATCATCTGTCAAGTCCGATCGCGACCTCTGTACCGCACTTGCAGGCTATCAGGAGAGCCGTGGAGAACCAAGCCGGACTCGAGACTGCGAGGCCGACTTGTGCTCGCTCGGCCAGGCTCTCGGCGAGCTCAACGTGGGGGAAACTCCTGAATCCGCATTGCGGCCGGCCATCCCTGATCACCTGCTTGATCGGGAAAAAGATCGACACGGAATGCGCTTGACGGTGCGGAATGACGTGTTTGTCTAATGAAGCAGTGTGAGGTTTGAGAAACGGGATCTGCCCGGAGAGAGGCTTTGGATTCGGTGCTCGGTGTCAGCGCGATCGCAGTTTGGTCCCTGAAAGCTCGTTCAAGCGATGTCAAATGGGAAATGCCAGATCATTAGGTAAAGGAGCGAACAATGAAATGTATCGCAAGGGAATATCAACAGAAGGCTCACGAGGGTGCCACGATCGCCCCTTGGTTCATGCACGGCATCTGTTGGGTAGGTGCTCTTGGGCTGGCCGCATTAATGCCGGTGGAGGTGACAGCGCAACCGGAGGGACGGCTGTGGTTATCTGGGCCGTACATAGCCTATGGCGCAATCTTCAATGAGATCCATGAGTTCGACCTCGCAACAACGCAGCGCACAACCGTTGCGACCTTTGCTGCGCACCCCAATCACGCCGCGACCTGCGGCGACGGAGCAGTCTATGTCTTGGCCGACCCTAATAAGCTCTATCGGCTCGACGCCGGCAGCGCCGAAGTCCTTGGCTCGTGTGAACTTCCGAGAAGCGGACTCTGGCAACTGGCATGCAAGTCCGACGGGAACCTCCTTGCCGCAACGGACGGCGACATCTACGAGTACGCGACCGACTGCACCGAGCTTGGTACGTGGGCGAGTGGCCTATCAACCGCGCGCTACATGACACGCACGCCGGACGATACTGTGGCTCTCTTGATAGGCCATCCAGATGCTGCCACGAAACTCGTTGAATACAATAATCTGGGGCAATTCTTACGCACCGTGATTGAGTACACGAGCGATGGCATGGATTCTCTTGTTTTCCCATCGAACTCGACGGTGCTTCTTTCGCACCGCGATTCGAACTGCATCAAGGAGTACAATTGGCTCACAACTCCCGCTGTCCCAGTTGGTGACTTCGTTTGCGACTCAACCCGACTCGGTGCCACTGCTATTGCGCTCCATCCGTCGGATGGCTCGGTTTACGCGGCCACGCATGACAATGGTTGCATCTATGCGTGGACTGCGACTGGGCAAATGCTTTATGAAGGCCGAGCCATGGCATGCTACGGTACACCGTTCTACCCAGGCCGGCCACTCATATTGGCGAACGCCGATCACGATGGCGACGGCTGGCCCGATATCAGTGACAACTGTCCAAACGTGCCGAACCCTGGTCAGTCAGACAGTGATGGCGACGGAGTAGGTGACGCATGCGAGAACATGCCACCGATTGCTCAAGCTGTAGTAGAACAACTGACCAGTACAGGATTGCAGACCATTGTGCGGCTTGATGGATCGGGATCGTCGGATCCGGACAACCTGGCCTCCGAGCTGACATTTGCGTGGACGGTCGACGCGCTGGTCGTGTGCGACGGGACGGACTTGGCCTGCGCGGTCGTCGCGGTTCCGCTGTCATTCGGGAGTCACGAAGTGACCCTGCGCGTCACGGATCCCTACGAAGCGTACGACGAGGTGCCGACACAGATCACACTCGATCCGTCGCAGCTATCCGTGTTTGAAATTGGCAAGGTCAAGGTGGAGTTCGACCACGAGCCAGCCCGGGTGAGAATCAAAGGGCAGATCGGTCTTCCGTTCGGCGTGGACTACTCCGAACTGGTGGCGGTGGCCTCCGCGCTGCTCGATCTGGCCGGGATCAACGTCTTGCCGTCAACGAGCGTAGAGTTCACCGTGGATCTCGACGAGCCGGAGGAATGGAAGTTCCGCGATGAGTTCGGACCGATCACAAAGTTCGACATCGACTGGAAGGGCTCGCGCTTCAAGTTCAATCAGGACGGCTTCCCGGTGAAGCTCAAGAGCCAGGTGATCACGACCTCGGAGACCGTTCTGAGTCTGGAGTACGAAATGGAGGACATCGGCGGTGCGTTCTCCGTGAACTTCGGTGGTGTCGCAACGGTGGAAGTAGATGTCAACGGCTTGATGACAGCCGGGGCAGGTTCCGGCGTCCTGCTCGATGTGGAGGAACCGGGTGAGGAAGTGGCGCTCACGTTTCCGTTCGGCCTCAC
>JAJDDV010000015.1 GCA_029260135.1 Phycisphaerae bacterium | reverse complement strand
TCACAGGCGCCATGATCCGGCGTGTGCGTGATCGCACCCGTCACCGGATCGCAGGCATCGACCGTACAGGTAACGCCGTCATCCACATCGACCGCCGTGTTGAGACATCCCGTCGTTGGATCGCCGGTCGGTGGTTCGCAGATGTCGGTCGTACACGGATCGAAGTCGTCACAGGCGCCGTGATCCGGCGTGTGCGTACAGGCATCCGTTGCAGCGCTGCACTCATCGAACGTGCAGGCAAAGCCGTCGCTGCAACTCGGTGACGTGCCCGAAACGCATGCGTTGTTTATGCACTGCTCCGCGCCATCGCAGAATACCGTGTTATCACACTGGGAATCAACCTTGCAGCAACCAGGAATGGGTACACCCGGAACACATGTTCCACCTTGGCACGTTTCCGTTCCATTGCATACAACGCCGTCCTCGCAACTGTTTGCGTTATTGGGCGTATTTACGCAGCCAATGACCGCATCGCACGAATCATCCGTGCAGAGTTCGAAGTCGTTGCAGTTCAACGACACGCCGGAAACGCACACAGCCACATTGCAGGTTTCCAATCCTGTGCAAACATCATTGTCGGAGCAATCGGCGTCCGTTATGCACTCATCGCATTCATCTGGAACGCCATTTCCGTTCAGGTCGGCCGACCCGCCACCCGCCGCGATGTCGCAATCATCTGGAACGCCGTTATCATTGCAGTCGGGGTCGCATCCGATCGTGCAGTAGAAGGGGCCACCGGGCGCCGTGCTGTTCTGGTCAATCTCACACTCGTCGGGAACTCCGTCCGAATTGCAGTCGGCGCTGATCAAGTCCGTGATGTCGCAATCGTCCGGACTTCCGTTCAGATTGCAGTCGGGTTCACACGTATCCGGGATTCCATTGGTGTTGCAGTCGCCAGCGGACGCATTTGTGTTGAGCTTCTCGACCGTGTTCGTGCCACTACCGCCGCTGCCTCCCATGGCATAGATGTATCCGTCGTTTCGCAGCGCTACGGCCGTACCGTGCCGAGCCGTCGTCAGGCTCGGACCTGTGGACCAAAGTCCGGTCCCCGGATCGTAGATGTACACGGCCGTCGTCGGAAAATTGGCGTTGCTGGCGAAACCTCCGATGGTATAGACGCGCCCATCGGCGCCGAGCACGGCCCTTTGACCTTGGTACGCGACCGGAAGTGAGTTGATGGTAGACCAGAGGTCCGTGCTGATGTCGTAAGAAAACACCGTACTTTGTGACACACCTGCCGCGTTCGCTCCGCCTATGACGAGAATGTGCCCGGCTCCGTCATAGACGCCGGCGGCATTCGTCCTAGGAGACGGGAGCGGATTCAGCAGGCCCCAGGCGTCCGCTACAGGGTCGTATCGCTCGACACAATCCTCAATGACCTCGACTGTGAAAACCTCATCTCGCCCACCCATCGCGTAGAACCGGTTCAGGTTGTCGGTCGCGTACGCGAACCGAGCGCGAGAGCAAGAAAAATTCGCGATGCCGTCGCCCTCGCCCCCGGCGGTGTCATAGAAGAAACCGTTCAAACGAGCAAAGAACCCTCCACCGGTGAGGTCCACATTCCATCCGCCGAAGACGACAATGGCGCCGTTCGGATCGATCCCTGCGCCGGGATCATTGATGATGAAATCAATCGATGTTCCCGTGCTCCAAACGCTTGCCGCCGGAGGAAGGTAGTGCACAGGAGCGATCTCGCCACCAACGAGCGGTCGGCCACCGAGCACCGTCAAGGTGCCACTGTCATCAACCCCCGCCGCCATCGTTCGTGATAGTCCCGGTAGGGTAGGGCCGGCCTCCCAAGCGCACTGCGCCGAAGCGGATTCGTTGACCATCAGGCCGGAAACAAGAGCGAAAAGTAGCGTGCGATACGGCATGGAATGCCTCCCCTGCAACGGGTTCATGATTGCCCCTCTCCATGCGATCTGAACACCCCTTCAGACCGGATGCGACACAAGATCATGGCGATGGACCCCACATCACGGAACCTCACCCGAGAAAGACGTCTGAACATCGGCGATATCAACGAGATCGACATCGCCATCGCCGTCGGAATCGAACAGCGCACAGGCCTCCGGTGAACTCCCCGGTCCTGCCAGGCACGTCTCCACGCGTAAGTAGTCTTCGAGGTCGACGTCATCATCGCAGTCGCCGTCGCCGAAGACACGGATCACTGAAACGCGAACGACGGGGCCGAGCCCGTAAGAGATCTCGGCATCGGACAGGGGGGGGCGACCACCGGATAACGCGAAAGGGAACATACCGGCGCCGGCCTCGAACATGGCGTCACCTTCGGACACAGCCGTAAAGAACACACGTGACAGGAGTGCCCACGTGGGAGGAGTTGCCACACCCTCATCGAACGTAGCGCCGCCGACATTCAGCACGAGTGCGTTCGACGAATCGATCCAGCCCGTCGTGAGAAGATCGAAAACGCTCCCGGAATCGATGCTGATCGCAGCGACGACGTCTCCAGAGTACCCAATATGGACGGTTCCGCCCGCAATACCAGGAGGCGCTGTGCCCAGGTTCCTGACCCAGATCTCCAGCACAAGTTCCTGACCGACACAAACCGTTCGAACCGACGACGGCAACTGGAGCGCCTCATCGGCTGTGGGATGTGGCGCCACGCGTAGCTCAACCACCACGACTTGCGCGCGAAGGAGCGATGCGCAAAGCAGCAGCAATGAACCAGCGACGAAACCACCCTGTCTACGTGCCCGGTGCCTGTGCGGCTTCGAGCGGCGATCTGCGTCACTACTCCAAACGAGCGTGAGTTGTCTTGACGTCAACTGGGGCATCGTTCACCTCGATAGATCACGCAACACACGCGAAGTCTTGAACTCGAACTGAACGTCGGCGCCGAACAACAGGACGTTGTTCTGCGAAATCGTCCCAACCGAATACTGTGCAAACTCGAGCTTGCCAGGCGCCAGGTGAATCTGCGCGCGTCCGATTCGTCTTCCGACCAGATGAAGTGTCCCGAATCGCATCCATTCGCCCACGGCCACATCGCCCTTGTGCGTCGCACCTCCGAGATTGTGTGCGATACCCGCGGATCGATCGACCTCGCCCGACGCAAACAGTCCGAACGTTGCGTCCACGAACGCACTCTGAAGCGCGATTCGAGTTGGATCCACGAGCACATCAATCGTGCCGCCCGTGAGCCCGGCGGCACCGTCGCCGAACATTCGTACCCACAGCTCAACGACGACACTTGTTCCAATCCCGACATCCTCCTCCAGAGAAGTGGGGAGCGTCTCGAACGAGTTGGACTTCGATGCGCCGTTCAGTACGACCGTTCGAACCTCCACAATGACGGAAGTCACTGCATTCGCGCTGAGACCAACGCTAACCGCGGCGGCGGGACAAGGAACAGGGGGGAAGAACGCGGCGTCCGGAAGAACGATGAGTGGATCACTGCAGCCGCGACCGATCGCCGTTCCAAAGTATGAGACGTCGCTCGGGTCGGTGGAATGGTCGTAACGGAAATCGGCACAGTCGAGGTAATGAGGGTCGCCGAAAAGAGACGCGTAGTGCGGCGCAAACAAAGCAAAGTCGCCCATCGTGATCGAATCGTCCAGATCCAAGTCGTAGATCGATCGGTTTTGGCAACCCACCGCCGGATCACACGTATCAGCCGTGCATGCCAAGCCGTCGTCGCAATCGACGGCTGAGGTGTCGGTTCCCTGACAGGTTCCGGCTGCATCGCCCAGACAGGAATCCAGCGTCGTGCAGGCGTCACCGTCGTTGCACGTTCCTGTCACGCCCGTTCCGTCGTTAAGGCATCCCGCCACGGTATCGCAGGTGTCGGTGGTGCAGATGTTGGTGTCGTCGCACGCCAGGTGTGACGGCGTGTTGACACAGCCGGTCGCTGGATCGCACGAGTCTGTCGTACAGGCAATCGCGTCGTTGCAGTCGACGGCTGAGGTGTCGGTTCCCTGACAGGTTCCGGCTGCATCGCCCAGACAGGAATCCAGCGTCGTGCAGGCGTCACCGTCGTTGCACGTTCCTGTCACGCCCGTTCCGTCGTTGAGGCATCCCACCACGGTATC
>JAJDDV010000140.1 GCA_029260135.1 Phycisphaerae bacterium | reverse complement strand
CGCATTGTTATGGACCACGCAGTCGGTGATGTCGATGTGGTTGTCGGCACCGACGCCACCCGAGACCCAGATGCCGTCGGAGTCCTCGTCATCGCCCGTCTGCGGACCGGGATTGTCATGCACATAGCAGTTTGTCACGCGAATGTTCCGCGGCGCCCCTGGGCTTCTGCCACCGGCCCGTATCACGAGAATCCCGCTTCGGTAGTTCTCGTACACGTTGCACGAGTCGACCGTGCAGTAGTGGTTTTCACCGCGAAGCGCAATCCCCGCCCCCAGCGATCCCGTGCTGATCGGTGTCCCGAGCCCGCACTGATACGCCGTGATGTTTCGGAACTCGGAATGCTGTGCGTGCCACATCAAGGCACAGGCGCCGCCGTCCCCAATGCCCGTTCCATTCTTCGTGCCCGTAACACGGAACCCGTCCACGATAATATGATGACCGCCCGCGTAGTGGTCGTGATATCCGATCGTCAGGCAACCGGTACGAATACCTTCAGCGTCAATCGTGACCACGTCGTTTTCAAAAGGCCGGAACAAGATCGGCGCGGCCGTGGTTCCGTTGCGTTCGATCCGCACCCATTCGCGGTACGTACCCTCCCTCACGAGGACCGTATCTCCCGGGCTGACGAGGTCCGCAGCCTCTTGAATGGTCTCGAAGGGACTCGACTGTGTCCCGGCTTCTCCGGGGGAATCGACCAGCCGGCTGCCGTCAACCGTCCAGATCCGATACGCCCGATAGCCCTCGTGCGAGCGGTCAAGACGCAGGTTGTCATAGGTGCGAAGCGGCGGTTCGATGCGGTGATCAAGGTCCGAGCGGACCCGACCCGACCAACCCGGCGGAAGCATCTGCTCGTACTGTCCCAGTGCATCGACGGTGGTCGAAAAGTCGATTCCGGTGAATTCGTCGGTTCCGAGAAACGTAAGCTGAACTGCCAGCCCGTTCGTGACCAGCGGCGCGCCGCTGTGTTCACGCACGACGCCCGCAACGGTAACCTCGCCTCCGCAGATGTCACTGTCCTCATCACACGAGTGCCCCGCCACGGGGTCACACGGATTCCCCGAGTGAACGCAGACACCTCCCGCACAGAAGTCAGAGCCGTTACAGAACAGTTGATCGTCGCAGGAGACGTCCTTGTGGGTGACGGTGCACGCGCCGCGACCGTCACAGGTGTGGTCGGTACAGACGTTCCCATCGTCGTAGCAGGGTGCCCCTTCCCGTTGCATCATGTCCCACGGACACGTCGCCGAATCACCGGTACACGTTTCTTCAACGTCACAGGCGCCGATCGCCGATCGGCAGACGAATCCTGCCGACAGGAGCAGGTGGCGACAGGTCCCAGCCACGCAGACGTCATCCGTACACGCCAACCCGTCATCCCGGCAGGCCATTCCATTCGCCGCATGCACGTCGACCGGACAGGCGACGGAAGCACCATCGCAGCGCTCTTCGGTGTCGCATGAGTCCACAGGTGAGCGACACAGGGAGCCTTCCGGTCGCATCGCATGTCGGCATTCACCGTCGAGGCATTCATCGTACGTACAAAGCCACCCATCGTCCTTGCACGCGATACCGTTGGGCAACTTGAGATCCGGCGGGCAGGTCGGTGTCACACCGTTACACATCTCGGCACGATCGCAATCGTCCACCGACGCCCGGCAGACGAATCCCCCGGGGCGCAGCGAGTGGGAACAGACGCCACCCACGCATACGTCTTCGGTACACGCAAGACCGTCGTCCCGACAGGCGGTGCCGTCCGCGCCGAGCGCATCGGGGGGGCAGCGCGCCGAAGCACCGTCACACGTTTCCACCGGGTTACACCGATCCGTCGACCGGCGGCAGACGACACCGGGCGGACTCAGGAGGTGCTCACAACGCCCGAATCGACAGACGTCGGTCGTACACCCCAGCCCATCGTCGCTGCAGGGTGTTCCCTGAGGCGCCGCGCAACGATCGTCGGACTCATCGCAGAAATCGACACATACACCGCCGTCGGTACAGGGATCCCCCGAATGAACACACTGCCCAGCCAGGCACGTGTCCGAGCCGTTGCAGAATACCTCGTCATCACACGAGCCGGAATGATCAACGTAGGAGCACCCCTCCCTCGGGGTACAGAGATCGTTCGTACACGGGTTGCCGTCGTCACACGAAAGCGGTTGACCGGGTGTGCAGACCGCCGACTTGCACACCTCAACGCCGTTACAGGGATCGCCATCTTCACACGGCGTATCGTCGGGGAGTTCAGTCCCTGGTACGCGCGTGCACGTTCCCTTCGTACAGATCTCCTCGCCGCTGCACGGATCGCCGTCAGTACACTCCGAATCCCCATGGCACAACGCGGAAAGACCACGCACCGGTCCGTGCGGATTCGCGGGCTCACTCGCGGACGGCGCAGAGACGAGAACACCGATCGATAGGAAGAGTAAGGCCGTCATACACATTGCCCCGTCGTCACCTGCTTCGCGTTGCGTTTGTTATGTGACGCTCGTGCCCGTTCAGACCCGCCACAGCGGACAGCGCACAGGGTCGATTCGTCCGATACGTTGAAGTCGTCGTACGGCGAGAACGAAATCTACCTAGGGTGGTAAACGCAACGCGGAGCAAACGCTTCTTTGCCCGATCCTTGCGCGACCGCTTTCGAGATCGTCGCGTCATCTCCACGGGCCACGCCGCACCGCATGCCCCGCGGAAAGAAGATAGGGAACATAGCGAAGACGGATTGGCGAGTCAAGGATTCACTGGACGCCCGAAGAAAATGAAAGTGTCGTCTAGGAAGGAAGTCTGGGTGGGAATGGCAATCCTGAATGAAAAGAGGGCGTTCGCATCCGCGAACGCCCTCCTCCGGCCGAGTGCTGGGGCGATTCTAGGGCGTCAGACCACGCTCAATCGCGCCCATGTCAAAATACGAAATGGTCCCAACGCCGCCGTTTGGTGCCGCGTCGTCGATCGCCGACAGGCCGAGGTTGAGATCGACTCCAGTGTCCAACGCCCGACTGCCCGCCTGGAGTGCAAAGTTTGCACGCACCTGTGCGCGAATGAAATCCAGCGTCGACGATGTCGTTCCCTGCCAGCTCGTATCGATCGCGCCGTCCGGGTTGACCAGCAGCGGGTTTCCCGTCAC
>JAJDDV010000139.1 GCA_029260135.1 Phycisphaerae bacterium | reverse complement strand
CGCATTGTTATGGACCACGCAGTCGGTGATGTCGATGTGGTTGTCGGCACCGACGCCACCCGAGACCCAGATGCCGTCGGAGTCCTCGTCATCGCCCGTCTGCGGACCGGGATTGTCATGCACATAGCAGTTTGTCACGCGGATGTTCCGCGGCGCCCCTGGGCTTCTGCCACCGGCCCGTATCACGAGAATCCCGCTTCGGTAGTTCTCGTACACGTTGCACGAGTCGACCGTGCAGTAGTGGTTTTCACCGCGAAGCGCAATCCCCGCTCCCAGCGATCCCGTGCTGATCGGTGTCCCGAGCCCGCACTGATACGCGGTGACGTTTCGGAACTCGGAATGCTGCGCGTTCCACATCAAGGCACAGGCGCCACCGTCCCCCGCCCCCGTTCCGTTCTTCGTGCCCGTAACACGGAATCCGTCCGCGATAATATACTGACCGCCTGTGTAGCGGTTATGGAACCCGATCGTCAGGCAACCGGTACGAACACCTTCACCGTCGATCGTAACGACGTCGTTCTGATACGTACGAAAGAGAATCGGATCCGACGCCGTTCCGTTTCGCGTGATCCGCACCCACTCGCCATACGTTCCCGCCTTGACGTACACGGTGTCTCCGGGCCGGACCACGTTCGCCGCCCGCTGGATCGTCGCGAATTCCGCCGCAAACGTCCCCGCAGACGCGTCATTACCCGTAGTCGCTACGTAGTGATTGCGATACGCCGTGAAATCCTGGTTGCCTGCGTCGGTGTTGATGGAACTGAGCGTGCGCGACGCCGGGGCAAACCGGTGATCGACCGAGGCGCCCACCGTACCCGACCAACCGTCGGGCGCGACTTTCTGGAAGGTCCCGCTTGCATCCGTGGTCGCCGTGAAGTCGGTTCCGGCGCTCGACCCCGTTCCGGTCAGCAAGACCACCAGGTTTCCGGCGGCGCTCGCGTCATAGTACGTCACCCGCCCGGAAACAACGCGACCGCTGACGCACGCGTCACTGGTTTCATCGCAGCTCTGTCCCGCACAAGGATCACCCGTCGAAACGCAGCTTCCTCCCACGCAACTCTCTGAACCATTGCAGAACGCGCCGTCATCACACGAATTCGTATCGTTGGCCAGTTGGATGCACGTACCGTTCGATCCACAGCGATCCGTCGTGCAGAGGTTCGCATCGTCGCAGTCGGCGTCAGAGATACAGTCCGCGCACAGATCCAATGTCTCGTTACACGTCTGACCCGAGCAGGGGTCGACCCCGGCCGCGCAGCTACCCGCCACGCAGCGCTCGCCACCGTTGCAGAAAACGCCATCATCACAATCCGTATCCGTGACGCACCCGCCGCACGCGTTGCCCGACTCATTACAGGTCTGGCTGCCGCACGGCGCCGTCCCGGCAGAGCACGATCCGCTGAGGCAGCGCTCCGCACCATTGCAGAAAACGCCGTCGTCGCACGCTGAATCACTCGTGCAGCCGAGTTGGCTCGGCGGCGTCACCGTCACGCTGAACTGGCGGCTGGAGAGATCGGACGTTACAGCCGTCAACGCCAGACTGCCCGGGCTGAACGTGTATCCGATGTGCTGCGGCGTCACCGTGCCCGACCAGTTGTACGGAACGTGTACCGAAAAGGCTCCATGAACGTCGGTGACGTCGGTCGTGCCTCCCGGATCCGCAGACACCGCCACTCCGCTGATCCCACCACCGGAATTGGCAAGCACATGGCCGGCAATCGAAGGCCAGATCGTTACGAACTCCTGCTCCAATCCGCTGCGCGTACTCTGACAACCGATCGTCGCGCCGCCAACCGTTAGAACGACCGCAACCCTGTGCAACCCACCAGTGATGAATGAATGTGTTCGCAAGGCGTGCGTTCCGACCGGGCCGCCATCGGCCACACCATCAATCGTCCACGTGAGAGCGCCTTCCGTTAGCGCTCCACCGTCGACACTAGAGGCCGCACACGTCAAGGTCAAGGGGCGAAGGCCCTCGAGGTCGTCGACCGGATTGGTCCCGTCCTCGAAGGTCAACGAGAACTCGCACGACGGGGATACCGTGTCCGGCTTCGCCACGATCGCGACCCGGATCGTATCCTGCGCCGTCTGAGCCCCATTGCTCACCTCGAGAGCGAGCACAACGTCTACAGGGGACCCGACGTCCGGCGCGATAAAGTTGGCGATGGCGGTTCCCGCGTTCGAAACGAACACGTTCGGTCCGGAGAGCTGCGACCAAGAGAAATCCAGCGAAGAACCGGCCGGATCGTAACTGGCTGTACCGTCGACGAAGACGAGCGTTCCCGCTTTCGCGGTTTGGTCGGCCCCGGCGTTGGCGATGATCGCCGGCAGATTGACGGTCGCATCGGGCACCTCGAGGTCGAGAGTGAGGACGAACGCAACCGTACCACGGTTATCCAGCGCCGTGACGGTGATGACGTAAAGTCCGGGCTTGTCGAATACGTACGTCGCGCTGGAACCGTTCCTCGCGACACCGTCACCGAAGTCCCACTCGAATTTGAGTCCGTCGTTGCCGACCGACCGGCGCGGCTTCATCGTGAACTGCCATTGCGTCGGATCGTCGGTCGGGGAAGCGACAAGCTCGTAGTCGTCGTTTCCCTCGGTCACGACGGTCGCCGGCAAGATCGGGCGATCCGGGGGACTCGTAGTGACCGCCGCCTCAGATCCGCAGCCGTTGATGAAGGTGATGAGTCCAATAACCGAAGTGGCCAGTGAGGCGTACCGCAGGCGGCGCATGACGTGCATCCTTCTCCCCTTCCAGTGTTCCCCGCTGGGCGACCGACGGGTTTTGCCCATGCAGCCTAAGATTCCTAGCTTATCATGGGCTCAGCTCCAACTCCAAGCTTTCGATATCCCGGCTGGTCAGGCAAACGGAAATTGTAGAATCGTGAAGGGATCTCTGCCAGACACCCCTCTTGTACCTCTCCAAGGTGCGTTACGATGACCGGCAGCGGCGAAACGCGATGGGAGACAGGCCGGAAACGCTATCGCGACGCCGGAGCAGAATGGAGCTTGCCCTACGGTGGTTTCTGCCGAAGAACCCCTTGGAGAATGTCGTAGCGGAGATAGAAGCGTGTCGAAGACAAACCCGGGTGGTCATTCGCGACCGATAAGTGGGGCGGTCACGGCCATCGTGATCATACTGGCCGGAGGAGTCGGTTATCGGGTCGTGGCCGGATGGTTCGAACGCAACGCCGTCATGCGGCCGCTTCCGGTCGGCACGCTCGACGCGATACCGCTACGGATCGACAACTGGAGTGGCGACGACGTGCCCCTCGATGAGGCCGTCATCCAACGCACCGACACCGACGATCACATCAATCGGATCTACACGAGGAATCGAGGACGCGACGCCGTATCCATATTCGCAGGCTGTGGCGTCAAGGTCCGAGATCTCATGCCCCATCGACCCGAGGTCTGCTACACCGGCGCCGGATGGACGTTGGACGAAACGCGAAAGGAAGACCTGACCGTCGCGCCCGGCGTCGTCTTGCCCTGTCAGATTCAGACCTTCTTCCGGTCAGGGCTCGATTCCGGGCGAATCGCTGTGCTCAACTACTACATCGTGGACGGCATATACTGCCCGGACGTCTCGCTCCTGCGATCGAAGGCGTGGAGCTTCTCAGGTGTCGACTACGTGGCACAAGTGCAGGTCGCGGCGAGAACAGTCCACGGTGGACAGAGCAGAATCGACTTGGTGCGGACCTTCGCGGTCGACTCGGCGTCGGCGTTCAGAGACGCGCTCGACAACGCCGTTCAGCGCAGAAACGCGAATGAGGTCAAGGCCGACCTTCCTCAAGAGTCCCAGACCCGGTCCGCCGATCCCGATGGAGATGGATCTTGACCACCAGGCCCCGATTGCGTCCGATCGAGAGAACGCGGGAAGCGAAGCCTTCCTGGCTGCGCGGGGCGGGTGTAGCTTTCCTTCTTCTCGCCGCACTCGTCTGGTCTTTCTGGCCGACGATCAGAGGCCTGCTCGTCGACTGGCAGGGCGACCAGAACTACTCCGTAGGGCAGTTGGTTCCGTTCGCCGCCGTCTATCTTCTCTGGACCGATCGCCAACGACTGCGCGAAAGTACGGTCCAAACGTGCTGGTTGGGGCTGGGGCTGATTCTTCTGGCGTTGATCGCCCGTTTCTACGGTCTCGTATTCCTCTTCGAGTCCGCCGAACGATACTCGCTCGTACTGACCATCGTCGGCGTGACGCTGTTGGTCGGCGGGTGGGAGGTATTTCGCAAAACGCAGTGGATCTTGGCATTCCTCTTCTTGATGGTGCCGCTTCCAGGACGTATCCACAACCTGGTTTCAGGACCCATGCAAGATCAGGCGTCTGCCGGTGCGGTCTTCCTGCTCGAGTTATTGGGCACGACGGTCTCACGCGAGGGAAACGTGCTTGTCCTGAACGATTCGGTACCCGTGGCCGTGGCGGAGGCATGTAGCGGACTGCGAATGCTCACCGCATTCGTCGTCGTCGGAAGCGTTCTCGCCTTCGTCGTCCAGCGACCCCGTTGGCAGAAGGTGGTTCTGGTGGCGTCCACCATCCCCGTGGCGATTCTCTGCAACCTCGTTCGACTGGTCATCACGGCGAGACTCTTCCTCTCGCTCGGCAGCGAAACGGCCGAGAAGTTCTTTCACGACTTCGCCGGGTGGACCATGATGCCCATGGCCATCGGCACGCTGGTCTTCATTCTGTGGGTCATGTCACGTCTCGTCGTTCACGACGAGCCGTCGAACAGCGGCAAGGCCCACACCCCAGCCGCCGGATAAAACCGTGCGAGCTTCGGATCGACGCCCACCAATCCTCATCCGATAAGCGCTCCGGGGACCCACGTTCCAAGAAATCTCCCGACGATTGTCACCGTACGCCAGAGTCCGATTCTGTTCCATCAGGCGCTTGAAAACGGGGCAGGAGCGGTAAGAACGCCTCTCCCGCCACGATCCGTCTAGCCCGAACGCCACGCGGGGCCGCGCAAAGTGAGAATTGATTTGGAGTGAGTCTCAATGTCCAAATGATGTCCCTGCGAGGCGTTGACATCGGCGACGGATGGGACTAAATTCCATAGGCCGTCAGTTCGGCCGTTGCCCGCTTTCGCAGAGTGAATGCGCCTCGACTGTGCTGCAGTACTTGGAGTGTGTGTGAAGAACGTCCGGTTCATTCTTACTGGTGTGTTCGCGTTAACCGCGGTGGGCAGTGTTCGCGCCGACTTGCGCTTCGCGCCCGGTCCGCCGACCGTCGGTGAACAACGCCTCCGGACGGGAGCGACCGATACCACGCAGCGTGAGTTTGCCGGTGCCCTGAATGATCACGTGCGCACGCTGGACCTTCTCCCAGCGGATCATCATGCAGCGACGGTCCCCACCGAGCGGGATTCCACCCGGCAGGCCGTTCTCGAGTTACCCGCCGCCCCGGGGAGCATGTCGTTGTTCCTCTCCGCCATGGTAAGCATCGGCGCATGGCAGCTGGTGCGGTCGACCAAAGACCTTCACTTCGGCGCGCTGCCCGATTGGTATCATACGGGCGGGCCGGTTCAGGTCGGTCACGTCACCGTCTTCGACCTTGATTTCAACAGTTCGCCGCTCTGCGACTTCACAGAACCCGTCGGCGAACGTCCGAGTTTCTATCACCTCCAGCGCGACCTTTCTGTCCGCTGGCGGCCGCAACATCGCCTCTCTCTCGCGGATCCCCGCGGGCCTCCTGCGCTGACCGTCTAGCTGCAACGCGTACGGTCAGAGGTTCTAGAGATCAAAACAACAAACGCAGGAGAGAAAGAGATGAAGAAGTTTGCATCATTGACATTGGCGGCGGCGCTGGTCGCCACCGTTTTCGCCGGCACGGCCAACGCCGATGCCGTTAACACCCGTCCCGTTCCCGTTTCCGGAACCAGTCTACAGACCGCGCTGACCGATTTGACGATCAGCGGTCCGGGAATCAACGTCAACACCGACCAGGATCCGTTCGCTCGTTTCACCAACACCTCCAGTGGTGGCTCTACCGCGACGTTCGCCATCGAGATCGCCGGGTACGGTGGAACCAACAGCTTCGGGATCTACGACTCCGTCACGGGAACCAAGGCGCAGATCTTTGGTGGTGCGGCGACGCCGGGCTCACAGAGCATCATTAGCTTCATTGACGATGGCAGCATCAAGGTCAACTTTGTGACAGTCGCCCCTGCGGGAACTTTTATCAACCCCACGAATTTCGGCTTCTACGTCGATGTCTTCGAGGCCCCATTAGGTGGCGGTGGAGATGGTGTCGCGACGACGCTGGATTACACACTCTTCACCGAGGACAGCCTGAACGGTGGCGAGGCCGCGGCCCTGGTCTTCCAGGGCGATGACGACACGGTCCTGCAGCTTCCCGGACTTTCGTCCGGAACGTTCACCAACGATGAGTTCATCATCGCCTTCGAGGACATCAAGGGAGCCCCCACCGCCGGCACTGCGGACTACTCCGACCTGGTCGTTCTGGTTCAGTCGATCGCTCCAGTCCCCGCGCCAGGTGCAGTGCTGCTGGGCGGTCTCGGCTTGGGTATGGTGGTTTGGGTCCGTCGTCGGTTCAGCTAGAAGCGACCACGGTTTATCTGACGGTACTGCCCCGTTGCCCGCCGTGGAAAACGGCGGGCAGCGGGATAGAATCTAGGGGGAAGCAACCGCTTCCTTAACTTGCGAGGAAGCGGTAAAGATTGGGGTAGCAACACTTCTATAGATGGGGGGAAAGTATGAGGAGTCTTCGTATTTGTGGCACGGTCACTGCGCTGACCGCGCTCCTGGCAGTCAGCAACGTAAACGCCGACCCGTTGAATACGCGTCCGGTACCCGTGGATCTTTCAGGCCTGCCGAACCTGCAGACCGCGCTCGACGTGCTCACGGTCGGCGGTCCGGGGATCGACGTCCTGACCGATCAAGATCCATTTGCTCGTTTCAGGAACACGGCGAGCGGTGGAGCCCTGACGACATTCGCCGTCGAGTTGGCTTCATTTGCGGACACCAACGAGTTCGGAATTTATGATGTCGTGACCGGAACCAAGGCGATGGTATTGGGCGGCGGAGCGGGGGTACCCGGCAGTCAGAGCATCATCAGCTTCCTGGACGATGGCAGCATTAAGGTGAATTTCGTGGAAGTCGCGCCGCCGGGCTCGTTCATCGACCCGAGGAACTTCGGATTCTACGTCGACGTCTTCATGGCCGACGGAGATGCCGGAACGCTCGATTACACGTTGTACACTGAAGACAGCCTCAACGGCGGCGCCGCGGCCGCGTTGATCTTCCAGGGCGATGACGAGACCGAACTTCAGCTTCCGGGTTTCGCATCCGGAACGTTCACGGACGATGAGTTCATCATCGCGTTCGACGAGTCCATGGCTGACGTTTCGGGCGGTACGGCCGACTTCTCCGACCTCGTCGTCCTCGTTGAGTCCATCGCTCCCGTTCCCGCGCCCGGCGCCTTCTTGCTGGGTGCCATGGGGTTGGGGCTGGTCGGCTGGGTGAGGAAGCGCGTTCGCTAATCAAAGTGTTTTCCCCGGCCGCTCGCGGTCGGGTTTTCGGACCATGGCGACGGAAGCGTGCCGGCGAGGATGCCCGGCTCACCTTGCCGATAAAAGGCGTGAGTGGGGCGGGAATCCCACGCCGGTCGCCTCTCGCGCCGGTTCGGCTTTCCGGGACCTGTCCGTTCACCTATTGAACCTCAGGCCCCGGGCAGCTAGAATGAATCGCAACGAGACGGATCGCTGTTCCGCAGGTCGAATCTCTTCCGCTTCGATAGGCGGTCGACATGCTGCGGCGCCAATTCGCTCAGGAGGGGCAGGGGGGATCCGGTATGAAATCGCGGTACATCGTAACTCTAGCGGCGCTTAGCATGGTGGTTCTTGCGGCTCAACGCGCGCAGGCGGGTCCGTACAACGTCCGACCCGTTCCGGTGAGTGGCGGCAATCTGCAGGGCGTATTCAGCGACGTCACCGGCATCTATGTCAGCGGCCCGGGAATCGACGCCGCGGCCGATCAACACTCCGCCGCATGGTTCACCAACACTTCCAGCGGTGGCTCAGTGGCGACATTCGCCGTTGAAGTGGCCCCCGCAAGTGCCGAGAACACCTTCGGCATCTATAGTACCGGCGATCCGTCGAAACGAGCAGCCATCTTCGACGGCGCCGCGGTGCCGGGAGAGCAGGCCTTTGTCAGCTTCCTGGCAAATGGTGACGTCCAGGTCAGCGCCGCCAGCGGGACCGTCGTCACCTCCGGATTTCCGGATCCCAAGAGCTTCGGGTTCTATCTCGATGTCTTTGACGCACCGGCGGGCGGGTTCGGCGATGGGATCAACACCACGCTAGACTATACCGTCTTTACCGATGACGCCCTGAACACCCTGGTGAATCCCGCCGGCGCCGCGCAGGTGCTCGTATTCCGGGGCGACAATCAGACCATCCTCCAGGTGCCGCCGTTCGGCGCGGGGCTGTTTACCGACAGCGAGTTCATTCTCGCCTTCGAAGATGGTGTTACCGGTTCCGCCGCCGGCGATTTCGCGGACATGGTCGTGATCGTCGAGTCGGTCGCCCCAATCCCCGAACCGGCGACAGGGCTTCTATTGGGAGTCGGTTTGTTGACTCTTCGTCGATTTCGACGCCGACAAAGCTGACAAAAACCGCCAGCGGACGTAGACTTCGCACCGTTCCCGCCCATACAGCGGCGGGAACGGTGTTTTTTTTGTCGTCAGATCCGCAGAGGCAGCCGAATAGAGAGGTGTGATGCACACCAAACGAAGATCGGCACGTATCAATATCAAGGCGCTCGTGATCCTCGCCACCGTGACCGCACTGCTGGGCGTCGGCGCCGTCGTCGGACACTACGTGCGAAAGCGGATGATGGCCAACGACGCCCTCGCCACCGGACGCGCCGCACTGAAGTCCCAGTCATGGGCCGACGCCTGCAAGCACCTCAGACGGTACCTCAAGAAATACCCGGACGACGTCGACGTCCTCGAACAGTACGCGTCGGCCAATCTCGCCGTTCGACCCAGAGAGTCCTTCCAGATTGCGGCCGCCATCGGTGCCTATCGCCGCCTGCTACGCCACCGCCAAGGCGACGCCTTCGTATGCCGCCAGCTCGCACGCCTCTACTACGGGTTCGAAGACTACGTGAACGCCGCCTACGTCAGCCACCAACGACTAGACGTCGACCCCAACGACGGTGATGCACTCCTCTGGCTGGGAAGATCACTCGCAGCCCAGCACAAACGAAAGGAAGCGAAAGAGGTCCTTGTACAGCTCGTCGAGCTTCATCCCGACCGTGTCAGAGCCTACGCACTTATGGCCTCAATGGAGATTCAAGAGAGCGTCGCCACCGGAATCCCCGTCGCCCTCGAGTGGCTCACCAAAGCCGTCAGCGCAAACCCCAAGTCCTCTGAAGCCCTCGCCCTGCGCGCACGCTTCCACCGCGTCATCAGTCGAGAATGGGAATCCGCCCGAAAAGACCTGGAAGCCGCCGACGATCTCCTCGACGACGATCCTCGCACCCACCTCCTTCTCGCCGACGAATGGATCGCCTGGGAGCAGTTCGAGCGCGCCGCGCACTTTCTGCAACGCGTCGACCAGACTACAAACGACGTACTCACCCGATACGAAATCGACATCGACGTCGTCGCCTTCGCGAAGTTCACCTCCTACGCCAATCTCTTCCTGAGCGACCCCGCCGCAACCCGGCACGCCGCGATGGCCCAGCGTGGTCTCGACGAATTGCTCGGCGGGTATCGCGTGCGATTCCTCCCCATCGCCGCCCGGCTCTACTTCGCCGCCGATCGAATCGACGACGCCGAAACCTGCATCAACGAATACGGGCAGGCCATCGCCGAACATTCGCCCCAGGCCCAGCGAAGCGAAGCCTTTGCGCTCCTCCAGGCACAGCTTGCCGTCGAAAAGAAGCAACCCTACAGCGCCATCAACCTCCTCGTCGGACCCGGTGGGCAACCGCCACGCACGCCCGAAGCACTCCGATTTCTCGCAAAGACCCTCCGCCAAACAGGCCAACACGGACGCGCCAGAGAGACCCTCCTCAAGCTCGTCGACGATCGACCCCAGGACCGACTCGCTTGGATGGAACTGGCTGAGGGCTTCAGACATCGAGACTGGGATCGTGCCTTTACCGCAGCCGGAACCGCCTGGCGACTAAGACCCACCCTCGGCGCGAGACTGCTGCTGCTCGAAGCACAGCTGATGAGGGCCGACGGAAAGCCCGACGCCGACGCCCGCATTCTGGAGGTCCACGACGAACTCACCACGCTCCAAATCCAGTTTCCCACAAACGTTCCCCTCCGCGTGCTTCTCGCTGCCGTTGCGTCACACCAAGGCCGCATCGATGATGCCACCACGCAACTCGAACGCGCCCTCGAGGAATGCGACGACACGTTTGCCGTGGAGCTGCTTCTCGTCGATCTACTCGTCCGAAACGCCCGTACCGCCCGGGCACGATCTCTCGCGCAGGAGACGGTCAATCGCCACCCTGACCTCGCCGTACCGCGCGTTCGCCTGGCTGAACTGCAAATCGTCGCCGATCAGACCACCGAAGCGGCGCAGACCTTTCGAACGGCACTTCAGGACCTCGCCGGCGCCGAACAGCTCGAGACGGCTCGCGCCTATACGAAGTTCCTGCTGGACCAGGAGCAGCGCCCCGCCGCCATCGAATTGCTGCGATCGATGACCGAGCAACACCCCGGTAGCGTCGACGCACACCTCTCCCTCCTGAAAATGCCGGAGTTGCGAGCCGACGCATCCGAGGCGCAACGCCTGATTGATCACATCCGATCGATCGAAGGCGAAGCCGGCGTCCGCTGGAAGATCAGCCAGGCCGCCTTCTGGCTCGAGTCCGGTCAGTGGCGCACCCGCGAACGTGAAACCCGCGAACTCCTCGAAGAGTGCGTACTCGCCGACCCCACCTGGGAAGAACCCGCCCTCGCCTTGGGAACGCTGCACCAGGCACTGGGCGAACTCAGGGAGGCCGAGAAAACCTATCGACTTGCGCTGGCCCACAAGCGAAACGCCTTCGGCGTTGCAGACCGCCTCGTCGGATTGCTGAAACAGGAAGGGCGATACGTCGAGGCGCAGGAAGTCCTCGACGCCATGCCGCAGACCTCCGCAGCCCTCAGCGCCCACCGCATCGACCTCGCCATCGGACGCGGCGAATACGACCGGGCCATACAGGACCTCGAACTCTACGTGGCCACCCACGACCAGGATGTCGCCGCACGAATCCGCCTCGCGCGACTCACCTACGTCGTCAAGCGAGACCGGGACGGTGCCATGAAGCTCCTCGATGACGCCGCAAACCTGTCACCCGACTCCGTCGACGTACTCTTCGCAAAGGTCTCCGTCCTACAAGCCGAGGGCCTCCGAGATGATGCCATCGCACTGCTCAACCGCGAAGTCACCCGACTGGACAACTTCCCAATCTATTGGCTCCGCGCGACATACTTCAACGCCGTCGGCGAGCACGATCTCGCCGAGAAAGACTACCTCCATCTGACAACATTCGAAGACGCTGCGCCCGCCGCGTACGGCCTCCTCGGAAACTTCTACTACAAGCGCGGTCGAACCAACGAAGCCGTCGCCATCTGGGAACAAGGACTCGAGCGCGATCCTGAAAACGTCACCCTGCGACGCGCACTAACCAAGGGGCTCGTCGCCAGCCCCGATCCCGCACAGCGAGCCCGTGGGCGAACCATGCTCGCCGAACTGCGAGACCGACTCTCCGACGACCCCGAACTCCTTCACGTCGAAGCCTCGCTTCTCTTCGAAGAGCGAAACGCCCAAGCCAGAGCACAAGCCACCCAGCGACTGGAACGCGCCGTTACCCTCAACCCCGCCTTCGTCGCCTCACACATGATCCTCATTCGCCTCGCCAGAGAAGACGGAGACCTCCCGCGCGCTCGCCGCCTCGTTTCACGAGCCCTCGCCGCAAATCCGACCAACGCAGGCCTGAAGACCGCGCAGATCGCCGTCGAACTGGACTTCAGTAACGTCGGCGTCGCGCGAGAACTCGCCAGAGGACTTCTCGATGATCGACGCGGCGATCTTGGCGTCACCAACCAGATGGCCGATGTCTTTCGACGCGCAGGCCAAAACGACGATGCCGAAGCCTTCAACGATGAAGCACTCCGAATCGCCCCCGAGGATCCCTTCGCCAACGTCTCCAGAGCAGCGCTCCTCGTCGCCCGAGGACAGCAAGACCAAGCCACGGCGCACCTCGAAGAATACGTCGAAACCGACACAGGACGCAGAAACGTCGCCGCACTCCTCGCCCTCGCCGCACAGAAGACCGAGCAGGCCGACTTCATCTCGGCAGATCAGGTCCTCCGTCGCGCGCAGGAACTCGCCCCCGACGCCATCGGCGTCACCCTCCAGCGACTCCGATGGTTCGGCGCCCAGGCCCGCTTCGACGACATCATGAGCCTCCTGTCCAACACGCCCGCCGACTCACGCGAACACCTGCCCATCTTGATGACAGGGGCCAATCTCCTCGCACTGGCAGGTCGCGATCAATACCTCAAGGAAACGCGAGACGCGTTCCACCGAATCCGAAACCTCGACGAAGCCAACGTCGCCGCCCATTTCGGATACGCCGAAGCCTCCTTCCAACTCGGAAACGAGGACGATGGCATCGACGCACTCCGCCACGTCTTACGGATCGACCCCCAAAACCGCGCAGCCATCAACAACCTCGCTTGGATGCTCGCCACCAAGAAGGGAACCGCCGGACTCACCGAAGCCGAGGAACTCATCCGCCGCGGCATCGACCTCTACCCCGACGACCTCCATCTCCTCGACACCGCAGGCGTCGTCTTCCTCAAGCTCAACCGCCTCGACGATGCCCGCGAAGCACTCGAAAACTGCCTCGCCCTCGCCACCACGAAGAACGCCACCCGCGCCAAAGCACTCATGCACCTCGCCGAGGTACTCATCCGTCTCAGGTCCGACACCGCCTCCATCCGAGCTCACCTCAACGAAGCCGAGCAGATCGATCGAGTCCACCAGGTGCTCTCATCCCAGGAACGCACCGAACTCTCACGCCTCCTCAACTCGATCTAACGTTCCGTCAACAGTGTCGCAATGGGTGCCATGGCCAAGCGAAGCGCCGTCATGCCGTGTGGCACGGGACTCCAATCGGCGACGTTGAGCGCGCAGGTGCCTCATTCATGCGGGAATGGGTGGGGGGCGGAGTAGGTGTCATTGTCGTGGCATCTCGCACCCGTAGGGTCCGCTGTGCGGACCACGATCACGTGCCAATGCTCTGTCACTCGTAGGAGCGTGCAACATTCGTGCGAAGCAAGGATGGGGGGCGACTCCTGTGCCAACACCGTGGCATCTGAAAGGGGGTAACGCGATGCGCCGTTCGACGCGACGACCCGCGTCAGCTCAACCGCTCACCCTGGCCGTCAGACGAAAACAGATGCACATGCCCCGCGTCCAGACCCGCCGATACGGTCTGCCCGACCGAGACGCTCACCACGGAGCCCCCCCGAGCCAGCAGCCGATCACCCCGCGACGTCAACAGGTGCAGGTTCGTCGCATTCCCCAGCGGCTCGACGGCGTGTACCGTCATCTCGCCCATTCCCGTCAATCCCGCCGATCCGTCCGTCGTGCCATCCCTGGCCCCCTCGACAGACAGATGCTCAGGGCGAACGCCCAGCGAAACCGCCGACCCGACAGCCTCCGCGACCGTCGTACGCAACGAATTCGGCAGCGCCACCCGAATCGCTTCGCCCACAAACAGCGGACTCTCCCGCTCCATCGCCAGACGCCCCTCCAGGAAGTTCATCGTAGGACTCCCGATGAACCCCGCCACGAATCGGCTCGAGGGACGCTGATAAACCTCCAGCGGTGTGTCGCACTGCCGGATCGCACCATCTTGCATCACCGCGATCCGATCGCCGAGCGTCATCGCTTCTTCCTGATCGTGCGTCACATAGACGATCGTCGTTTCGAGCTTCCGGTGAAGCTCTTTGATCTCCGTGCGCATCTGCGTTCGTAGCTGGGCATCCAGATTCGACAAGGGCTCATCAAACAGGAACACACGCGGACGCCGAACGATCGCACGACCAAGTGCCACGCGCTGGCACTCACCGCCCGATAGTGCTGACGGTTTGCGCTCCAGCAGCCCCTCGATGTTCAGCAACCTCGCAGCCTCATCCACCGATCTCCGAATCTCCGCCCTGCCTGCGCCGCGCATCTTCAAGCCGAACGCCATATTCTTGAAGACCGTCATATGCGGATAGAGTGCGTAGTCCTGAAACACCATGGCGATGTCGCGGTCTTTGGGGGCCACCTCATCAACGACCGATCCACCAATCTCGATCGACCCGCCGTCCAACGACTCCAGCCCCGCCGTGAGCCTCAGCGCGGTCGTCTTTCCGCATCCTGACGGACCCACCAGGACCATGAACTCACGATCCGCCACGTCGATCGACAGATCACGGACCGCCCACACGTCACCACGCTTGGCGCTGTACCGCTTCGTAACCTGCTGAAGTTTCACACTTGCCATATCGCCGTCCTTGTAGCCTATTCCTCATGCCCCGGCAAACCGCTCTGTGCCGTAGCGTCGGAGCTTCTCCCCGGCGCGCGGGGTGCCACTGGCGGCTCGCCCGCCAGCGTGATAAGCGGCCGCCTCGGGTGCCATGCCCAGACAATGGGTGCCATGCCCAAGCCGAAGGCGCGGGCATGCCCTCACAAACACGTAGATCGGGCATTGCCCGACGAGCCCTTTCCACTCGGCCTCTTCGTGTCTTCGGGGTGAGCAACTCAGTCTCCCGTTCGCCGCTCCAAGCGATCCGAATCAAGTCAACCACCGCCCACAGCCGATCCCCAATCATGGTGGAATCGCCACGAATCGCCATTGTGGGTTGCACAGGTTGCGGCAAGGGCACCTTGGGTAGGGAGCTTGCGCGCCGAACCGGCGGCGAGATCATCAGCCTCGACTCCATGAAGATCTACCGCCGCATGGACATCGGAACCGCCAAACCCCCACTCGCCGTCCGTAGCGAAATCCCGCACCACCTCATCGACGTGGTCGAACCCTCCGACGATTGTACCGTAGCCAACTTCGTGACCGACGCCGAGCGCGCCCTCGCCGACATCCAGCGCCGGGGCAAGCCGCTCTTCCTCGTCGGCGGCACCGTCCTCTATCTCAAAGCCTTGACCGAGGGGCTCTTCGAAGGCCCCGGCGCCGACGAAGCCGTTCGCGCACGACTCCACGAGACCGCCGCCGCCCAAGGCTCCGCCGCACTGTTCCAACGCCTGAACGAGGTCGACCCCGTCGCCGCCGAGCGGATACACCCCAACGACCTCAGGCGAATCGTGCGCGCGCTGGAAGTCTTCGAGTTGACCGGAAAGCCGATCAGTGAGCTCCAGGAGCAATGGGATCGCGACCACAAGAAACATGAGGTCACCCTCGTCGGACTGAGGCGTGAGCGCGAAGACCAGGCGCACCGTACGAATCAACGTGTGCAACGCATGATCGACGCGGGCCTCGTCGAAGAGGTCAAGACGCTTCTGGCCGAACCCGCACCGCTCAGCAAGACCGCGCGCCAGGCCGTAGGTTACGCCGAAATCATCCAGCATCTCGAAGGTGGAATCTCCCTTGCGGACGCCGTCGAAATGATCAAAATCAACACCCGGCAGTTTGCCAAAGCACAGCGAACTTGGCTTCGGCGATTCCGCGATATCGATTGGGTCGATCTTCCGTCCGACGCCAACGTCGACGATGTCGCGGATGAACTGCTCGCGCGCGAAGAGCCGCCATGGTCGAAATTACGGAAATGACCAACTGGGCCGTCGACCTGATCGACGTCCACAAGACCTACGGCCGCGGGATCCACGCCCTGCGAGGCGTCAACGTCCAGGTCGGCAAAGGCGAGATCTTCGGCCTCCTCGGTCCAAACGGCGCCGGCAAGAGCACGCTCGTCAAAATCATGATGACCGTCGTTCGACCCTCCCGCGCGCTCGGCACCCTTCTCGGCAGACCCATAGGCCATCGCGGAAAACTCGCGGCCATGGGCTACCTCCCGGAAGACCATCGGTTCCCCGGATACCTCAACGGCGCGCAAGTGCTCGACCACTTCGCCGCGTTGGCTAAGGTGCCCAGACAGCGGCGCCGCGACAATGCCGCACGCCTTCTTGACGCCGTCGGGCTCACGTCGTGGGCCAGGACACGCGTCGACAAGTACTCTAAGGGTATGTTGCAGAGGCTCGGAATCGCGCAGGCGTTGATGAACGACCCCGAAATGGTCGTGCTCGATGAACCGACCGACGGCCTCGATCCCGTCGGCCGCCGCGATGTGCGAGCCTTGCTCCAGGAACTCAAGGACGGCGGCACGACCGTCTTTCTCAACTCGCATCTGCTCAGTGAGTTGGAAATGGTCTGCGATCGCGTCTCCATCCTGGTGGATGGTCTCGTCGCCCGCCAGGGTACGCTGGCCGAGTTGACCGAACAGACCATCGAATACCGCATAACGTTCTCCGGGGATGTGGAACAGATCAACGAGAAGCTCGAGGTGCTCGGCGTCAAACGTGAAGGCTCGGTTTTGACCTTGTCCGGCCAGGACTTCGACAAGGTCAATCGCGTCATCGACATCATGCGACAGGCGGGACTCCGCATAGAGTCCGTCGAACCCCACCGTGTCAGCCTCGAAGAAATCCTCGTACAGGTGATGGAAGACCAATCCTCCGCCCCCCTGGCCAGACCCGTCCAGCCGTCGTAGGATCCGTGCGCGATAACCGTGAGGGTCGTCGTAGGGCCCGCTGCTCGACCCCACCAAGTGTCGATCATCAACGCCCGCAGTCGTTGTAGGGGCTGTTGCGCGGGCCAACCAAGTCGTAGCCGTAGGGTCCGCTGTGCGGACCCACCGCTCCCGCTTACCAGCACGTAGGGTGCATCTTGATGCACCTTCTCTGCGCTCCCCCCTTGCCAATCTGTAGGGTCCGCTGTGCGGACCCACCAAGCTTCAATCATTTCCGCCCGCAGGGCTCTACGGGTAGGCAGCCTGTAAGGCTGCAAGACCGTAGCCGTGGGCAGAGCGCAGCGACGCCCACGGATGACGTGACCCCTCATTTCAGCCGACCCTGTAAGGGTCGAAGAGCGAACGTCACGACCAAAGATGCACGGCTGGGTGGCCCAGGTCGTTAGCGAAGCGCTGACCTGGGGGACTGATGATTCGGTGAGTCAGGCGTAGGGTGCATCTTGATGCACCTTCTCTGCGCTCCCCCCTTGCCAATCTGTAGGGTCCGCTGTGCGGACCATCTGCTCCCGCCTTTGTTAAGGGGGGATTCAGGGGGGTCTGTTTCTTTTTGTTTCTTCTTCGCTTCGTTTTTTTCGCTGATGGCTGATGGCTGACGGCTGATTGCTGTTTACTGACAACTGACAACTGACAACTGACGACTGACAACTAATCCCCCTTGGATCACTCCCCCCAATGTGCTACCCTATATGACCGTGAAGGCCATTCACCGGGGATTGATGCCATGCCCATTCGAGCCATCCTGTTCGCAGTGGCCGTCGCGACAACGACTATCGTTGTGCGCGCGGACGAGACGCTCTATCGATACGAAGCGGATGTGTCGCCGTGCGATGCATCGACCGGCTGGGTCTGCGGCGAACCGTGTGAGCCGCCATGCAGTGATTCTGTTGAGGATGGCCACTATGTTCTTCGATACGTCGGCGGTAGCGACCGGGTCGGCTACGGCCATATCATTGCGTCGTCGCCGGATCTCTCTCCTCCGACGCTGTGGGTTGAGTGGCGATTCCGGTCAAATCACCCCATCGGACCGAATTTCTATACATGCGACGGGCGTTTCTTGGTCCGATATCGCAACACGCTGGAGTTGGTCAACATGTACGGCGATGCCGTGGTTTCGTCCAGTGGAGGCCACGCGATCTTTGGACTGAATATCGATGAGTTCCACACACTTCGCTATGAGAGCCTCGACGGGTTGGGCTTTCGTATTTCGGTCGACGGAGTGATCTTAAGGAATGTCGGTTTTGACAACAGCCCGCTTGGTGCCACTTACCTGGAGCTCCGAGGCCGCGGCAATTGCACCGGGTTTCACAACACCGTCAACGAATGGGATTTCGTGCGGTACGGGACGATCGCTGATGGCGAGCAGGTTATCGCATCCGATCCGCCGGCTGGAAGCCTGGATTACGGACAGTATGGCGCCATCGACCGTTTCGCCGTGACCTTCGATTCGGCCAACTACGTCTACGTCGATGAGGTGTCCGTCAGCGTTACCGGCGGCATTGCTCCGAGCGTCATCCAGACCCGCCGTAGGGAGAACGACGAGCCGGACACGGTGGAGATTGTCCTAGATCGCCCGATCCCGGCCAACGAGACGACGACCTTCACGTTCAACGACGGCACGGCCATCAACACCGTGGAATACACGCTGATCCGGAACGACACCGACGGCGACGGCCTGTACGACGACGAAGATAACTGCCCGCTTCATCCGAACCCGGTCCAGGCCGACTGCGACAATGATGGCGTGGGCGATGTGTGCACGCTGGCCGATTGTCTGGGCGACCCGGCCTGCGGTGATTGCGACGCGAACGCCGTCCCCGACGCCTGCGATCCGGACTGCCAGCCCAACGGCAGCCCGGATGCTTGCGATCTGCTGGTTGGTACGAGCCCCGACTGTCAAACAAATTTGGTTCCGGATGAGTGCGACATCGCTAGCGGTACGAGCCCCGACTGCAACGCGAACGACACGCCCGATGAGTGCGACATCGCCGATAGCATCAGCCCGGACTGTCAGCCGAACGCGGTTCCGGATGAATGCGACATTGCGACCGGAGCTAGCCCTGACTGTAACGCTAACAATACGCCGGATTCGTGCGATATCGCCGACGGCACCAGCCACGACTGCCAACCGAACCGAATTCCAGATGCGTGTGAGCTGGCGACTGGCACGAGCCCCGACTGCAACGGGAACAACAGGCCAGATGAGTGCGATATCGCCGATCGCCTGAGTCGCGATTGTCAGCCGAACATGATTCCCGATGTGTGCGATCTCGTTAGCGGCGCAAGCGCAGACTGCAACGCCAACAACCGGCCGGACGAGTGCGACACCGCGCAGGGAGCCTCAGCCGACTGCGACGCGAACACCGTTCCCGACGACTGTCAAACCGACACCGACGGCGATGGTCTCATCGATCCGTGCGACGGATGCCCGGACGACCCGCACAAGACCGCACCGCGAATTTGCGGCTGCGGTGTGAGTGATGTGGACAGCGATTCCGATGGTGTTGTGGACTGTCAGGATGACTGTCCAACCGACCCGCAGAAGACAAGCCCAGGGATT
>JAJDDV010000138.1 GCA_029260135.1 Phycisphaerae bacterium | reverse complement strand
GGATCGACGATACTGGCGATGTTCACCAGGCGCCCACCGCCGCCGTTGAGTATGTCAAAGCTCCGGTCGGGATAGGCCGGAAGTGTCATCGTGGCACCAGGGCGCTCGGCGAGTTCGGAAAGATCGAACTCCGATATCTGTGCCTCAATCCACACCTGTCTGAGGTTGACAATTCGGAACACCTCCTGCTGCGCGTCCAGATGCTCACCTTCGATATGCCGTACCGACACAATCTCACCTGCAATCGGTGCGACAAGTGGCCTCTGGTATCCGGTGTTGCTGGCCGCTGCTTCGCCTTCCGGGGGAATCGCTTTGGAACGCAGACTGGCGATTCGCTCGTGTGCGTGTTCATAAGAACGTTTCATGGCGTTCGCGGCCTCGTGTTCGGCTGCAGCGAGACGAAGAGCCTGGGCGGCCTCATCGTACTGCTGGTCCGTTCCAACGCCTTTCTCACGAAGCTGGACGGCACGGTCCATGGCACGACCGGAAAACTCGAGTCGAGCCGCCGACTGAATGATGGAACGATCGATCTCCAGCGCTTTCGTATCGAGATCGAGTTCGCGCAGCGCCAGTTCCGTCTCGAGCGCCTGAACCTGCGCCCGGTTGGCGCTGAGTTGGAAGATTTCGGTGGCGGGCAGTTGAGGCTCGATCGATGCCAATACCTGGCCTGCCTCCACGCGGTCGCCGATTCGAGGCAGTGTGCCGCCGGGCGGGCGCAGCAGCCGGCCGGCGAAGGGCGGGCTGACCACGGCCGAGGCACCCTGTGGTGCCACGATCCGACCGGGAAGAGCAAGACGATGCACCAGCGTCCGCTTGGTGACTGGCTCGTAGAGCGTGCCGATCTTCCATTGCTGTTCAAGCAAGAACTGAACCAGATCGGGCGGATCGGGTTCCGCGGCCGCCTCAGCCGCGTGAAACGCCGCATCTTCGTCGGCGTGGACGACCAGCTTCCCAACGTCGATCGTGTCCCGCACCTGTGGGCTGTCGACGATCAAACGAAGGGTGTGCTCGCCGGCGGTGTCGAACTCCCATTCCGGAACGAATAGGCCATCGCGCTGCGGCGCGTTCCACGTCAGCTGGCGCACTTCGCCTCCAGGCGTCGTCAACTCGAAACGCATCGAGCCTGAGCGTACAGGCTCGCCCCCGGCGAGAACCGTAACGTGCGCAAGGAACTCCGCATGCGCTCCTGTCGCAAGGTGTGGATACTCCATGAATAGCTGGACCTTGGATGTGAAGAGTGTCACGCTGATGGGATCAGGACCTTCATCTTCTCCGTGTCCGTGCCCCACCGCGTGTGCGTCGGCGCTGGCCGCCCCGTGGTCACCGCCCGCAACACTCGCCCGCTCGCATCCTCCGGACGCGAATAGCACGATCGTGGCGGGAATAACAAACAACGATGTGATGAATCGCATGGCAAAACTCGCTTGTCTTCTCTCTGAATCTTCCTGGATACGAGCGTCGTCGCCCAGCGCGCGGCGCGCAGCAGCGAACGGTCAAGGCAAGTGCACAAGTGGATGAGGCTGAATCAGAGCAGAAGAGCGTGGTTGGTCAGAAGGATGCCCGTGACCAGGCCGTCTGCGCGCAGAATGTCCCCCAACGTCCGTCGGCTTCCGACAGGAAATGGGTCAACATCCACCATACAACGGTTGGTGACGAGCGTACGCAGTGCGACCCCGATGCCGGAAGCGACAACGGTCCCTGAAGCGTAGGCTCGTGCACCTGGCAGCGCTTCAGGGATATCCAGCACGATCAGAATCGACGAGCCTTCGTCCTCGACGGGCAGACCATCGTGGTCGTGCTTCTCGTGTCGATGATCAGGATTCTCCGAGTGGTGGTCCAGATCACAGAGCGTCACCGCGTGGCCGTGTGTGTCATGACCATGGTGATCGTGGATCACAAGTGCCGGGGCGGTGAGTGGGCTCAGCATGACCGCGGGCAACACGCTCATCGCAACGGAAAAGCGACTCACCCGCCTGATCGAACGAACCGGCATGTACCTGCGCCATCGGGTCATTGAATCAACAAAGATCCCTTCTGTGGGAGCACAGGCGCGTCTCTACTATGTGAAGTCGAACGACGGCCGTCGCTCCGCTAAGGTTTCTTCGGCTTCGCCGCATCGGTCTTCTTGTCGTCCGCCGGTTTGGGTGCGTTCTTGGGCTTGATGACCTCCGGCACCTTGGGAATGGCGGCGGCCGTGTACCGGCGCTGGGGCTTATAGTACTTGTTGAAGACGGCCCGGACCGAGTCCGGGGTCATCGCCTTGAACGCCGGGACGGCGGCGAAGTCCTCGCGGTGAACGTCGCGCCCGTGCATATCATGAAACTGGAGCATTCGCATCCAGTGCTCCAGATTCTCGTGGGCCTCGGTCTTGTAGTACTTCACCCACTGGCCGGTCGCGCTGGCGACCTCCCTCTTGGTTGGCCCGTTCGTCGCAAAGTCCTGGTAGAGCTTCTCCAGTTCGTTGATCAACGGATCGACGTTCTCCGGTTTGCACCGGGCGATGGCCGTAAAACGGCCGGAGTCGCGGTATCGCCAAACCTGTTCGGCCTTCACGCGAATGGTCGTCGAGGGAAGTCTCCCCGCCTTCAACGCCTTGGACGTCCGCGCGTCGAGAACAAGTGAAGCGACGTGCAGGGTGCGCGTATCCTCTATGTTTCTCGTATCGCAGGTCAAGAAGCCGTCGAGCAGCATGGCCTGCGCCGAGGTGGATTCGAACCTGGCGATCCGTTTGAGCGGCCCGGTGGGGCGGTTGATTCGGCGCAGTTTGTCGAGGCGGGGCGAAGTCCTCGGTCGAGCCGGGAGCGTGCCGACATACCGCTGGATCAATGGGAGCGCTTTTTCCAGCGTAATGTCGCCGACCACGACGACCTCGATCGGCGCTTCCAGTCGAAGACGATCAAACCACTTCTGAACGGCGGGAAGCGTTACCGCGCGGACCGTCTCTTCCGTCCCCAGCATCCGACGAGGGTCGCCACCTGAGATCAGATCATTGAGCTGCGAGACCACGTTGAAGTTGGCGATCTTCGAATACGTCTGAAACTCCACCAAGGTGCGTGCGCGGCGTCTTTCCATCGCGGCGTCCGAAATCCGACCATCCGTCAGAAGGACATGCATCTTCTGCAAGGCGGCCTCGAGCTCGCTCGCCTTTCCGGAGATCTCGAAGGATAGCGGGCCACGATCGACATTGCAGGCGATGTTCACGTCCTTGTCCGACATGAACCGCGCGATATCGTTGATGCTGTGCTTCTTCGTGTATCCTGCATTGACAATCAACACGGCCGACCGCGTCAGACCGACGGTTTCTGCAGTCTCTTCGATTTCCCCTCCGGCAAACGCGATTCCGGCTGCCAAGCGCCCCGGCTCCACATCCATGTAGCGATGGTGGACACGCGCGCCGTTGGCCAGCCAGACGTCGGTGACACCGCTTACCTTGTCCGTCTTCTGCTCAACGATCTTACCCGGTTCAGGGGGCGGGATGAGCCAACTCGCCTCAGTAAGGGGCTTGGGTGGGATCGTCGTACGCTTGGGCTTCTTCTTGTCGGCCGTGGAACGCCGGCTCGTGGCGGCGTTCCTCGGCACGGCTTGCGTACGCTTCTTCGTTGCCTTCGGGGGCTCTACCGCCAACGCCGAAACGGAAAGGGTCGCGACCAGCCCAAGGGCAGCGATCCGGGTGCTCTTTTGCATGTTCATGATCGTACATTCCTCCGATTATTAACCGCGATCATCGTATCCGAACCGCCCGCTCGATGGAACCGTCCGGAGGCGATTCTGTTGTAATCACTGTGTAATCATCGGATGGAGACTGCACCCGCGACAGTAGAGTGTCGCCGGCGGCGGCGATCGCGGGTCGGAGAGGGGCCATCTTGACCGCGCGGCCCCGTCGGCCTACAACGACCGAAGCATGTTTGACGCGCTAAGCCACCGCCTGAATGACGTGTTCCGGAATCTGCGGGGTCGCGGACGGATCACGGAGGACAACGTCAAGGACGTGATGGAGGAGATTCGTACGGCCTTATTGGAGGCCGACGTGAACCTCGAGGTCGCGCGGGCGTTCTGCACCTCCGTTCACGAGAAGGCGATCGGGGCAGAGGTCATCCGAACGCTCAAGCCGGCGGAGGTGATGGTCAAGATCGTCCATGACGAACTCGTCCGACTGATGGGCCCCGTGGATCCGAAGATCCCGTTCGTCTCGCCGGGTCCTACGGTGTTGTTGATGGCGGGCCTGCAGGGTTCCGGTAAGACCACGACCTGCGGGAAGATTGCCAAAATGCTCCTGGAGCGGGCGAAGCGTCCGCTGCTGGTGGCGGCCGACCTGAAGCGACCGGCGGCCATTGATCAACTCGATGTCATCGGCGGGCAAGTGGGCGTTCCCGTGTATACCGAGCGCAACCACCAGAACGCGATCAAGGTGTGTCGAAACGCGATACAACAGGCGCGCAAAACGGATCGCGACGTGGTGATTCTCGATACCGCCGGTCGGCTCGCCATCGATGACGAACTGATGGGCGAACTGGCGAACGTCGCGTCGACGACCAATCCGCACCAAGTCTACCTCGTGCTCGACGCGATGACCGGACAAGATGCCGTCCATACCGCGAAAGTCTTTAACGAAAGGCTCGAACTGGACGGCGTCATCTTGACGAAGTTCGACAGTGATACGCGCGGCGGCGCGGCACTTTCGGTCAAGCAAGTGACCGGAAAACCCATCAAGTTCATCGGTGTCGGCGAGAAAATGGACGCGATCGAGGAGTTTCATCCCGATCGAATCGCCGGTCGCATACTCGGCATGGGGGACATCGCGTCTCTGGTCGAGCAAGCACAAAAACAGTATGACGCCGAGGAGGCCGCCAAACTCGAAGCGAAGATGAAGACGGGAACCTTCTCGCTCGACGACTTCCTCGTTCAACTTCGCAGTATGAAAAAGATGGGGTCGCTCAAGGATCTCGTGAAGAAGATCCCCGGGATGGGCGACATGATGGACGGCGCGGAGGTGGATGACGAGGAAATCGCCCGCATGGAGGCCGTCATCCTCTCGATGACGCCGAAAGAACGCGAGAATCCGAAGATCATCGACACGCCGCGAAGGCGGCGGATCGCGCGCGGCGCCGGCTGCGATCCATCGGACGTCAGCCAACTCGTCAAACAGTTCGAGCCGATGCGGAACATGATGAAGGCGATGAGCGGGCGATCACTCACACAGCGCCTTCGCATGAGTACACAATTCTCCAAGGCGCTGGCGGGGGGCGGTCTTCCGAAGCTCAAATCCAGCTCGAGCGCGAGCCGTCGATCGCTCAGCAAGAAAGACAAGCGAAAACGACGACGCAAAGACAGGCGATAGGCACTGTTCCACCCCCCACCCCGTTCTTGCCGATGAAGCAGGGCGCGAACGCGCGGGACGTTGCGCCATCGTTACACACGCGGCACGATGCGTTGTCGCGAATTGTCATCGTCGTACGGCGCGCTGGAACGTGCGGGCGCCAACCGGTACCATGAAGGTCAGGGGTCGCACAGTGAAAAAGGGTTGGACGGGGATGCGCCGCGTGTGGAAGACGGATCGGGACGGCCCGCGGGCCTGTGCGCCTCGCCGATGCCGAGTCCCGATCGAACACGCAGCGCGTGACCACCACGCAGAGCGGAACAGCGACGCCCCGCAGTCATGAGTGGGTCGCCGTGACGATGACCCGGAGAATGCGACACTTGGACGACGATCAGTCAAACGTACGCCCCCGAGGGCGCCGGCAACGGACCGGTCACCGGCGGGAGGTCCTGCCCCCATCTCGTCGACCGGACTTCGGCGTTGTGGCGCTCGGCTTCGTGATCGCCGTATGCGGCGGCTCGTCGACAGTGACGGCGCAGCCGATCCAACCACAGCGAGGCCTTCCGCCAGGCATCCGTGCTCGCGCCCTGCAACAGCAGAGGGGTAGCCCGTCGAAATCCCGGCGCATTCAGAGCCCTTCCGTTCTCATCGAACCGTCAGCACCGATCGCGAACCTGTTCCACCGCGCTGAAGACGGCATTCAGCGGGGCGACTGGAAATTCGCCATCGATTCCCTGCAGCGCATCATCGAGGATCCCGGCGAATCGCTCATCGCGCGCGATGTCGACCCGGGTCCCACCTTCAACGATCATACCATGGAAGGGTCTGAAGCTTCCGAGCGCCCCAGTTTTGCGCTGTACGAAACCGCGCGACGCGTGGCGATCCGGCGATTGGCAGCGCTACCCCCCGAAGGACGGCACGCCTATCGATTGCTCTTCGACGGAAAGGCCAAACGGCTGTTCGAAATCGGAAAGACGCAAGGAGACTCCGGCGCTTTGCGAACCGTGGTCACGCGTTATCTGCTGACCGCGTATGGAGATGATGCGACGGATCTGCTGGCGTCGCGCGCGCTCGACGCGGGGCGACCCGGTGAGGCCGTCGCACTGCTCACCGACCTGAGGGAACTCGTGTCGGAGCATGACACACCCCAGCTACTGATCACGACCAAGCTGGCCGTGGCCTTCGCGATGCTGGGCCGCCAGGATCTGTCGGCTTCCACCCTTGAGGCGGGGAGGTCGCGGGTCGACGAAAACGCGAAAATCGAGATGGACCAATGGACCGCGTCGGTCACCTCGCTGGCGACCTCGAGGCGTGGGGCACCTGCTGGACGCGACGACGTGCCGTCGTGGCCTCGCTTTGGCGGCTCCCTGGATCGGACCGCAAACATGCCCGTCGTCGATCCAACATTGATCGACGACGTACCTTGGCGCTTTGCGCTTCCCGGAACGGGCGGTGATTCGTGGCGACTCGTGTTCGGTGACGATCCCGCCGGACCGCTCTGGCTACCCGCTGCGCAGGCAGTTACCGACCGCGAGCGGGTCTTTCTTCGCACGGAAACGGGCTGTGTCGCGCTGCACACGGAGGACCTCTCGCTGGCGTGGGAAACGCACGAGCCCGATCGGGAGCCCCGTGTCGTACGCGATTCCTTCAACACGGGACCGACCGTACGCGGTGCCGTCCAACAACCCGCGATCAGTGACCCGTTCCGATTCGAAGACTACGTCGTCGGCGGTATCGCGCAGGAGCAAGGACTCGTCCTGACCGTCTCACGTCAGGGTCATGCCGAGTACGTCCGTAACGATCGCTTCAGCCACGACGGACGAATAGCACCTCCCCCACCGCCCGGTGCGATGGACCCAACGCCGACCCCCAACAGACGCTCACCTCCCGTCGGCTCACGGATTGTCGCCTATGACGCGCTGACCGGAGAGATTCGGTGGCAGCGAGGACGAACAGGACACCCCGCCGACCCGTTGGCCCAGGCACAGTTTCGGTCCGTCCCCCTCTCTGCCGAAGGAGCGCTCTGGGTCCCCTATTATGCTCGGCGCGATTTTCGTGTGGCCCTACTGGACGCCGAAGACGGCAGGCTCATTCACAGCCTTCTCTTGTGCTCGATCACGGGTCCCGAACCGGATCGGTGGACGTCGTTGTCGCCGACCTACGCCGACGGAGTCGTTTATGTTCCCTCCGGGCAGGGTGTATTGTTTGCGATTGACGCGATGGATCTCACCGTTCGGTGGGCAGCTCAGTACGCGTTCTTGCCGGGGCATCGGTATCATCATCGACCCCCGGGCAGCCACGGTTGGCTTCCCACACCTCCGATGGTCAGTGGCGGGTTCGTCCTGCTCACCTCCGCAGAACACCCCGAGCTGCTCGCGCTTTCCAGCGTGAGCGGCGAACCACAGTGGTCCCGGCCGATCGGCGACAGCAGCTACGTCATCGCCGCCGATCACGAATCGGTGTGGCTGGGCGGACGAAGCGTCGTACGCCTTGCACTCAGCGACGGGACAGAGGTTTGGAACACGCCGATCCCGGCAACGCCGACCGGTCGCGCCGTGCTCTCCGGGAAGACGGAAACCGGCCTCTCGAGGATCCTCGTCCCCGTGTTGGACGGACTCGTTTCGCTTGATGCGACCACCGGCGAAGGGTTGGCCTATGACCCCGCTCCGGCTTCCGAGGAACCGCTGGGAAATCTGCTCTGCCTCGACACGGCCATGTTCGTCGTCAACGCCTCCGGCATCCGGAAGTACCCCGACCTTGAACGAAGCTACGGCCGAGCAATCGCACGATACAACGCCGACCCCACAACCCCGGTCGCCACGACGCGCCTGGCCTGGCTCGAACTCCTTACGGACCGTCCAAAGCGAGCATTCGATCTACTCCAAACCGTCGCCGATACCGCCCTCGCGGACCGACCCCAACTCGCCGACCAGATCGCCCACCTGACCGTAGAATCTCTGCTGGCGCTGTCAAAGAAGACGCTGGAGAATCAGTCCTCTGCGGAACCGGACGAATCTCACGCCGAGACGATTGCCCTGTTGGAGGAGGCCCGGCGAGCTTCGCGCAAACGGTCAGACCGGCTGCGATGCGAACTGGCGATTTCCGATCAGCTCAGTGCCATGGGCAGGCACGATGATGCCTATGACCGCCTCTGGAAGCTGGGTGTGAGCAGCGACGCGGCGCAGCCGGTGAAGTTGGGCGAGCAAGTCGAGGGCGCCGTTCGATACGACATCGCGCGCCGACTGCAACGCTTGACGGCGAAGTTGACGCAAGAACAAAACAGCAGGATGCGCGCGGCGCGCGACAACGACGTGGCCGCCGCCTCGAGCCAACTCGGTGACGCATCCGCGGCCCAACAGGGCAGAACCCGTCTTCTCGCCATGTCGCAGCTCGCTTCGACGACGACGATCGGACAGAGGGCTTTGTCGACGCTCGGAAAGCACTACGACGCAAAAGGACGACATGAACTGGCTGAACAGTATCTGCGCGGCGCGGTTCGTTCCGAAGCCGACGAATCACTGACGCTCGAGGCTCTCGCGGAATTGTGTCGGTTGTACAAAACCGGTATCTCCGTGGGCGCGGAATCCAACGGCCTCTTGATCGAGTGTCTGAATTCGCTCGAGACCCGATTCGGCTCAGCCCCGCTTCCGGAATCGTTGATCGCGGACATGAAAATGCGAACGCCTCTCAGTGTCTCCGTCGATCGATGGGTCGAGCGGCAGCGGCGCCGTATCAAGACGGCGACGCAGCAGGCCTTTCAAACCAGCTACACGGGAGCGGCGGCGCACCTGGTCACCCGTCCGGCATGGTCGATGCCCTTGACGACCGTCAACCGCGAGAAACTCGTGCGCTTCGTCAATGGCCAACCGCTCGCACTGGCGGAGCGCGTCCTCGTCTACCGCCCCGACAACGTCGTCACCTGCTTCAATGCGCACGACGGAGACGTGGTCTGGGAGGCGGCGCTGAGACTTCCCGAATCGTTCTCGAGCCTCGGCAGCATCAACGCGGTGCGCCGCAACCAGTCGCCTCGCCCCTACGCCGTCGCGGATGGGCAAATCGGCGTGTTCAATACCGACGACGCCCTCTTCGCCGTGGGTCTGGCGACCGGGCGACGCCTCTGGATGAGGCCGTTCGAACGCGCCGGTGAAACCCGTCCGCCGGTGCATCGCGGATTGACCATGGCCGCCATGGACGGATTCCTCGCCGCCATGCCCAAGGCCGGGCGACTGACACTCATGAATATCGGCGATGGCGCCACGGTCTGGGAGCACGACATGCGCGATGAACCGGTCGATCGCATCTGGATGTTCCGCGACCGCGAGGACACCCGCGCCGTCGTTGTCACCGCTGACTTCCCGCGCGAACGCGTGAGCATGATCGAACGGGAAACCGGCCGCTTGATCCGGCGTATCCAGTTCCAGCAACCCGAAACACAAGAGGAAAACCACGCCACCGTGGGAAGGCTGGCGATCGTCGGGACGAGTGGCGTCTTGTGCGGTCCGATCTCCAACTCAGAGTCCGACGCCATCGTCGGCGTTGACGTCGCCACGGGCGAGCACGTGTGGCGCGTCGAACTCGACAAACCGCCCGTGCAACTCTTTTCGCCTCAGAAGGGCTTCGTCGCCGTCGGTTTGTTCGGTGGCGATGTTCGCATGATCGACGTCGCCACAGGCGATGTGATGACCAACCGCCAGACGGAAAACACCTGGTGGATGTCCCGAACGCATAAAGTGGTCGGCGGCCGATTGATCGACGGAACACTTCTCGTCCAGCACGTCGCCTCACGAGAAGAGGTGAAGAATCCAAAGCTCGGCGCCATCGACATCGTCACCGGTGAAGAACTGTGGCAGCGGCATGACGTCGTGTCGCTCGCCCGGTCCGATGGCCTTCTACAGGTCATGGGGGGGTCTGTACCGGCGCTGGTGCTTCCACCCAGGGACGCGAAGCGGCCTCAAACCGATGCGCGGTCTCTCAGAAAGACCGCCCCTTCGCGCAATCGGTCCGTCGTGATGATCGATGTGCGTACCGGTCTGAACGTCGGCGAGCCCGCCCTCCTGAAAACGACACGCGGAGGCGACAGTAAGCCCGTCGACGTGATGATCTTGCCGGTGGCCAAAGTCGTGGTTTTCGAGACGAAGGCGAGCATCCGCGTATTGCCCTTGGAACTTACAGAAGCTCGCCTACTCGGCGCGACGGAATCGGACGAGGGAACCTAGATGACACGCGTCCTATCACTTTCCATTCTGGCGGTGCTGACGAGTGCAGCCTCCATCGCACGCGGCGCCACGCCGCGGCTACCCGACGGAATTACACCACAGGCACGAGTCTCGATCGATCGTGGACTGGCCTACCTCGCACGAACACAGGCACGCGACGGCTCGTGGGGAAACCGCGGGCGCTACGGCGCCTATCCGGTCGCCATGACCTCGCTAGCGGGGCTCGCGATGCTGATGGATGGAAACACGACGACACAAGGGCGATACGCGCCACAGGTAGATCGGGCGACCAATTATCTGCTGCGCTCTGCCACGCCGAAAGGGCTGATCTTCAGGCCCGGACAGGATAGCCGACCCATGTATGGGCACGGCTTCTCCGTGCTCTTCCTCAGCCAGCTCTACGGAATGACGGAGGACGCCGCCCGCGCAAAAGAGATCCATGACGTCCTCACACGCGCAGTCGAATTGATCGCCCGTTCACAGAGCATGGAGGGCGGTTGGTACTACACCTCCGATGCACGGACGGATGAGGGATCCGTCACGATCACACAGGTGCAGGCGCTGCGATCCTGCCGCAACGTCGGCGTGGCCGTCCCCAAAGCGGTCATCGATTCCGCCATGAACTACCTCACGCGATCCCAGAACGTGGATGGTGGCATTCGATACGCCGTCCGACAGGTTCGAGGGCAGTCGCGCCCGGCCATCACCGCCGCGGCGATCTGCTGCTGGTACAACGCCGGACAGTACACCAGCCCGCTCGCCAAAAAGGCGCTCTCCTTCTGCAAACCGCGCATCAAACCCGCGAGCACAGAGGGCGGACATGATTTCTACGCCCATTTCTACTACGCTCAGGCACTGTTCGTGTCGGATGCCTCGATTTGGGACGAGTATTTCCCCAAGCGCCGCGATTTCATGATGGCCATCCAGAGAGACGATGGCTCCTGGAACGACGGCGTCGGTGATATTTACGCAACCTCAGTCGCACTGATGATCTTGCAGCTTCCGTACAACCAACTGCCCATCATGCAACAGTGAGGGGGCTTTGAAGATGGCGTTGCAGGTATAGGATGAACAACGCACGGCGAAACCAGAAACGCGACGACGACGCTTGGCCCCGCCGGCCGGGCGAACCGACGCCAATGACGATGACAACGCAGGAGTAGATGATGCATGACGACGTAAGAGAACCGGGGATCCCCGGTTCTTCCACGGACAACACACCCGTCGACACCGAAGGGATTCAGCAGCTCAGGACCGCCCACGACCGGATTCGCGCGGAGCTCGGAAAGGTGATCGTCGGCCAGAACGACGTCGTCGACCAGCTCATGATCGCGCTGTTCGCAGGCGGCCACGCCATTCTCGAGGGCGTTCCCGGGCTCGCCAAGACGTTGATGATCTCGACGCTGGCCCGATGCATGAACCTCTCGTTCAACCGCATTCAGTTCACGCCCGACCTGATGCCCTCCGACATCACCGGAACCGACGTGATTCAGGAAGACCGCGCGACGGGCACGCGTGCGTTTCAGTTCCTTCCGGGACCGATCTTCGCCAACGTCATCCTGGCCGACGAGATCAACCGAACGCCGCCCAAAACACAGGCGGCGCTGCTCGAAGCCATGCAGGAGCGTCACGTCACCGTCGGCGGCGAGCGCAGAGACCTGCCGCCACCGTTCTTCGTGCTCGCAACGCAAAACCCCATCGAGCAGGAAGGAACCTACCCGCTTCCCGAAGCACAGCAAGATCGCTTCATGATCAAGATCTTCGTCGACTATCCGTCCTATAACGAAGAATACGAGGTCGCCGAGCGCACCACCGCGCAACTCGACGTGTCGATCAATGAAGTGCTGTCCGCCGACGACATCCAGCGCTTCCAGCAGCTCGTTCGGCGAATCCCAGCCGCACCCGACGTCATACGCCACGCGCTCGACCTGGTTCGCGCAACACGACCCGGGGAATCCGCAAGCCCCGACTTCGTCAAGAAAATGGTGACCTGGGGTGCCGGACCTCGCTCCGTACAGTCACTACTGCTGGGAGGAAAAGCCCGGGCGGCACTGCACGGAAGGCCTTTCGTTTCGGCCGAAGATGTTCGGGCGCTCGCCCATCCGGTCCTGAGACACCGATTGGTCACGAACTTCTCCGCGGACGCGGAAGGCTACTCGCCAGACCGAATCATCGACGAACTCCTGAGCACCTTGGACCCGACCCGCACCGACTTGGACGACGATGACAGAATCCGCAAAGTACTTTCAGCCTGAAGTCCTCAGCCGAATCTCCCGGCTGGAACTGCGCGCGCGCCACGTCGTCGAGGGCTTCGTCAGCGGCATGCACAAAAGCCCCTACAAGGGCTTCAGTGTCGAGTTCGCCAGCCACCGATCCTACGTGCCCGGTGACGACATTCGTCACATCGACTGGCGCGTCTACGGCAAGGCCGATCGCTTCTTCATCAAAGAATACGAGGAAGAGACCAACCTCCGAACACACGTGCTGCTCGACGGCTCCGGATCCATGGCCTACCCCGAGCATCCGAGTACGGATCGGATGACCAAATGGGACTACGCCGCCACACTCGCCGTGTCGCTCGCCCACCTGCTGGTCTATCAGGGCGACGGCGTCGGGTTGACCCTCTTCGATACGCAGATCCGAAAGCAGCTTCCGGTCTCGTCCAGCCGAGCGTCGCTACACGCCTTCTCAGAAGCCGTCCAGAACGCGACACCCGGCGACAAGACCGATGCCAAAGTGTTGGCACACGTGACCGGCGAGGTTCCACGGCGCGGTATGATCGTTCTGATCTCCGATCTCCTGACCGACATCGACGACCTTGTCGCCGGGCTGCAGCGCGCTCGATATCAGCAACATGACGTGCTCGTGTTGCACGTCCTCGACCACGACGAACTGGAATTCCCCTTCGCCGATCGCACCCTATTCGAGGGCATGGAGGAAATCAATCAGGAAGTACTCACGGACCCGCAGGCCCTGAGACAGAGCTACCTCGAAGCCCTGAACGCATTTACGCGACGCGTGCGACGCGCCTGCCTGGAAACACGAATCGACTACGCGTTGATCAGCACGGCCGACAGCGTCGCCGTCGCGCTGACCACCTTCCTGGCAACCCGAATGCACCGGCAGCGAGCAAAGGCGTGAGTTCATTGGACAAACCCAGGACCGTGTTTCGCATGTTCCACGACGATCGGTTGTGTGCCATGGCCAAGCGTAGCGCGGCCAGGTTGAACACACCCCGACAGAGCATGCCCGCGCCTCCAGCTCGGGCATGGCAACTTGCTCGCTTCGTCGCGCGACTTCTGAAACAGAAGACCAGGATGGATACGGATCGATGAGCCCAGCCTCGTCCATACTCGCCGCCTTCATCACGCCGTCACTCTTCTTCGGTGGCGCCGCAGCCATCACGGCGCCGATCCTGATCCACCTGCTGGCACGGCGGCGGTTCAAGCGAATCCGTTGGGCGGCCATGGAGTTCCTGCTCGATGCACAGCGCAGAAACCGACGCCGCATTCGACTCGAAGAGTGGATCCTCCTCGCGCTGCGATGCCTGGCCGTGCTGTTCATTGCCATGATGATCGCCCGCCCCTTCCTTCAAGCCGCCGGTGTCGTCGCGTCGCTCGGTGGTTCGCGCCGTACCGAGCGCGTTTTCGTTTTGGACGACTCGCTGAGCATGGGCTACCAGTCCGCGGATGGCTCGCCCTTCGCGCGGGGAAAGGTCGCCATCCAGCGATTGATTCAGTCCATCCGAAATGAGACCCCGGACGACACCGTCACGCTACTGCGAATGTCGGCACCCACGTCGCCCATCGAGTCGGGAACGTTCCTCGACGATCAACAGACCGAAGACCTGCTGGCAAGACTCGACGCGATCAATCCCACGCAGCGCGCGATCGATCCGACACAAGTACTCGACGGAGTGGTCGAAATCCTGAAGCAGAGCCCCGACATCACCAGTGCAGCCGTCTACCTCATCAGCGATTTCCAGCGACACAACTGGACCGGCGTCGCACGGCGAACCCCGCAGGATCTCGCCGACGCCGCCGACCCGACCGAACTCGACGCGGGGGTACTGGCCCCGCTCAAAGCGTGGGCCGACGAGGATCGAGGTCTGCACCTCGTGCTCGTCAACATCGGCGAAAAGAACGCATCCAACATCGCCCTGACGGAACTCAACCTCGTCGGCGGACGCTTGGTGGCGGGCGCAACCGGAACAGCCAGAGCGCGCGTCGCCAACTTCAGCGACCGGGCGGTCGACCACGTCGAACTGCAGCTCGGCGTCGGAAACCTCGATCAGCCCTCCACGTCGCTCCGAGAACTCGGTGCGTGGCAACAGAGCACGGTCGACGTCGACATCGAGTTCTTCCGCGCTGGGTTCGAGAACGTCAAGATGGAGTTGCCGCCGGACGCGCTTCCGGGGGACAACATACGCCATGCCGCCGTCGACGTGGCCACCGCCGTGCGCGTGCTGATCGTGAACGGTGAGGCGTCGGACGACGATTACGACGATGAGGTGACCTTCCTCGAAACGGCGTTACGCCCAGAGGGAGAGGTGTTCAGCGGTAACGAAGCCGTCGTCGTCGACGAAACCCAACTGGAAGAGGTCAACCTCAACAGCTTCCACGCGGTGATCCTGGCCAATGTCTATCGACTCAGCGAACCCGCCATCGACGCGCTCGAGCGTTTCGTCCGTCAGGGTGGGGGACTGCTCGTCTTTCTGGGCGACCAGGTCGACGCAGACCTCTACAACGGGGCACTCTATCGCGAGGGTGCGGGCCTGCTACCGGCGGAACTGACGGAGATTGTGCGCGCCGCAGAGGCGTCCCATCTGGTCATTACCGATCAACTTCACCCGGCCATGCGAGGCCTTGGCCGAGAAGGCGACCCGCTCGGCATCGGACAGATTCCCTTCTTCGAGTACTTCGCGTGTGCGCCCTTTGAGGTCGCCGATGCGGATGGCAACGAAGAAGCCCCAACCACAGGCAAACCCACCGTGTCGACAACGGGGACGGCAGTCTCAGAGGTCGCAACCGCCGCGCGAACGGCCCGGGTCGTGGCGAGGTTCAGCGATGCGATGGAGAGCCCGGCCATCGTCGAACGGCGGTTTGGACTCGGTCGCGTCACGATGATCACGACCGCGGCCGACAAGGAATGGAACCTCTGGCCCGACCACCCCACCTTCCTTCCCGTGATGATGGAGTTGGTCCGCCATGCCGCCACGCAGGATGCAACGCAGCGCGACCAGTGGGTCGGAGAAAAAATCGAACTGCCGATCGATCCGGCGGTGTACGAAGCCGACGCCGTCGTCCGCACACCCGCCTACCCCAACGAAGATGAGGTCGGGATCACGGCGGTTCCGGCGGACGATGGACGAGGCCTGGTTCTAGGATGGGAACACACGGAAACGGCAGGCCTCTACCGGTTCCTGCTGAGACGGCGTGAAGGCGGCGAGTCCGTGCGGATGATGGCCGTCAACATCGACCCGGCGGAAAGTGACCTGACGACGGCCGACGAAGCCGAGTTGCGACGGTCGATGGGCGGTGTCCCCTTTCAATATGTGAATGGGTTGGATCAGCTTCGCGGGGGCAACGGCGAGGCCCGGACGGAGCTGTGGCGCCTGATGCTGATCGCCGCCGCGGCCACGCTGATGATCGAACAGTTTCTCGCCTGGTCGTGGGGGCGGCGGAGTTAGATGAAAACGTACCAATACACCAAGAGATCGACGGGCACGACGTGACGATGCTTCAAGCCCCCCTATCTCTATTTGCTCTCTTCGCGGGCGTCGTCACGCGAGACGAAGAGGAGTTCGTCACGGAACTCCGTCACCTGCCCGAAGGGTGGTTGGCGGTGGCTGGCCTGGCGCTGCTGACCGTTCTCTGCTGGGCGATCGTGTGGATGTACCGCGCCGAAGGGCGGAGGGGAGCGTCGATGCGCCTCCGGATGACGCTGAGCGTCATTCGATGCCTGGTCATTCTCACGCTGGGTGTGATTCTACTCGAACCGGTTCGTGTGCGAATACTGCGCCGCTGGGTCGACAGTTATACCGTCGTCCTCGCGGACGATTCGTCGAGTATGGGTCTGTCAGATCTCTATCGCGACCAGGCGACGGCCGACCGAGTCGACCGGCTGCTCGGCCGACCCGACGCCGAGCCGGTTCGTCGCAGCGGTCTGGTATCGCGCATCATCGAGCGGGACGACCGCCGCTTCCTGCGCGATCTGGCGGACAACAATCGCGTCAAGCTCTATACCTTCTCGGACGAACCACAGCTTCGCGGAACCCTGCGCGCCGCAAGAGAAAGAGCCGACGCCCAAGCGCTGGAACGCACGCTCTTCGGCGTTGACGATGTGGACCTGGAGCTGACCGCGACCGGTGCGGCGACCAATGTCGAACGCGCGCTGCGACGAGCTGTCGAATCCCTCGGCGGAGCACCAGTGGCGTCCGTCGTCCTGCTCAGCGACGGCGGCTTCAACCAAGGTGCATCGGCCGAAGAATCCGCTCGGTTCGCAAAAGACCGGCACATACCGATTCATGTCGTCGGCGTCGGCGACCCGTCGCGACCTCGCAACGTACGCGTCACCGAAATACTCGCACCACCCAACGCCTTTCAGCAGGATCCCTTCTCCGTCGCCGCCCAACTGACAGCCACCGGAATCGACGGCGAGACGATCACACTGCGCCTGTACGAACGAAGCGCCTCGGACGGCAGCGAGGGACGCGTCGTAGACACACGCGCCGTCCGCGTAGAGCCGGGCGGGAACATCGAAACGGTCACGTTCGAGCGCCGCCAGCAACGGGTCGGACGATTCGTCTATACGGTCGAGGTCCCCGTCTTGGACGGCGAATCCGTCGCGGATGACAACAGTCGGCAAACGACCGTCAACGTGATTGACTCGCGAACGCGCGTGTTGATCGTCTCCGGCGGACCGAGCTGGGAATACCGTTTCGTCTCGCGACTTCTAGAACGGGACGATACGTTCGACGTAAGCTGCTGGCTGCAGTCGGCGGATCTCAGCGCGGTGCGCGACGGAAATACCATCATCGACCATCTCCCGAGCGAGGCCGAAGAGCTGTTCGAGTACGACGTCCTACTGCTCATGAACACCGAGAAGGAGGAACTCGACGAAGATTGGTGCCGCCTGGTGGACACCTTGGTGACGGAATACGGGGGGGGACTCCTCGTCAGTGCGGCGAGATCGCACTCACCAGAGCTACTGCGCGATCAGACGCTCAAACCACTGTACGACCTCCTTCCCGTGACACTGGATCCCGAGGCCGACATCGTGCTCAACGAAATCGGTCACTATCAACTGTCGCCCTCGTCTCTGGAGATTCCTTCGACCGCATTCGGGCATCCGATCTTGCAGGTCGGCGGGGATTCCGTGTCGACCAAACTGACCTGGCAGGAAATGGGTGACGTCTACTGGTACTATCCGGTCCTGCGAGAGAAGGCGGTCGCAACCGTACTGATGCGCCACGGCCATCCGCGGATGCGAAACAGCTTCGGCGGGCACATCCTCGCCGCCGTACAGTATGTCGGCGCCGGGCGGACCGCCTTTTTGGGCTTCGACTCGACCTGGCGCTGGCGACGAAGGGACGTCGATCTGTTCAACCACTTCTGGGTCCAGATGGTCCGCTACCTGGCCGAAGGAAAACTGCTCGGCGGTACCAAACGAGGAATGCTGCTGACCGAAAGCGACGAATTCGCGCTGGGAGAAGCCGTCACCGTGACCGCCCGCCTCCTGGACCGGCAGTACCGCCCGCTCCCTCGCGATCGAGTACTTGCCGATTACGAAGTGGAAGCGCAGCGCGGAGAATTCGAACTCGCGGCGCGACGAGACCGACCGGGATGGTTCGAGGGTCGCTTCGTGCCGGACAGAACAGGAAGCTACCGGATCAGCCTCAAGATGCCACACCCCTCCGCAGGCGACCCCATGGAAATCGTGCGCGAGATTCGCGTCACGCGACCCAACATCGAAATCCTTAGACCGCAAATGGACCGAGCCGAGCTGATGACCCTCGCCAGGCAATCCGACGGCGGCCGCTACTTCGAAGTCGATCAAGCCGCCCAGCTCCCCGACCTGATCCCAGACCTCCACGAAGAAATCCCGATTCGATCGCGACCCACCACGCTGTGGGATAATGCAATGGTGCTGACCCTGCTGCTCTCGCTGTTGACGCTGGAGTGGGGCCTGCGCAAGTGGAACCGATTGCTCTAGCCCCCATGACGACGAACACTACACAACCTCCCTCGCTCGCGGCGAAACACAACGCCGCAACCCCGACACTGGACCCCTCCGTCGAGTCGCGACTGCGCAGGGTCGCCGACGGAGCCCGACGCTACGTGCTGATCGAATCCCTCGGATGGGTGCTCGGCTTTGCAGGATTGGCGATGGGAATCCAGTTCCTGCTCGACTTCGGAACGCGCGGACTCGACTGGAGCATGCGCGCAACGCTCACATCGCTCATCGCCGCCACAATGGCATGGCAATTCTGGCGACGAGCCGTCTCACCCCTGCGCCACAGCTTCGGTTCCGCCGAAATCGCCAAACTCGTCGAAAGACACTACCCCCAGCTCCGCTCAGAGTTGATCTCCGCCGTGCGATTCTCCTCCGGCGAAGTGGGCCCCGCCGAAGTGAACTCCCCAAACCTGATGACCGCTGCCGTCGCCGATGCCGGTCGGCGAGCAAAGACGTTGGACTTCAGCGTCGTTCTCGATCCAAGACGCGCCCGCTGGTCCGGTGCGGTCATCGCAACGGTGATCCTCGCCGGCATCACCGCCGCGACCACCGCGCCCGACATCACCAGCCTCTGGTTCGCACGCAACATCCTCCTCCAAAACGTGGATTGGCCCAAACGCACCCATCTCGTGGTCGAGCGCGAAGGCGATGAGCTGATCGGTGCCCGCGGCGACGATTTCGTCGTACAAGCCTCCGCCACCGGCGTCCAACCGCGAACCGTCGACATCATCTACGAAACCGCGTCAGGACAACGCGGACGAGATGTCATGGTCACCGTCGGAAGCCGCGGCGCCTACCGCTACCGCCACACCTTCCCCAACGTCGACGAAGACTTCGAGTTCTATCTCGAAGGCGGCGACGATCGAACCGAACCGCTCCACGCACGCGTCCTCGAAAGACCCCGCGTCGCACAAACGTCGATGCGCATCAACCCGCCCGCCTATACCCATCTGGAACCCGCCCAACTCGGCGACGGACAACGAGCCGCGCAAATCCTCCCCGGCAGCGATGTCACGATCCGCGCACAAATGAACAAACCGGTCCGAAACGCCATTCTGATGGCCGGACGCGATGTCGTCGCCGAGGGAATACGCGACGCCAACCAGTGGACCGCAAACTTCGCCCCAATGGAAACACACACCTACCACTTCGACCTGATCGACGAGGTCGGACTCGCCAACAAAAGACCCGTACGGTTCTCGCTCCGCGTCGCCCCCGATGAACCACCCAGGGCCCGTATGAAACTCGTCGGCGTCGGAAGCATGATCACACCCGAGGCCGTTCTGCCCATCGAACTCGACTTCGCCGACACCTACGGCCTCGCTACCGCCGAACTGAACTACGAAATCTCCCGCGAGGGCTCGAGCCTGTCGACCATTCCGCTTCCGTCGTTCACGCCCTCGGCGCCGACCTTCGCCACCAGCCGGTTCTGGCCGGTCTCGAGCGAATCCGTCGTCCCGGGCGAAACACTCACCCTCCAGGCGTCGGCCACCGACTTCAACACCGTCACCGGTCCCGGCGTCGCAATCTCGCCGGAGTTCACACTGCGCGTCGTCACACGCGACGAATTCCTCGCCGAACTCGCCCGACGAGAACAAGAATACCGGATGGATTTCGAGCGACTCATCGACGCGCAAGAACAACTCCGCAGCTCCCTCTTGACCGTTCTCGGGCGCGAAGGCACCGATCGTAATCGGGACCAACTCGCCGCCCAGCTCGCGCCGCTCGAGCGCCGACAACGCAACATCGCAGGCTCGGTCAACGTCATCCGCCAGCAGTTCGAGATGATCTACGCCGAACTCCGCGTCAATCAGCTCGACTCAAAGGACGAACAGGAGAGGCTCGGCGACCGAATCGTGCAGCCCCTCACGCAGCTCGCCAAACGAGATCTCGTACTCGGGGCAGACATCATCCGACATTGGTCCCGCGAGGGAACCGCCGAAAAAGCCTCCCAGGTCGATCCCCAACAGGCCGAAATTCTCACCCAAATGCGAACCGTGCTCGAGAATATGATAGAATGGGAAGGGTATCAGGAGGTCGTGAGCATGCTCCGTGATATCATCCGTCTCCAGCAAGAACTCCGAAGGGAGACGCAGGGCACTTTGCAGGATCAGGGTCATGACGTATTCGACGATTGAGCAAAGAACGTTCTCCAATACAAAACCACGCGCATCGACCGCAGCGCTGCGCTTGTTCACCATCGCCTCACTGTCGCTGGGCTGGATGCTGAGCATCGCGCCTCCTGCGACGGCACAGGACGACAACGCCTCCCCCGACGAGAAAATCCACCCGCTCGCCCTGAAAGAGGAAATGATCCGCGATCGATTTGACCGATTCGAAGATCGCCTCTACCGACTCCGCGAACAGCTCTCAGATACCGAACCGGAAAACGCCGCAAGGCTCCGCCGCGTGCTTCAGCGCGCCGGCGAACTCGGACTGTCCGACCGACTCGACGCACTCGTCCCCATGTTCCGCGACCCCGCAGCGCTCGACCTGGCACTCGAATCTCAGGAGCAGTGGCTCACCGATGCCGATCGCCTCCTCGCCATTTTGCTGGAACGCGACAGCGACGACACCGAGCGCAAAGCCGAAATCGAACGACTGCAAGACTATCACCAACAGGTCAGCAAACTCCTCGAAAAAGAGCAGACCCTTCGCGACACAACAGGCCAATCAGGCATGGCACAGCGAATGGCGCGGCAGCTGGAACAGGCCATTCGTCGAACCGATGCGCTGCTCAAAAAGCAAGCAGAACTCTCACAGCGAACCGAACAACAACAAGCCCGGGAAGGACAGCAAGCGGCGAAACCGTCGGAGGACCAGCAGCTCAAAAAAGAACAAACCGCTCTCTCCAGAGAAACACAGCAGCTCGCCAAAGACCTCGAACGACTCGCCAAGCAAGCCGAGCAAGCCTCCAAGGACGACCCGTCCATGAAAGCCGCAGGCGAAAATACACAGGCAGCTTCCGACTCAGCCAAGCAAGGCGCCCAGAGTATGTCTCAGGCCGGCGAGAAGATGAAGTCCCAAGAGCAGGGCGGTGCCAAGCAAGAACAAGCCGACGCCGAGAAAGCACTCCAGGAAGCAAAAAAACAGCTCGAGCAAGCCAAGAAACAACTCGACGAGAAGAGCGAAGCCGAAAAACTCGCCAAAGAACAGCAGAAACTGGCCGACGAAACAGGCGACCTCTCCCAAGAAATGAAGCAGGACGCAGCCAACAGCCAAGAGCAGCAAAGCGGTGAGCAGCAAGGCGGCAAGCAGCAAGGCCAGCAGCAAAAAGGGCAGCAGCAAGGCGATCAACAACAGAGTTCCTCCCCCCCCTCACCCGGTCAACAAAGCCTCGACC
>JAJDDV010000137.1 GCA_029260135.1 Phycisphaerae bacterium | reverse complement strand
CCACCAAACTCGCAATAGTCTTTGAAATAGGATTTCGCAGTTTCAACGATCTTGGCAGGTTGGATGCCGTCGTGCGTTCCGCTCACCCGGGGAAGCAGCCCCCAACCGGCCGCTTGGTTTCGAGCCGTCCGCCAGAGCTTTTCGGGAACCGATGATTTCAAGAAAATGCGCATTCAACTCATCTCTGCGGCCCGAGATGACGATCTCGACCGCACCCGGCACTTTCACAGGGTATCGATTGCGATGCCATCAGATGTGCAGGCCGGTTGTCGCACTTCACAAACACGCCGTGAAGGTAATGTCGCAGTCCTCGCAATCGATGGGATCGCCGTATCAGTCGCTCAAAGACGACACCCAGGCGGTAGGCGATGACCGAGAACATGAGATAGCGCGGGTGGTGCGACAGGTATTCGAAGCGCGCCGGCTCGAGCCCGGCGTCCGCCGCCGCGTTGCCCAGCGATCGCTCCGAATTTGCCCGGTAATAGGTGCGAAACGTGTCTTCCAGCTCGGTGTCTGTCGCAATCCTGTTGACGAACTGACGCAATCGGTGTGGCAGCAATCGCCCCAACACGATTGGCGGGAACCACCCGTTGACCGTGCTCAGAATCAGACAGCCGTCGGGCTTCAGGACACGTTCACATTCGCGAAACACCAAAGTGGGATCGGCAAGGTGCTCGACCACGTCAGCCATCGCCACGACGTCGACACTCGCGTCACCCACCGGAATATGGTGAGCGTCTGCCCGAAGAACCACCCAGGGATCTCCATCCCGGGACTGCTCGGCAATCTCCAGATCGGCGCCGATGGTCAATCGGTAGTGAGCGGCGAGACGGCGAAGACGGGCCGCATCGCGCCCGCAACCGATCTCCAGGCAGACGCGGTCCATGCGACCGGAATCCACGATACTCTGCTCGTGAATGACACCCGGCCATTCCGCCGTGGGGTAGATGCGATCACGAATCGCCAGACACTTCTTGCGCGTACGGTCCAACATCGAAACTGGCTCTGCTTCACGAGGTGACTTCAGACGCTATCACGGAAGCTCGAGGATCACCGGCGCACCGATCGCCAGTGACTCCGTCACGGCGAAGGTCGCCAGCGTACACATGACGGCCTGGTCGAACGGTAATGGATCTCGACCGCCGGAGCGAATGGCTTCGACAAACGCTTTCATTTCCAGGCCGTGCCCCTTGCCCGTGCCTTTGGGCTTCACCGATCGCGTGCGTCCCTTGGCACAGAGTCGCGCGACGCGCCAGTTCTCGATCGCGGCCGCTCTTCCCTGTCCGAACGCCTCGACCCGCTCCTTCTCGAAGTGGGTGTCGCCGTTGGCGACGTAGATCAAGGTACCGAGCGACCCGTCCTCCATTCTCATCGTCACGGTACAGTTTTCATTGCGCGTGCCCGGCGTCTCGCCTCCGATCGTCTCGGCATGGACGCGGACGGGGGAGCAGCCACAGATGAACTGTATCAGATCGACGAAATGACACCCCTCGCTGACGATACGCCATCCGCCTTCGTCGGGGTCCTGATACCAGGACCGGTTGCCGAGTGCGCCGGCGTTCACACGACAGAGAACCTCGATCGGACCGGATCGTTCCAGAAAAAAGTCTCGGATCGACACGCTGAGCGGGCTGAATCGTCGATTGAAACCCGGCATCACGATCCGACCCGACTCTCTTTGCGCTTCGATGACGCTGTCGAGTTGGTCGCGCGTGAGCGCGAGTGGCTTCTCAACGAAGACGTGCTTCCCGGCCCGAAGTGCGTCTGCCGTGAAGACGGCGTGGGTGTCGTGTCGCGTGGCGATCACGACTGCGTCGATGGCGTCGTCCGCGAGGAGCTCCTGATAGTCACTGGCACAATACTCGAATCCGTGGCGCCGGGCGGCACTCTTGGCGGACAAGCCCCCGGCCGAGCAGATGGCGCGAAGCTGCGCGCCGGGCGCCGCCTTGAGCGCGGGCACCAGCGTTCCGGTTGCGAAATTCCCCGCGCCGATCATGCCGACGCCGACCCTGCCTTTCGGCTCTTCGGTTTGACGCTCGGATCGCGTGACGGACACCCTGCGTTTTGGTGATGACGTCTGTGGGTATTCGAAGATGACGGCAATGGGCGGTCGCCCCTTCGGTGCATTGATACTGTCGTACACGCGCGGCGCTTCGTCGATCGGGAACACATCCGGGCGGATCACGTCGGGGTTGATCTGCTTGGTGCCCAGCAACCGAATGAACTCACCCAGGTTCCGCCGCTGTGTCCATCGTACGTAGCCGATCGGATAGTCGATTCCCTTCTGTTCGAAGTTCGGATCGTAGCGACCCGGGCCGTACGATCGCGACATGACGACGGAAAGCTCCTTCTCGTAATAGACCTGCCAATCCGCCGCGACTTTCACCATCCCGACGATAATCACCTTGCCGCGATCGCGGACGACCTTTCCGGCCAGATCCATCGGGTCGCTGCTGGGCGTGCTCGCCGCGATGTAGGCGGCGTCGGCGCCGACCCCGCCGGTCAGTTCGACAACGCTGTCTTCCAGGGCGGCGTCGCTTCGAGCCAACGCCGCATCCGCGCCGCACGCCTTGGCCAAGGCCAACTTGTCGGGGTCGACATCGACGCCGATCACGCGGCAGCCCGCGGCTTTGAGGATCTGAATCGCCAGCAGTCCGACCAGTCCAAGCCCGATCACAAGAACCGTGTCACCCAATGACACTCCGCCCTGGCGCACGCCGTTCATGGCGATGGCGCCGACCGTCGCGAAGGCCGCGTGCTTGGGATCGACATCGGGCCCCACGGGAACGCAGAGGTTTCTGGGCGCGAAGACGTACTCCGCATGGCAGGCGATGCCCTCCCCCGCACAAGCGACGACATCGCCGACCTCGAACTCGTCAAGACCGGATCCGACCTCCTCGACGACGCCGGCCAGGCTGTAACCGAGCGGCGTCAAGGCGTCGAGCCGCTCGCGGACCTTGTGAATCGTCTCGACCACGCCGACCTGCTTGGCGGTCTGAAGGACCTGACGTACTTTGTCGGGTCTCGCCTTGGCCTTTTGAACCAGACTCATGCGGGCCTGGCTGACCTTCATTCGCTCGGTGCCGGTACTGACCAGTGAGTATGCGGTGCGCACCAGCACACCACGTGCCTTGCAGATGGGCGCCGGAACGTCCTCGATGCGCAGCTCGCCCGTTCTGTAGTTTTGAACAACCTGTTTCAAGACCCGTCTCCATCGCTACCGCCCAAACGAGAGACCACGCGCAGCTGTTTGCCACGGACGGTGTGTTCCAGGGCGTCGCGGATTTCCAGCGTCAGCGCCACCTGTCCTTGCAGACGATCGGACGCCCTTCGGATGATTTTCTTCTGCTCGGATTCGCTCAACGGGTGTACGGGCAAGATCCGCAGCACCGCCTTACCGGGATCGGATTGATAGAACTGATAGCCGAGTGTGAGATCGAACGTATCGTCGTGTACGTTGAACGCCGTCAGGGCAATGGCCGAACCGTCCTTCGCAATCAAGCAACCGCCCGGCCAGCGACCCTCCACACTGCGAAAGACCGCCTGCTGGCGACCGCACCTTTCGCAGGCGTCCGCGACGTAGACCGCATAGTCGCCCGTTCGATACCGAATGAAAGGGACGACCCGATTGATGAAGCTCGTACCCGCGATTTCACCTCGCTTCCCGGGCTCGGTAAGGGGATGCCCCTGCTCGTCGAGCAGCTCAAAGAACCCGTAGGTTGACCAGGCGTGATAGTCGGTCGACTGCTCACACTCCGCCGCCATGACGGCTTTTTCGGAATGACCGTACCAGGACAAGTAGCGGGTCTGAAAGACGCTCTCGGCCAGTTTACGGTCCTCTGCAAAGACCGTTTCCGAACCCGCGAGAATACCGCAGATGTTGCTCGGTGCAGGGTCGTCCAGGCGCCGCGCGACGCGGGCCAGCGTCGCCGCCGACGAAGGATAGACATGAAGGTAACAAGGGCCGATGGTGCGAATATGATCCAGATAGCGACGAATGTTCTCGTCGGTCATGTGAAAGTTGCTGTAATAGTGGCGTCGCAGAACCGGATCATAGCTGTGGTGCACGCCCGACCGATCCTTCCCGACAATCTGACCGCGAAGAACGGCCTGGGGAATATCGAGGCGATAACCGATGCGCGCCCAGCTCGCCACAAGGTAGGCATATTCGATCGCCGATCGCTCGGCGCCGACGTAGAACTTCAAGGGTTCTCCGCTGGATCCACCGGTCGAAACCGTATCGACTCCGCCCGCATCAGGTGACACCGCACACATCTCGTCCAGGTGCTGGCGAAGCGTTACCTTGTCGATCGTCGGAATCGTGGCCAGGTCCGATGGAGACCGCAGATCTCGAGGATCGAAACCCACCGAGTCGAACAGCGATCGGTAGAAACCGGTCTGCTCGTAAGCCAGCGTGCAAATGCTCCGCAGTTGCTCCACCTGATAATGCCTTGACTGCTCAGCCGACCACCACTCGGCCTCCGTCGCGAAACGCAACGTCTCGCGAAATCGACGTCCGAGCGTCACACCTGGCGGAATGCGCCCGAGCACCAGGCCCGCCAACGACTTCACGACGCGCGGACTCTTCTCCCAGAGGTTCTTCCGTGATAATGCCAGCTTTGCCATGGACTAGTCTGCCTGAGGCTTCGTCGCCCCAGTAGGCCGGGCCGGAATTCCAATCACCGTCGCGCCCGGCGCGACATCCTTGACGACCACCGCGTTTGCCCCCACGCGCGCGCCCGCGCCGATGGTAATAGGCCCCAACAACACGGCCCCCGCACCGACCACGGCGTCTTCACAAATGTGCGGATGTCGCCGACCTTTGGCCGCGTGCGATTTCGCACCGAGCACGACATGCGGCATGAGCACGACGCCGCGCTCCACGATCGCCGTCGCACCGATCACCACACCGATCGTGTGCGGAATCAGCATGTCCGGCGAAAGGCTCGCGTTCAGGTCGATGTCCGAACCGGTCACGATTCGATTGGCAAGTTGAACCAATCGTCCTGCAAATCCCAGGTGGTGCTCGCACAACCACTTTGCCCTTCGATGCCATCGCAGGCAGAGCCTCGCGGTAACGCCGAGCTCGATTCCCGCGCTTGCGCCGTCGCTAGGACGTCCGACTAAGTGCGGGGGCGGTTGTGCGGGAGGCTGCACGGGAGTGCTCAGGGGCTCCGTCTCTGTCATGACCACCAAGAATCTCCGTCCAGCGTCGCGCGACAGCCTCGACGCTGCAACGATCCATGACCGCCCGACGCGCCGCATCAGACATCTTCGCCCGAAGGGCGTCATCTTCCAAGACGCGCAGGATCGCGCGCGCCGCCGCGACCGGTTCGGGGCCCTCCAGGAGCAGCCCCGTGCGATCCACCTCGACCATATCGCCCAGGTCACCGACGTCGTTCACGACCGCCGGTAGCCCCGCCGCCATGGCCTCCAGCATCGCGATCGACAGGCCTTCGGACGGCGAAACCAGAACGAAGACACGACTCCGCTTCAAGATCTCCTCCACCCGATCGACCTGTCCGAGAAACTCGACGCAGCCGTCGACACCCAACGTCTGGACTTGCTTCGACAGCGTTTCGCGGAGCGGTCCACCGCCGACGACGGCCACCCGGATGGACGGCCTGTCTTTCGCGACAGATTCCACGATCCGCAGGAAGTCTTCGAGCCCTTTGCAGGAAACCAGGCGCGACACGTAGACCACATCATACATCGGCTCGGATGAATCCGGACAAAAGCGATCGACGTCTACACTGCCGGTGATGATTTCGCAGCGCGTGCTGAGACGGTGTTGAGCAACGAAGGCCTTCGCACGCCCGCCACGGACGATGACGCCGTCAAACCGGCGAACCACATGAAAAAGCAACGCTTCCATCCACCGTGAGGATTTTCTCAATCTCCGAAGTAGGACGTTTTCACTCCCGACGCCACCTCCGATAAGCTGAATCGGTCCACCTGTCATCTGGTAGATCGCCCGCGCGCCGAAAAGTCGCGCGCCGACCAGAGCAAACAGCGAGTTGGGCATGATGTGATAGCCCATCCAATAGCCGGGTCGCCGCAGTCGTGCGACGCGCAACGCCCAGAGGAACCTCGCCGGCGTCCTTCCCATCCAACGCAGCCAACGCGGCGGATGCCAGTACGTGACCTTCGGCGCGGCAAGAAGAGGCTCGTCGCAGATCACGATGATTTCATCCAGCGCGTCGCAATGCGCGAGCGGCAAGATGTGCGAGCGGAACCACCCCAGATTGTAGAACGTCCCCAAGAGGATGAGACGGCGGTCGCTGTTTCGTCGGCTTCGTCGGCCTCCCAAGGTGAGGGATCGCACGGCGCCGGCCACGTACACCGTGGACGCCACGCCCAATAGAATCGCGTAAACGGCGACGCGAGCACAGCATGAACTCAGCCACTTCACGGCGTAGGATACTCCAACCGAGGCCAAGGTAGCGAGACGCTCGCTCGCCCCGTCTGATCCGGAAGATTCTCCCGGACCTCGCCGACCGGACGGCCACCCAGCGTCAGCGAAGCGGAAGAGGGATCGGACACATAGACTGTCAGGCCGTCGTAGTCGCTTCGAGCCCGGGGCGCGTGCGCCGACGGCATCGCCGGCTCTTCGTCAAGCGACACACTCGATCCATCCGGACTGGAACGGATATTCAGCTCTTCGTACGTGCGGACGTAGCCCAACAAACGGCGGGTGGTCGTGACCAGGATCTTCCCGCCCTGATAGTATTCGCTCAGTAAGCGAAACGCGTCGACGGTAGACGTAGGGAAGAGCCCCTCGGGATCGCTGGTCTTTCCAAGGTGCGTGTAAAGAACACCCACGCCCTGACGCTCGATCAATGTATCGAGGACCTTCTTCGTGAGGACCTCCGACGCACCGTCGGCCGTTGCGCCCTCACCCACGCCCCTCCCATGTGGATTGAATCGAAGGAATTCGTAGACTTCCGTGCCGTCTCGCAATCGATCGCGCCTCAGCACGCGGTTGGGTACGTGCATCGCATACTTCTCGTTGCCGCGCTTGCCCATCCGAACCTTCATCACCTGCTTGGCCAGGGTCCGGCCCGACGCCAACGGATGGCGCGGATCAAAAAGGCCTCGCAGACGGCGCGGGACATTCTGACCGATGACGCTCGTCGTGCGTCCTCGCCAAACGAACTGAACACCGTAGGCACAGCTCAGATCGGCATGGTAGGCGTCGGCCCCGGGAACATCGCCCGACCCGACCATGATGTCCGGACCGAAGTTGGACACCGCTTTCGAGTGATCGACCCACACCTCGATCCGACAGTCGTGTGACGCCAGCTCGTCCAGCGCCCGGGCGGCATGGTCACGCGTGGCGGCCAGGTCTCCGAACGAGTGCAGACAATCGACGTGACCCGAGTGAATCAAGCGCCGGACCATCGCTCGGCCGGCATCGTCGGTGCTCCAATAGGCGAACTGCCCCGGCGACATGTCGAAGTAGATCGTATTGCCGACTTCCAACCCGACGCCCTTGCCCATGGCCGTCAGCTCATTCGTGTTGAGGAAACGCATGATCCCTTCGTACGAGAGGGCGTCACGCGTTTCGTCGAGATCGCTGCAGATCGCCAACATGGCCCGGTAGGGATAAGGAAAGCGTCGAAGCGACACGGCTGACGCACCGAACGGCGCGGCGGACGACGCACGCGAGACGTCCTGTGGCTGAAGATCCACCGTCACGCTTGCCCCCTGCATCGTCGAGCGAGCACTTCTCGATAGACTTTGACGGTTTTTCTCGCCAGCGCATCGACCGAGAACTCCGCCTCGACCCACCGTCTGGCCTCGTCGCCCATCGCTTGCCTCGCGGACGCCTCTCCCAGAAGGTGCGCCACGCGCCGCGCCATCCCCTCGTCATCCTCGAGCGGAACGACGTGGCCCGAACGCCCCTCCGGAACGACCAGATGGTTGTCGGAAATGTCCGTCGCCACGACCGGAACGCCGCACGCCATCGACTCCAGCAGCACGTTCGGGGTCCCCTCGCGTACCGATGTCAGTGCGGTGACGTCGCACGCCTGGTACACATCGCACATGTCGTCTCGGTTGCCAAGTAAGTGCATCGCGTCACCGAGCCCCATCGAAACGATAGCCTCTTTCATTTCATCCATGTATCGATCGGAGGATTGCAGGCCTCCGTGCAACTCGCGCCCAACGCACAAGAAGTGAGTCTCGGGATGATCGCGCCGAATGCGCACCGCGGCGCGGAAGAACATCAGGTGGTTCTTCTGCTTCTTGAAACTGGCGAACATCCCCACCACACCCGCGCGGTCCGGGATCCCGAGTTCTCTGCGCAACGCGGCATTCGAACCGGGCGAAAACCGCGCAGTGTCGACCCCGTTGTGAACGACATGGAGCCGCTCGTCATCGATACCGAGCGTTTTCTTCTGGAAACGCATGCCCGCGTTCGAGTTCGCGATGACGGCGTCCAACCGGTGCTGGGTCCAACGAAGCGCCAGCGTTTGGCGCCACTTCCGCTTGTAGTCGGTGTTTCGCTCGGATCCGATCACCGCCACGTGAGGAATCCGGCGGCAGGCCAATCGTCCGGCGATTTCCGAGTCGAGCAGAAACGTGTGAACGATGTTGACGTCGAGTTCGCGAAGCAATCGTGCCAGTCGCGACACCACCGTCACATCGAACTTCGACCGCTTCTGAACGATGTGCAGAAACCGATCGGCATCACGTAGCTCACGCGAGAGCGGAACGTAACCCGACAGACAGGCAACGTGCGTTTCGACGCCGATCCCGTTGAGGTGATTCGTCAGCAGCACGACCTGACGCTGTGCCCCGCCATATTCCAGATTGCTGATCAACAGGAGGATTCGAAGCGCCGGCGCAGCGCCTCCCGTCTGAATAGACTCGATCCGTTCTTGTCGCGAGGAGGGCTCTGCAGATTCCACGAAAACCATCAGTTCGCACTAACCGAGATGACCCTACGGCGAATTCCGATGCGCCACCGCTAGCGAGCGTCCTTTGTGCGCGGCGGTTCGCTACCGCGAACCAACTCTGACAGAACCATGACACAAAAGAGCGTGTTGGTCACCAGGTAGCGACGCCACATGCGCCGCGGTTCTTGAAGCACGCGATACAACCACTCGAGTCCGAGCTTCTGCCAGCCCATCGGCGCCCGCTGGACCTTGCCGGCCACGACGTCAAAAGCGCCGCCGACCCCGTGGCAGACCGGTACGTTGAGCTCCTGCGACCATTTGGCCAAGAAGACCTCCTTCTTCGGGGAGGTCATGGCGACGAGGAGAATGTCCGCCTCGGACGCGCGAATGTCGGCCACGACGTCCGGTTCGGACGGCTCGTCGAAGTATCCGTTTCTCATCCCGGCCACGACAACACCGGGATGGTCTGCTTGAATTCGGGTCACCGCTTCTTCGAGGACGTCCTGCTTGGCTCCCAGGAAGTAGACGCGGTATCCGGGGCGATCGCAGAGTTGCATCATGTCGCGCATCAAGTCGATCCCGGCGATGCGCTCCGGAAGGCGCTTGCGCAGAACGCGGGAGGCCCAAACGACGGATTGACCGTCCGCGAGAATGATGTCGGAGGACAGTACGGCACTGCGGAGAATCTCGCTGCGCCGCATGTTGACCATCTTGGCCGCATTGACGACACCGATGAGCAGCCTTCCTCGCTGCTGGATGGTCTCCTCGACCCGCGCGAGTACATCACGCAAGGTCAATGCACGAAGCGGCGCACCCAGCATATACCGGACAGGTCCCAGGTCGGATTGCGGCGGAGCCATGGTCTCGATCATCGAATTCATGCCGTCAATCGGCGGTTGCACCAGGCGTAGAGAATCCAGCCGAAGTGATACGGTCGCGACTCCCAATCGACCGCTCCGGGCCGAAAGACAAGGTCGAGTCCCCATGCGCGCAACGCGGGATGCACGCAACTGAACAGCGCCTGCGCCGATCGCGACAGCTTGCCCGGTTCTCGGCGCGCGACCTTGCGCCAGACAATACCCGCCTGAGCATCGATGAGCGATCCATCTCGCTCGATCGGTCGCTCAAGCCATTGAAGCCCTCGCTCGATCGAAACCTGGTGGTCGTCGCCACAGGCCTCCTGAAGATCGAGCAGCGCCATCGGCGCCATCGAATCCTGATGCACCGCGTAGACCGGGTAGGGCTCAACCACACGCCCCGTCCGCGCGTCGAAGTGCCACCACCACTGCCCGGAAGGTCCCTGCAATGCGCACATCTTGGCGGCGCAGCGCCGCGCGACACTCGCCGCGTCGGGATCACCCGAGCGCCGGTGGTACAGCGCCAGCGCCTGTGTCGGATAAACGAGATCGGCGAAGCAACAGACATGTCCGCGGAACATGGCCGGCTTGGCGCCAACTGGCCAGTGCGGAAACAGATCGGATGCAGACACGAACGTCTTCAACAGTCGCCTCGCCACCCGCTCCGAGGGACCGGGATCGGCGTCGTTTTGATCGACAGCGTGCGACAACGCGGTCAACGCCCACGCCAGTTCCACCGTAGGACATGGTCGATCCCACGGCTCCATGGCGAGCAATCGATCTCGGGCCCTTCCGGTCTCCGCGTGCCCGACCGCATGGGCCGCCCAAAGCGTTAGCGCGACGTCACCCATGGTCTCGACCGTGTCAACGTCGCCCAGAAGTCGGCCGGTCAGATCCGACAGGCTCTCTCCCGACAGAATGTCGAGAGGCGTATTCTCCTCCACCTCCTCGCGATCGCCGGGTCGAATGAGCGAGCCGCCGTTCTCGCGCATCGCAGCCGCCAAACCGATCAGCGAGATCGCGGTGTAGCGTCGGCTGACGCCTTCGACCGAAGCCCCTGTCGCGCCGCGACGCACGCAAAAAGAAAACATCCCTTTCTCGGGGCGGTACATCTGCGTGAGCGCCCGAACGGAGATCGACAGCAGCTCGCCGACCGGCGCCGGAAACGCCCAGGCCACAGGGTTGTCCAAGGAAGTCGCCAATGGTGTCATAGCGTTCTCAAAGGTGGGCGTGAAGCAAGGCGCGCCGGCGGAACAAGGCGGCGAACGGATGGATCCGGCATCAAAGTCTCGACACGCCATCTCGCATCGTTACTTACGCGTGCACCGATTCCTCTTCGTGCATCGGCGGCGTGTGTGCCTCCAGGATCCGGTCATTGTCGTAGTAGGTGTCGTAGCCGTAATACTCACCCGACCGCCCATGACCGGGCGCTCCAACGAGCACCGTGCCCAGAAGATTGCCACCCGCGGCGTTCAGGTCGGCATAGGCCTGTGCCACTTCGCCACGACGACAGTGGGCAGAACGCAGAACCATGATCGTCCCGTCGGCGTGCGGAGCCAGGATGCGGGCATCGGCAACCGGAAGAACCGGCGGGCTATCCAGCAAGACGAAGTCGTACGTCTTCTTCCATCGTTTCAAACAGGCGGCAAAAACACCGTTGGCCAGGAGTTCCGGATCAAACGCCCCGGGCTGCTCCCCCGCCGTGATGAGATCGAGATTCGGCACCCCGGTGGAAACGATCGCTGCACCGTCTTCCGAGGTCCCCACGAGCAGCGAGGCAAGCCCGACGTTCGACCCGACTTTCAGCTGACGAAAGAGCGATGGACGCCGAAGGTCGGCCTCCACCAACAGCGTCTTCTTACCGAGAAGAGCCAAACTTCGACCGAGGAGAAACGAGAAGCTCGTCTTACCCGTCTGGCTCGAAGAACTCGTCACCAGAACGACGTTCTTCTCATTCTCGCGCAGCCTCTCGAGAAGCGACGTGCGCACCATGCGGATCCGTTCCATCATGATCACATTTCCGCACTCGCCGAGCAGATCGTCGCTCTTGGAAAGGGGTGGCAACTGTCCAAGGAAGGGTACGTGCAGCGCGCGCCGCACCTCGCTGGCCTCTCGGATTCTCGGATCGAGAACGAGCCGTAGGTACGCACCGCCAACGCTCAGACCCAGTGCAGCGGCGATCGCCAGGGCCGACAGCATCGCGCGCCGATCCCGAACGGGACGTGACGGTCGGATCGCGTGCGAGGCAATCGAGATTCGTGCAGGCGCGCGACTCTCGAGATCCAACTGGGTCAGACGATCGCGCAACCGGTTTCGCAGCTCGCTCTTCTGGCGAATCTCCTCATCATAGGTGGCAATATCGCGTGCGAGGTCGCCCACCTCCGCCAGCTTGCGACGCTGCTTGCTGATTTCCTCGGTCAGTAGCTCGACTTCCCGCGTCAGCCGATCGCGCTGCAGCTCAATGGACGCGCGGTCGACCACGGTCGGTTCGACAACCTGGGCCGCGTTGACCGATACCGGCGCAACCCGAACGGCCACATTGAGAGGAATTTCATCCACTTGGACCTCTCGCGTCCGCAAGAGCCGCTCTGCGTAATCCACATCCGCCATTCTCTGCGCGATTCTCGGGTGAGCGTCGCCAAACTGCTGACGCGTGACCGAAAGTTGATGTCGTGCAGACTCGAGCTGCAGGCTACGCTGCCGCCATTCAGCGTCTCGGGCGTAACGCCTCGACTTGGCCTCCAACAGATCCGTGGGTGGCGCGTCGGTTTCGGTCGTATCGCCTTCACCGGCGTCGCCGGTCGCGCCAGCGACCGCCGCCGGATCGCCATCCGCTGCTGTCTCAGCGTCCTTCGCTTCCGTACCGTCTTCACCGGCCGAGAATTGCTCCAGCTCCCACTGGACCATCTCGAGGTCGCGCGTCTTCTCGGCGTGCTGCGTCTCCAGGGCGCTGACACCCTCGCGAAGCTGCGACTGAAGATCGGTCGCGCTAGTCGTTCCGAGCTGAGCAGCGATGCGGAGCTTCGTATCGACGAGGCTCAAAATCTGATTGTGCAGCGCGGTCTTTTCGTTCCGAAGCGTCTCGGAACGCTTGCTGTCTTGCTCGCGGAACGTCTCATCGCTGTAGCGCTCATATTCGTCGACGACGGCATCCGCCAGGATCTTCACATCGGCCGCGTTCAGCGCTTCAACCCGAACATCGATAAGCTCCGTGCGCGGGCGCGGGCGAACCGTCAGCGCGCGTTGGAGGCGCTCGAGCGTACTCAGCGGCGACCCGAACGTGACGGACGCCTTCTCGCCGTACCAAGCGGTATTCCGTACATCCGCCCGGTCCAGGACGCGCTCGAGCACAGCCGGGCTGCGTATGATGGAAACCTGTGTATTCAGGTACGATGAATAGAGCGGGATCATCCCGTTCTCTTCAATGTTGAACGCGATGCGCGATACGACCGGGGACACGCGAACCACGGAGCGCGCTTCGTAGACAGGATTGATGAAAACCCAAAGGGCTGGAACGGAAACGCACGACACGAGAAGAAAGACAGCCAGTATCCACCACTTCGCCTGAGAGAACATCGCCAGCGAGGGCATCGAGGGCGGTCCGCCATCCATACCCGGTTGCCCCGCGTACCCCTCTTCCGCCGGTGGAGCCAGCAACTCCGTACCGGGCGGAACGACGACCTGGCGTCCCCAGGCGTCCATTTCGTTTCCGAGTTGATCAGCAGGATGGTCGTTCATAGGTTTACTTCACCTCGGAGTCCCGCGCGCCGAGCCCGCAAGGTCTGGTCCGACAAAAACCCCGCGCGCAGCGCACGACGGCCGCAGACCTAATGGTAACCGTTACCGAAGTATACAATGCCGCTACGTGGGTCAGATGCTCCGCTGAACGTCCGGATACGCTCGACTTGCCGGCGCCGTCCACCAAGTGCGCCGCCCCGCTTTCACTCCCCTGACACACCCGAGAATGTCCATTCTCGACCGCCCGAATTGTATCTCACCCACGAGAATACGCAAGATCCGACCCCGATTTCGACAGGAACCGACGACACCGTCGCATCGGCGTCGGACATCGTCCGTTCGCCGTCACTTTCCACGCCCCGTTTCACGCCCCGACGGGAGGGAGGCTTCGGACGGATGCCGATCGTCCGTCGACGTCCGTCGGCCTGCCCCGTCCAACAGCGAAGACACCGTCAGTTTGGTCGTGAGCGTTACCTGACCCTCAGCGCCAACGCTGCCAACCACTGACACACTTGGCGCGCGCCGATGATATCCGCGGCTGACCCACCCGAGCGGCGGATTCTCGCTACCGCGCAACTGGCGGACGGAAAGCTGCTCGTCCAATTCCATCGTGAGGCGACCGCGACCGAAGTCGACGTCAACGCCGTGGCCGTTCGATAGCCTGACGTCACAATGCTCCGCGAAGTGCCAATAGATTGCTACATCGTGCTTCGCTCGGGCGAGGATTTCGTCTTTCACCAGAATCGTGTCGGAATCCTCACCAAGTGTCACGGTCCGGCGATGAACGACCGGATCGTCCAATCGCGTATACCCGTCGTGTTCGCCGGACATCGCCCCGCCGCGATTCGTTGGACGCCAAACCAGACACCGGGTACTCGCCCTTCGGCTCCAAAGAAACGCCCCCTGCATTTGAGATTGATCCCGCCCGTCGATCTCCACGGTGTTGTGCGCTCGCGTACTGCGGAAGTACTTTCGCCACGCCGGAAACGTGAAGTAGTCGTACGTACCGGGATCGACCAACACGTCGACCCCGGCTACGCGAAGGACCAAACTCAGTGCGTCGGCGTGGCCATGGGCGGCAATCGACAGAAAACCGAGTTCTCCGCAGTCCATCAGCACACTGATTCCGTCTGTCTCCTTGTGGCCGCGTTGAAGAAGGTAGTAGCCGGACTGGGTGAACGCCCGGCTGATCAATGGGTCCGACGCTGAGCGGCTCTTCGACCGGATCCATCGATCGCATGCGGCGGGTCCGAGCAACCAAAGAAGCGGTTCGATGATTGTCGCGTCGTTTCGCGGCTGGGAGACGGCATCTGCGAGTTCCGGACGGTCCAGCAGCAGGGCCCCGATCACAAGAAGCGACGCCACCGGATCGTCGCGACCGCCGAGGTCCAGGACGTATCCGTCGTCGGCATCACCGACCATCGGCAGGGCGCCGGATGCGGCACTCATTCCCGCGACATACTGGAACATCTTCTCCAGGCGACCCCAGTATTCGGCGGAAACATCGTCGCCGCCGTTCCGGGCGACCAGGCCCGAAAGGAGAAAGAACTCGAGCACGAACAGATGGTATCCGGTTGCTTGCTCGCGCGTCCCTCCGTCGTCAAAGGTCTGACGGAGAATCTCCTCTTCCAGGATTCTCTTGCTCTGTCGCCGCCAGCGTGGGGCGCTGCTCAGACCGGAGAAGTAGCTCGAGGCGATGAAAACGCCCGCGGCTTCGCCGATCAAGTGGTTGTTGGCTGACGAGTAACGCGAGTACTTTCGGGTGATCTCGCGCAGATGTTGTTCGACCAACGATAGGACGCGCTCTTTGTGCTTGTCGGTCATGACGGACGCGTCTTCGATTAGCGCAAAGGCCCACACCCAACTGATCATTCGAATGGCAAGCTCGAGCGGGCTTCGCCAGTTCATGCCCCGCCCGAACGGGCACTGGTCCGTCCAGGATTCGAGCTGCTCGACCAACGCCTCGGCGTATCGTGAATCTCCGCAGATTCGGTAGGCGCGGGCCAGAACGACCCAGTGCTGATGACGGTTAGGCTCCCAAACGAACTTGCAATCACCGACGGACGCGTAGTCTCGGTAATCGACAGATGCGGCAGGCAAAAGCGGTGCGTGCTTACGGGCCTTGTATTCGTAGTTCCAGTCGATCTTTGGGCCGAAATCGTGATCCGTTTGATCGAAGAGATCCCAGCGACCCAGCACGATCCGATCGGCCTGATGACACAATCTTGTCCGGCTCGCTTCGTCCGCGCTCTTGGAGAACTTCGCTCGGGCGATGTGTGCTCCCAACACGTTGGGATTCGTATGACCGCGCCGAGGGTCTTCGACAATTTGTTGAATCGGCCGTGGACGCGCACGATGGGGCAACAGAAGCCGATCGATGGCATCCTGCAGCTTGCCCCGAGACCTCCAGAAGATCTCGCCCATCGACATCGAACGAAGACGAGACGCATACCATTGAAGAGATTGCACGACTATGTTTGCCCCGTACTCTGCACTCTGCCTCGACGTGTCCGCAGACTCCGTCCCCGTCAGTCACACCACCCAGGCGGCGTAACCTCATGCGAATCAAGCGGTTACCGCGATTCCACGCGACCGCCTGTGGTCTTCTCGGCACTCGCGGATCGGTCAGCATTATACGTCACGGCCGTCCGAGGTGCATTACGATGCCGTAGCCCCGGCTCAGACTTCGGCGATGAGCGCGATCGACTTGAAGGGCGTCGCGTTCCGTAGTGGTTGCTCCCCCGACGAATGAACGCCCATTGGGACGAACACCCGACCTTATCGGACGGATGACCTCACTACAACAAAACCAAAAAAGTGAGTGAGTACTCGGACGATTCCGTCGCTTCTGGGGTAGAGGCCGGGCCACTTGGGGCTCAAAAGGGGTTGCCACACTCGCGCCCTTCCGTTCCAGCGCGGGTGTGGCAGACAGCGTCTCGGGGATCGTATACTGGGGGTGTCGCGGGCCCGGCGGAGTGCGATGTGTGTCGCACCCCGCCGGTTCGCGGTAGTTCCGGGGGGTACGGTCCTGTTGACTGCAGCTTCACTTCTGTTAGACTCCCGTGGGGAAGGTCACGGGTCAACCTCCCGATAGTGTGCGTGCAAACGACTGACGCGTGAAGGTAGGCGTGTTTGTTCACCGTTGTGTCGCTGGTGCGCCCGAATACGATACAAGCAGCAAAAACGGTCCAAGACCAGCAGGGAAGGGAGATGGACTGGGTCATTCTTGCGGGTACCGTAGGGCATGAGGTTCCCTGGACACGGGGTCTTCCGCGCCCGTTGCTACCGGTTCCGCGACATACATTGCTCGAAGGTCTTCTCAGGGCGTTTCGCCGCTCCTCGGAAGGCTCTTGCACCATTTGCGCAAACGGACGCACCGATCTGTTCATGAAACACGTCATGAACGGAGATGCCGGCGGTAGTTTTCTCGGGTTTGTCGAGGATCGGATTCCGCGCGGCGCCGCGGGGTGCCTCAAAGCTTGTGCGCATCGCCTCACCGGCGATACGATCGTCGTCACGGGTGGTTCCGTCTGGGTCGAAGACGATCCGACTTGGATGCTGGAACAGCATCGCGCGCAGGGAAACACGCTCACGGTGTTCTGTTCAAGCGACGGTGACGGTGGTCGTCCGGGCGCGGATACGTTGCTCAGACCTTCCGGCGTCTACTTCTGTGAGCCGGTTGTCCTGGAGTTCATCCGATCGGATAGCTATCAGGACCTCAAAGAGCAACTCATTCCCAGCCTGCAGCGATCGGGGATGCGTGTCGGTGCGGTATCGCTGATGGAAGCTACGCGCGAGGTATCGGACTGGAGTGCGTACCTGCGCGTCCTTAGCGATGCGATATCTTCGGAGCGCTTCGATACCGCCGGATATCACAAGCTCGCCCCCGGTATCTGGGCCGGTGAAGACGTCGAAGTCGCGGAGCGCGCGCGGATCGTGGGCCCCGCGGTCCTCGGCCACAATGTCCGGCTTGAGAATGACGCGGTTGTCGTCGGTCCGACGATTCTCTCGGACGGTTGCCACGTCGGTCGAGGCTCCTGGCTGGTTCGTGTGGTTCTTCAAGGATCGATGCGCATTCCGGCGGGAACATCGATGATCGACCAGTTCGTACCTGCTCCCCCGGCCGTTTCCGGTCGGGACGCGGCCGCCCCGCCAGGACGGCGCGGGTCGGTTTTCTCGACATAAAAGGACTGCCGAATACGAATTGTCAGCATCGGGCGCGCGGTCCCGCTGCACGATATGATCGAAGAGGGGATACGCCCAAGAGGAAGACGGAGAGGAGCACCTCATCAGCGCGGATTCGACGGACAGGGTACTGCTGATTCATCTGGACGCCGGGCGCACCGACGGCCATGGGCAGGCGGACGATAATGAGCGGCTTTCCGCTCTCTACGACCGCCACATTCTGCCCTGGTATTGTCAGTGGGCGCACGAGTTTGCGGATACCGTCTACGTGCTTCTTCCGCGACGCCTGCAGAATCAATCGAGCCAGGTCCTTTCTCACCTCCGCCACGCGAGCGCACTCTGGTACACGGAGGATGGCGTATCCGATCTTCCCAGTGAACGACGCAAGGAAGTCTGGGTCGTCAACGGCCGCCAGCTGCCGATGGTCGACTGGAGGACGGCCCGCGCGTCGATCCGGCGCCGGCGGACGGATGTCCTCGTCTTCGGTCAGACAGGGGTCGGCGTGACCCATCACTATCCGGAGTCGGTCGTCGTCGGACACACCGGCGAGGTTGTGCGGTTCAAGCGTCACTACAGCGACTCGCCGGCCTTTACCGACGTTTGCGCCGAGGAAGCGTCCTTCCTTGTGGCCTCACCGGAGCATGCGTCGGCCGTCATCAATCATATGGTCGCCCGCGGGTGGGGACTCGACAGCGTCGGCGCCATGACCCGCCGCTTTTACGTTCGTTGGTCTCCCACCGGGTGCGTCTTGTGGACGGCGGCTTCACCGGGGCAAGCCGGGAGTATCTCCGGCGAATCGCTCCGCATCGATTCCCGACCCGCGGAGCCTTCGAAAGAAGCGCCCTTTGAGCAACCGTATCAATTTCCAAAGAGTTGCGGTGCGGACTTTACGATCGACTTTCAGACCGAATCCCGCGACGATGCGGCGGCGCGTGCCGAGGTCCACGTCCAGGTGACCGAAGGAGATTCCAGTCCGGCGCCGAACTCCGGCGGAACGCAGACGCTGACGGCACCGAACGCCGATCTGCCTGTGGTTCAGGCTGATCCGAGCAACGAGACTGCGTTTGAAGTGTCTCGCACATCCGCAGCCACGCCGAACCTCGCCACGGCTGCCTTCGAGGAACCGGCGGACGCCGACGGCTACGAAGACCGGCGTGCGTATCTATTCTGGAAGCGTGCGTTGGACATCACGCTGACGATGATCAGCCTGATCGCCTTGTCTCCGCTGTTCGTCGCGGTCGCGATTCTCGTCAAGCTCACTTCGCGCGGTCCGGTGTTTTTCGCACATACGCGACAAGGTCTGGGCGGCAAGGAGTTTCCCTGCCTGAAGTTCCGGTCCATGCGCACCGGCGCCGACGCGATGCAGGACAAGCTTCGCAGCCAAAACGAGGTCGACGGTCCGCAGTTCAAGATCGAGCGTGACCCCCGCCTGACGCCACTGGGAAAATGGTTACGACAGACCAACGTCGATGAGCTTCCGCAGCTCTTCAACGTCTTGATGGGCCAGATGAGCCTGGTCGGACCAAGACCCTCACCCGACAAAGAGAATCAGCTTTGTCCTTCGTGGCGCAGGGCTCGCCTGTCCGTCAAGCCGGGCGTGACCGGTCTGTGGCAGGTGATGCGACTACGTGGTACCGACCAGTCGGACTTTCAGGAGTGGATCTACTACGACGTGGAGTACGCCCGACATCGCAGCCTGTGGCTCGACTGGCAAATCGTGCTCTACACGCCGGTTTCGATTCTTGCGCCCCCGTGGGTGAAAGACCTGGCCAAGCAACTTCGCAAACGCGGAATCTGCACGTACTCGGTCTGGTTGGAGTAGCGGAGACAGCGCGCCGCCACCGGACTCGCCCCCGACCGATACCGTCTCGTCACTGCTCCTTGTTCCAACGGACCGCGCGCTGTGCGCATCACGGACACGGCGAGGGCTCGCCGAACGGATACGGGTCGGCACGAAACGCGTCGATCACGCGCGTGACGTCGAGGATTCCGAGCACTCCGTCGGGAACGGCCGGGTCGACGTCGCACCAGGACATCGGCGGTGCGAGCGCGAGATTTCGGAATCGATCGAGCATCGCGGTGAAATCTCCGACCGACACCGAGCCTTCGGGTTGTTGCCAGGCGCCGTTCTCGAAGGGCCCCACGACATCACCCCAGACCGGAACCGTCTCGAGCGTCGCAGGCGGAAGGAAATCGACTCCGTCCAAGGTGGCTTCGATCTGATAGGTCGCACCGGGCACGGTGTCGAGATCCGCCACATCGAGGTCCGCCATATCCCACAATCTGAACGCAGCATCGCACTGGAGACGGCAGATCCCATCGGCGTCCGGTGCGCCGACCCACTTCTGCAGTCCCACGGTACCCGGAAAGAGTGGATTCGCGAGGGTCGTGATGCGAAACGCTTGCGGCGACCCGGCGGAGAACCCCGGCCGGAACGAAACATAACGGTTCTTGATATCCGACGTCGCGGTGGGCGGCATAACGGATCCACAGGCGGTCGGCATTGGGGCGCTGCCCCCGCCTGTCCAGGCGGCACCAAACGCCAGGCCGTCGTCACAGTCCACGTCGTTGTCACCGTCAAAGTCGAAGATCCCGCAGCCCGGACCCAACGGACCCGTCGGACCGGTGAAACAGCCGTCGAGCTCCGTGAAGTCGGCGGCGTCAACCTGCCCATCGCCGTTGAAATCACCGGGGATCGGAACACACGCCGTACTCGCCAGCTCGATGTCGTCAATGTTCCAGCCGCAAAACTGCCAACTGGAGTCTGAGGCACCCATCGTCCAACGCAGGTACACCGCCGCCTGATGGTCCGCCACCGCCGAGATGTCGAAGGTCTCGTGTTTCCAGGCAGTATCGGCGACTTCTCCCGAGTTCTCCCAGACCGTTACCCAATCCACGCCGTTGTTGCTGACGCGTACATAAGCGTGATCATAAGAGGGCTGCTCGACGCCAAGCCACCGCCAGTACGAGAGCAACACTCCTGTCTTGCCGGAACAGTCGATCGGCGTGCTGGTAAGGTGGACTTCCGACATACTGGAAGCATAGTCGCCTCCGAGGTTGTATCCGTAGACGTTCGCACCCGTATGACCTGAGGTTGGGTCCGGTCCACCGTATGCACCACCGCCGCCGGTTGGTTGTCCCCAAGCCCACTGGCCCAGCGTCGTCCATCCCGGATCCGTGTCGAGAGGCTCCGAGTGGAACACCGCCCTCACGGGCGCGGCATAGGGTGCCGTCGCCGGTGCCACGGTAGGACTCGTCACGGTCGAACCGCCGTCGCCGGTTGCGGAGAAGTAGAACTCCGGCGTGGAGGTGCAATTCGTCGCGGGAAAAACCGCCTCATAGGACTGGCCGCCGAGGAAAGCCAGTGGCGAAGCGAGAAACGGCCCGCCGCTGTCGTATCGGTAGTACATCGTCGGAGTGCCTGGGACAATCGCCTGCCCCTGCTCGACCAGGTCGAGCTGGATGACCGTGTCAGAACCGGGACTCATGTCAGCCGGAATCCCGTTGGGAAAGCGGTATCGGATGGGATACCGCACCCAATCCGAGTTGGACAACAGCAACATCGCCGGTAGAAGCTCTTCGTTGTTGGGGATGATCTGGGCTGCGGGCAAGAGGAAACCACCGCCGGACCCCGTCTTCGGTCGACACTCGAAGGAGAAGGAGAAGATGTCGCGCTGGGCGTAGGTCCAATCGATCGAACCGCCGCTGACGGGATAGATACCGCTGTAGATCGGACCCGCGTCGTAGACCATCCCGTGTACGCCGAAAATCAGCGATTGCATACCGAACCCGATCTCCTCATAGGCGGCGTTGTCGATTGGAAGATCCGGCGTATAGCCGAACGGCCACAGAATGAGCTGCGTGTAGCTGTGGATGTCGAGCTGCGCGCGAACGTTCGGATGGGCGATGAGAAAGTCCCGCATGGCTTGTGTTTCCGGTTCGGAGAACGCCGCCGTTCCGCGATACGTGCTGTCACCGGGAACGCCGCTCGAACCGACGCCTCCCCAGCCCTCGCCCCAGTTGCGGTTGATATCGACGCCCCAGGATCCGTCGCCGTTATTGCGACGGTTCTTGCGCCACATGCGATCCGGCCCCCACGAGTAAAGATAGCCGTCGACGTTGAATACCGGGATCAGGAAGAACTCGACGTTGTCGACCAGATCGGTCGCCACGGGATCGGTTCCATAATTCTGCAGAAGATGGGTCGCGAAATAACAGGGGACGGTTGGCGTGACCCATTCGCGCGCGTGTTCGGCACCAAAATAGACGGCGGCGGGCTTGTCCGCAATCGCGTCGTTTGTCACGCGAAGCCCCCATATCGTACGCCCCTCGAGCGTGCTGCCGATCGTCACCATGGACGCCAACGTCGGGTAGCGCGTGACGAGTTCGTTCATGTACCACACGACGGTTCCCGAGATCGAAGCGTCGCCGTAGGGGTGATAGTCGAGGAAAAAGTCGGTGAATGGGTCGGCGCGGAGCGGCGCCGATTTTTGTGCGTCAATCCGGGTTTGCACATTCTGTCCGAGGACCTCGACGTTCAGGCCGCGCTGCTCAATTCGAGTGCGCTGCTCCGGCGTGGCCACGACCGTCATCGGCCCGACGCCGGGAATGCAATCGAGGATCACCGCGCCGCTGCGCTCGAGGTCGACGAGGTCGGCCCGAGTCTCGAGATCGACACGAAGAACCTGGTTCCCGTCGTACCGGCCGGTGGTTGTGGTCTGTGCTGATGTAAACGATGCAAGGGTGAGCACTCCCGCCGCCACCGCCAGATATGAACTCCACCGCCTCATTGAGCCATCCTCCAGTGTTCGATGATCATCCCGGTGTGTGATACCCCGTTGACAGACTTCGCCCCTCATCCTCGCAGTATACCACGACGGCGGTGCGGACGCCAGCCCATCGCGTGTTGCGGGCGTGAAGATTCCATGGCTGAACCCGGATGGGAAAGAGACTTTCTCGCAAATGCGAACGTGAGAGATGCTATCGTCGTGAAGGATGGGACAGCCGGTGGAACCGACCTCGCAGCACCGCCCACACTCCCAGCCCCAGAAGCACAAGCGTTGACGGCTCGGGGACGAACGCGATCGCGTTGTGTTTGAATCCACCGTACGGTCCGACGGTGGAAGACAATCCCGTTAGCGGGTCGATGGTGATCAGTGTATTCGTCGCGTTGTCACTTCCATAGAGAACACCCGCGGTGTCGAAGGAAATCCCCACGACGAGATCGCGGTCGATGTCGGCGACGAAACTTGCGTGACCGCTTTGTGGATCGACGGTGTAGAGCGCGGTGGTTCCCACGGCAGCCGTATCGGTCGCAAAGAGGGTCCCGTCCGGCGCGAAGGTCAGCCCGTGCCCGAACCCCAGGTCCCCGATCGTCGGCCCGATGAACGACGCAACGCCTGTGCCCTTGTCGATCGACCAGAGTGCCCCACCGATGACACTGATTCCGAACAGGTCAAACGTCGTTGGATGAACGGCAAGACCCGCAATGTTGACCGGGCTTGCTGCACCGATCTGCGTGAACGCCCCCGACGTCCGGTCAAGCGAGTAGAGTGCATCGCCGCCGTCGACACCATAGAGGATGTCGCTCGAAGCATCGTAGGCCATTCCGTCGATAACGATCCCCGGCTGTGGTGCGAACGTCTGAACGATGGAACCGGTCTGCGTGCTGACTCTGGCCAGGTGAGACGCGCTGCCCGTCAACTCGACCGTGAAAAGGACCTCACCCGCGCGGACCTCCGCGCGCGGACTTATCGCAAGACTGCAGGCCAAAGCAACCAGACAAGTTGCCGTCCGGCCAAGGCCGACGCGTACAGCCGACATCGACGTCCGCTTCAAACAGAAGTCTTGCGCCGCCGGAGACGATCGGTCTGGACGACAAGACCGATGACGGACGGACGCTACGTGGTTCACAAAACGCGTTTGGCGATGGGTCGAATTCCCCGTGTTCATGCTTCGCCCCCCTTCCAGTCAGACATTGTACCGAGTGAACTCAACGTCAACAAGCGAAAACGCCGCCAAGTCGACGCGTTACGTCCGGTAACTCAGGCGATTCTCATGGAATCGCACCGACGTCACACGCCAACCTGCTCCGGTGAGAATGTTCGATCACCCGTCGCCGTCGTCGTTGTCTCCAACACCGCGGTTCACCCGCTTCCATTCCGCGTAGGTCATAACACCGAGAAAGAACACGACCGCCCAGACGGTTTTTGGGATGTCTTCCCTGAGACGCCAGTGCATGGCACATGCCACCACCGCTACCAAAACGCCGGTGGTTACAGCCGCTCGCCCCCGGCCCGCCGAACCGAGACCGCCCCGCGGCGCGGCGTGTGTCGCTCCACAAAACACCTCCGGGCCATGCTCTTCGAACAATCGCTCGCGACGATCAAATGCGTGACCGCAGCCCTGGCAATGCCCCACGTCTTCCGTCCCGCGTAGCGGGTCTCCACATACGCTGCAATGAATCGGAAACATCGCTTCCGGAATCACGGGGCAATCAGGCACGTGCCAGGTGTTGTCGGGTACCTGCGACGGTATCTGTTCGTACGATGAACATGCTTCACCACTCGGTGTCTCATCCGGCGAGAACCGCAGGCCGCACTCCGGACAACGTAGCACCGTAAGATGGACCAGGTTGTAGCCGCACTTGCGGCAGTGCCCGGGCTTGTGCTCACGCGCGCGCAAGTACGCCTTCGTCATGCGAATCAGCACGAGCACATACAGCACGAAGACAAACAGCGTGAACGTCCAGAGGAGAAACTGAAAGCTCTGCCATGACTGCCTGAGTGCCGCGGCCAATCCAAGTGCGAGGAGGATGGCCGAGGGCGCAAAGATGAGCCACATACCCCACAACAGGAACGTCGAGGGTGATCCTGAAATCGCGCGCCGGTACAGCCACCCGGTGGCGTAGATGGACTTGAGTGGGTCGAAGGTGGTCTGCGCGCCGATCGGCATGCCGCACTTGCTGCAAAACGGTGCGTCACTTCCGTTCGGTGTCAAACATCCGGGGCAAAGCGCTTCCGCCGGTGTAGGCTCGCCGGTTTGATCCTCATTCGCGCTCATGATTGCGATACCGAGGGAATGCCACGCCACCAGCGCGTGCTTCGTCGAGACCGGATGGGCAACCGCCCATCACGATCGTACGCGTCCCCCGATTCAGCTCTTGGCCACGTCGAATCGCTAGTTGAAGAACCGATACTTGATGATCGCCCAAAGCGCGGGAAACCCGTCAAGCCAACTGATCTTCTTTCCCTGGTCGCGGCTGCGTCCGGCGTAACTGATCCCCACCTCGTACACGCGCCAATGTTTTCCGTGTCTGTTTCGCTTGGCGATCTTGGCGGTGAACTCCGGTTCAAAGTCGAACCGCTGACACTTGAACATCAGCCCTTCGATAACGTCGGCGCGAAAGACCTTGTAGCAGGTTTCCATGTCGGTCAGGTTCAGGTCACTGAACATATTCGATAGCAGTGTGACAAACTTGTTGCCCAGTGTGTGCCAGTAACGGTCCACGCGGTGGGCAGCCCCTCCGCGATAGCGCGATCCGTAAACCACATCGGCTTTGTCGGACAGAATCGGCTCCAGAAGTCGGCTGTAGTCTTCCGGGTTGTACTCGAGATCGGCGTCCTGAATGAGAAAAATGTCACCGGTTGCGAGCTTGAATCCTTCGCGAAGAGCCGCCCCCTTGCCGCGATTGGCCTCCTGGAGTCTGATTTGAATGTCCTCGTCGGGCCAGCGCCGCTGAAGCTCGGGGTAGAGCGAGCGCGTTCCGTCACTCGATCCGTCGTCGACGATGACGATCTGTCGGGCCATGCCGACATCGACCGCCAACACGCGAGAGAGAATCTCCTCGAGCGTACTGGCCTCATTGAACACGGGAATGATGATGGACAAACGCATGGGGCGATCGTTCACAGCCTACGGTTCGTCACAAACGGTGAACCCCCGTGTGACCAGATCCTGGATATCAATGAGCCCGGCCAAGCGTCCATCGCCATCGACGACGGGAAGCTCGTCGATCGCATATTGCTGCATCAGCCTCAGGGCCGCCGTCACTTTCGCATCGAGCCCGACGCGCTTGGGCGACTTCGTCATGACGTCGGACACCAACGTGCCACCGATCGGTTTGGCCGAATCGAACAGGCGAAAGAAGTCGCCGTGCGTGATGATCCCGACGAGTCGATCGTCCGGATCCACGACGCACGCAGCCCCGGCCCGCCGCGGCGCCGACAATATGATCTGATGACAAGCACTCAGCGTCGCGTCCTGCTGCACCTTGGGGCAGTCCGATGCGGTGCGCATCACATCGCGCGTCAGGGTCAGGTAGCGCCCCAGCGCGCCTCCGGGATGATAGCTGGCGTACTGCTCGGGCTTGACGGCTTTGAGTTCCATGACAGTCAGCGCCAGCGCATCTCCAACCGCCAGCATGGCCGCCGTGGATGAACTCGGAGCCAAGCCCAGCGGACAGGCCTCCGGCGTCTGCCCGATGTCGAGCACAAAATCCGCGTGCTTCGCGGCCGCAGAGTCCGGCCGCGCGGTCAACAGAATCACAACGCACCCGACGGTTTTGAGACGGGGAAGCAACTCAACGAGTTCCGAACTGCCACTCTTGCTCAACGCGACGAGCACGTCATCGGGGTGGACCATGCCGAAATCGCCGTGCAGCGCTTCAACCGGGTGCAGGCTGTACGACAGCGTTCCGGTACTGGCGAACGTCGCCTGAATCTTGTTGCCGATCAGCCCCGCCTTGCCGACGCCGGTGACACAGACGCGCCCTCGGCCGTGAAGGATGGCCCGGACGGCGCCGACGAAGGCATCGCCACTCAGGCAGGACTGCGCCGCCCCGACCGCCGCCGCCTCTGCCTCCAGAACCGCCCGCCCGCGGGCGAGGATGGCCTCGGAGTCATGGGGCAAACCGACCTGGCCTGATTGGACCGTCGAGGATCGTGCCTCCGTGGAATCCATGATAGGGGGATTATGGACGACCCAGCCCGATCGCTCAACCGCCCTTCGAAGGCGACGTCGCTTTCTCGTCCTGGGCTTCCGGCAAGATGTGCTCTACGGAAATCAGCGACGGATCAGCGCCCTGCCGCTTCATGCCCCGCATGGCGGTGTTGAACGCACCGGCCGACACCTCGGGCAAAACCCTGAGAATGACGCGTTTCCCGGCCTTCGTCCATTCAGCGAGCTCACGAGGGGCAACGGGCTTGCCCTCGCGACGGAGAACGCCACTTTCCGAGACATCGATCTTCACGGCCTCGGGCGGTCGGCGATCGATGAACAGCGTACATGCGGTGCCGATCGGCGGAATGGCATCGGTGTTGGCGGCCAACCACAATTGATCATCATCCGCGCTGTGTAATTCGCCTACGGTGATCAGTGCGGTATCGAAATCAACGACACAGACCACCGTTCCATCCACATCAGCGCCGAACCGGCCGCTCTCGTACGTTCGCGACCCGGCGAACACCCAGTTGAGCGTCTCGACCGGCTTCATCGACTCTACGTCGAGCATCCAGGCCTCAACCGGAAGAACCTCCTGCTTCTCATCGCCTCCGCATCGAACCGAGAGTCGCAGCGCATCGCCCCGTGGAGGTTCCCACCGTTTGGACGCTTGGTCGTATCGTGCGGGTGAACCGGGTTCCAGTCCGATCAAACCCATCGCCTGAAAGACGTGCAAGGGACGAGACTTTACCGCAAGAACGCTCTCATGCTCGCGCGTTCGAGGTGAACACACAGCAAGTTCCAAAGGCCCCTCACGAAGGACCACCACCGTCTCGATTTCGATTCGCTTCTTCGTCCAATCGATGACGACGCCGGGCGCGAAATCGCGAAGACCCGCGTACTTCTCCGGCCCAGCGGGCCCACGCGACGACGGACGCTGTCCGAATGCGGCGATCGGAAGAAGAGAACACAGGATGAACGCGCCGGCAGTCACGCCGCGCAAACCGGCTTTCGACGGAGACCCAAGTCTCGATTCTTCGCGGTCGGGGCGTGACGAGGTCGTTGCGATGGTAGGAACTCCGACAGCCCGACGGTCTGCGGCAACGTCACCGTACGACGTCGGTCACGGACTGAAACCGGGAAAGGCGAGCTCTTCCTGCTCTGCCTGAATGAGAATCTTCGGCCGGACCAGAATCAGAAGCGTTTGTTCGTCCTTCACCATGGTTCTTGCCGAGTACAGTCGCTTCAGAATCGGGATTTTCGACAGAATCGGCACACCGGATTCCACCTCCGTCTCCGTCGCCAGCTTTTGCCCGCCCAGTAAGAGCGTGCCACCATCCGGAACGGATACGGTCGTCTGGATGATCTGGCTCGACACCGTCGGTAACTGAATAAACGCCGGCGTCGCCGCCCCGCCACCGAACCCTCCACCTGCTGCACCGCCACTGAATTCAAACTGGTCCATACGAATCAGACGAGTCAGACCCGGCCGAAGTGTCATCGTTACATAACGCTTGTCAGCCGTCACCGACGCGTGTACATCGAGAACAGCACCCGATGAAACCGTACCCGTGTTCGGCGCCGTTCCAACCGCGCCTGTTCCCACGACAGGGGTGAGCTGGGCCACGTAGTTCTGCTGCATCGTCACCGCGACGTACGACCTCTGGCCGTTAATCAGCACGAGCTGCGGCGCTGTCAACACCGTCGAACGCGCATCCGCCTGGGTCGCACGAATCAGAAAATCGACCTGAATATTGTCAAGCACACTCCCGAAAAGGCTGAAGGCCGATCCAACCGCGGACCCGGCGAAACTCCCGGGAATGTCACTGACCAATGTCGACGCATCGGCGAATGAGGACACCTGATTGAGAAGGGGTACCGGCGTCAGCTGGCTTCCGCTTCCGCCTCTCCGCTGCGGTACGAACTGCGTCTGCCCGAAGGGCTGATTCACTCCGCCCCCCGGAGTGGTCGCCAAAGCCGTACCCTGGGCCGGGACGTTCGGTGTGAAACCGAGCCGCGAGAATGTCCGAGGCAACAAAAGGGTGTTTCCAAGCACAGGATCTCTGAGTGCACCACCCTGCCCGCTGTCCACAAAGTCGAAACCGGCATTCCCGGCGTTTAGAACCACGTCGATATCGACTCCCAGTTCCTCCAGGAAGTTACTGGTTACCGTCAGGAACCTCGCTTCTACCGCCACTTGAACCGCCCGCTCGCGCCGAAGCTGCCCCAGCAAGTTCGAGATCTGACCCTGGGCAAAGGAGTTCTGCGTGATCACGAGCTGACCGTTAAACTCGTCGATTCGGCCAATCGAACCACCCCGGTCGAACCAGCTGTCCGGTGCCACGGTCTCTTCGATCAGGTCGATGATTTTGCGCACACGCTCGACGCGCCGCGGGTCTTCTTCCGGCTCGTCGTCGTCGCCGTCCAGCCCCCAAGGCCGATCGGGTTCGTGCTGTCGCCGGCGCGCCGCCTGACGCGTGGCCTTTGCCAGATCCGTCTCCGGGGCGTTGGTGAACATGGGCACTTCGAACAGCAGATCGTTAATGTCATAGATCGCCGTGACGGTGCGCTGGTCAAGCGTCTCTCGACTGGCAATCTCGATCGCCTCGTCCGAAACGTCATATCCGATCTCTGCAACGCCACCGCCCGCCTGGCCGAGGACCTCCGTCAACACCCGCTTCAACGAGATTTCCTTCGGCAAGCTGAGATCGATCGGTACCGTGCGCTCCACACCGACTCTCTTGAGATCCGCCCAGTTGACGATGATGTTCATACGGTGGTTTTCAGCCAGCCGCTCGATCACCTGCTCGAAGGGATCCTCTCGGAAGTCGACCGGGATTCGCGTATCCAGTGCGCCATACAACCGGTTTCGCCGCGCCGACGCACCGCCCGCCTGCCGTGCCGGTCTGGCGATCCGCTCCGCCCAATCGTGCGGATAGCGCGGGGCCTCATTCGACCAGGGAATCTTCGCGTCCTCGACCTGGAGCAGCGCCTTGCGCGTCTCTTTGTAAAGCTCATTCCGCTGATCGCGACCTCGTCGATAATCGCGAAGATCATCGAGATCGTCCATCATCCAACGCGCCGGACGATACTTCGGATCGATCACGATCACCTGGCGCAACACGTTGATGGCGGCATCGAGGTCCCCGTCTTTGCGGTGCTGAACCGCCTGCACCATCAGCGCTTCGACCTGTCGCGCTCGCTTCTTCTCGATCTCGAGCAGTCGTTTGCGACGCTGGGATTCGACCTCCCGCGTAATCTGAGCCACGCTGCGCTCGTTATAGCTTTGCTCGCCCGATCGCACGGCGTCTTCCAACGTCGTCAGTTCGTTGTATAGGCTCTCATACTTCGTCACGGGGTCCGCGAACTGCTTTCCCGCCACAACGATCTGCCTCGCTCGGATCAGAAGCTGAATCGCCTCCTCGAACCGCTCGGCGTTCACGTGCTCGCGAATCACCCTCTCGACATCTCGATACTGCGTTTCCGTCCGCTGCCAGTTGATCTGATTCTGCCGCCGGATCGTATCGATCAGCGAATCCCCACGCGCCCCCGTTAGATTCGCCTCATGCTCACCCAGGCGATTCAAACCGTCGATCGCCTCCGGATAGCCCGGAACGGCTGCCAGCGCGGCTTCATAGAGCGACCGGGCCTCGTCGTACTTCCCGGCCGCCACAGCTTCGTCAGCCTGCTGCGTGAGCGCGCGCGCACGCTGACCGTTGACCGGTGTCGCGAGACGGGCCGCGGGCTCAGCCGCCTCGGGTGAGACCGCACCGCCATCCAAATCGCGAAGCAGCGCGGACGCCGATCGACGCAGCGCGTCGTCCGCGTACTCATTGTCCAGCACACCCTGCAGCAACGACCGGGCTTGATCGGTCTCACCTTCGCCGATGGCCGTCTCTGCGTCTTCGAGATCACGAAGCGCCTTCTCCACCATCGTCAACGCGATTTGAACACGATTGAGGTAGTCATCACGAAGCGTTTGGTCCTCGGCACTGAGCGCGGACCGATCGACCTCAACCAGCTTCTCCTGCGCGGCGACGTACGCACCATCGTTGAAGAGCTGAATCCCCTCTTGCAGCGTCGTGGCATCGTCCTGCGCGAATACCGGAGCCGAAAGGAAAAGCGCCGCGACCAACGCCGTTCGGACCACCGAACCCACGATATACCTCAAGATTGACAATAGAAGCTCCTCATCGTTGCCGCTGAGCCTGTTAGCAGCGATGGTACGTCTTCACCCGTATGGCCTTCGTCCCCGGCAAAACCGGGCGGGCCAAGCTGTACGAGCCAGCCGCACGGACGGAAGGTACAAATCTCCCAGGGCCGTTAGCGCCATCGCACCACCGGGAACCGCCAATTCTAGTGGCCGCACCCGCAACTCGCAAGCAGGCCACTCGCCTGACCGACACCCTATCGTCGATCCTTCTAATCTTCAGTCTCCGGCTTGTACACCAGACTGCCGTACGTCTTTTTGTCCGGATCGTACTTATCCGTTGGAACGAAACGCTCGTGGAGACGGCCGGCAGCGTCGAGCAAGACCACCGAGCAGGACTCCTTCGCCGAACCGAACTTGACGCCTCCGCGCCCGGAACCTCGTTTTCGCTCGCGCAAAGGCCGTTTGAAGTCCAAATCAACGATCGTCGCATCCGCCTCATACTGTACCAGGACATTCTCCGGGACCGACTCGTCCACGTCCCACGCAGGCACGTCGTTTCGGGACTCACCGGACAGCTTGTCGCCCAGTGCGAACTTAAACCGCGAGGATTTCACCCACACGCCCTCAAACCATTGATAGACTTCGACGTTGACCCGTTCATTACGCTCGTCCTCGCCGGTGACGAAGAAAGAGACGTCCGGTAGGATGCGTACTTCAACGGCTTGCGACCACTGACCCGGTGCAAAGACAACCGCGGCGTCATCTTTCTTCCGGAAACGCACGGGCTCCCCCAGAAGGCGATTATAAAGCGTCGGTCGCACCCGATACTGATAGACCCGATCGCTCTGGATACTGTCCGCCCCCGCATCGTGAGCCCACAATTGTTGAACGGGAAGTGCGGCAACCTGCTTTGCTTGCGGGCCCGGTGCGCCACCAGCGGCTGGCCCGCGCAGGTTTGTCCACCGTTTGATGTCGCCGATGCGCTGATTCGCCTTCGCCCGAAGTCTCTCCGCACGCTTTCGGAGACTCTGACCGGTGTCCGTATCCTCTTCGATCGTCAAGGCCTCGTTGTAGACGATCGTCGCAGCCTCTTCCGACTTGTGCTGCCATGCAGCCGCCAAATCCCGCTCCAACTGATCTAGTCGCTGGGCGGAGGGAATCTCCTCCGTGACAACGTCCTCCTCCTCGAGGTACCGGTTGCTGGGCTTCTCCTGATAATACGCGTCCTGCGCAATGACGTCTCGCTCCGAAGTCACGATCGGAACGGTCCAGGGATCGCCCCGACCCGGTACCCACGCATAAATCATCGGACGAATGAGTTCAAGTTGAAGCAAGGGTTCGCTGATCTTGCTGAAGAAGGTCTCGATGGCGGCCAATTGCAGACCGGGGACAACCGTCCGATCACCCTCCATTTCGAACTCGACTTTGGGCATCGGCGGGAGGTCGAGCGCCGGAGTGGGTATCACATCCGCCCAATCGTCGTCAGCCCAGCTGCCGTCCAAACGCTGTGCCCGGCGCTGAATCTGCATCGGCCCAAAGAAGATCTCCTTGCGGGCGGCACCATATTCCTCACGCTGAACCTCCATCTGCCTCTTCACGTCGAACGACGCCGTCAGCGTGACCCAGTTGCGCGGCTCGCGCCGGGACTGACCGCCTCGCTGTGGAACCTCAAAAAGCGTGCGACCGTAGAGAACGACAGGAGGGTCGGGAGTCATCGCGGCGACCGAGACGAGTTTCGCTTCGCCGACGGCTTTTCGCACGTCGATGAGCGGAACCGCCGGACCGAACGCGACTGCGGCGGGGAGCGTCTGCGCGAGCCCATTGTCCTCGAAGGGTGTCAGCCGCGACTCGAAGTCAGCAAAACGGCGTTCCGGTCTCTCGACCTCCACCGGCGCGTTGATCATCCGATCCCGGGCGGCGTCGGCGGCTTGGACCACCTTGCGGTCGACCGAACTGGGCGTGACCGCCTCTCCACCGATCTCCAACTGATTGGGCGACGTCACCAGAAACCGTGCAATCGAACCGAGAAGAATGAGACCGGCGAGACCGAGTACCACCTTGTCGACGTGACGCTCAACGGGGTTGACCAGTTGCTTTGCCATAGCTCAGGGAATTCAGGTCGCCGGGGTCAATCCTCTTCCGCTTCGCGCGGCGGACACGAGATATCGTAATAATCACAAACCGACTCGGGCATCATCGGACGAAACACCTCGCCGAGCAAAACCGTCTCAAAATCCATGACGACCCGCACCGTGGGTTCCGACCCGTAGACCTTACCCACGATCTTCTTGTTGGGCGGCTCGGACACGTACGATACGCGGAGAACCGTGTGGAAACTGTTCGACGTCAGGCGATCGATGAACTTCGGAATGTCCCGAACATCCATCACCAGTTTCACCGAATACTGCACGACCTCGTACCAGTCATTCGAACCGGAATGCGTAAAGACCGTTTCAGGTGTCCCCGGCGGCTGGGCGTCCTCCGACCCGTCCGGGTCCGACCCGTAGACCTCGTCGCCGTCCAAGGGCACGAAGCCCTCCAGCACGCGCACCGAAACCACGTCCTTGATCGGCATCACACCGACCCACGGATTCCCTTCTTTTCCGACGAGCGAATCAGCCGCTTCTTGATTCACGGCGACGATCGCATCGACGACATCCTTCTGAATCCAATACGACACCTGCGCGTACCATAGCACATCGAGCTCAGGCGCCGTCAAATCGGCGGCTGCCCGCAGATCCGAGGCGAACTCGAGGCTCGGCGATTTGGACACCGCGGCCGTGCCCTCATAATCCACCGCGAAGCAATACACCCGCTGGGCCGCCGCCATCGCCGCGCGGGCCTCCGCGTTATCGCGTGCACCGGCCGTCGTCAATACGCCACTCGGCGTCATCACCGGTGCATCTGCCTCCGTCTCCACTCGCGAACCGCGCGCACGGTCCGCACGTTCCGCCTTCTCGTCCTCGATCCGAGAAAGCCAGTAGTTTTCGTCGCGTCCGGTCGGCGGCGATCCGCAGCTCAGGCGCTGCATCAACGCCCTCATCGCCTCCTGGTACGCCCTGGGGAACTGCAGACGCAATCCCGAATCACCCTCCGGGAACACATCCGCAATCAGCGGATCATACCCGTACATCTCCCGCGCCTTCCCGAACACATCACTGCGATCACGGAGCAGCAAATCAATCCGTTCCTGCTCCGCTTCGATACCCGCGAGGTTCACCGGCTTTAGACCCGTGAGCTGTCGATAAACGGTCTCAACCCCCCGAAGCTCGTTCGCTACGCCGGGCATACGTTGAAGACCCATCACACCCAGCGCAACCGCACCAAGAGCCGCGAGTCCGCAGACCATAAAAAAGAGATGTCGCCGTACGAATTCCATCAGTCGCCGCCCTCTTCGTCCTCGTCGACGTCGACCTCCTCTTCCGGATAATCTCCCGGAACGACATCTACCCAAATGACGAAACGCCAGTCCTCGACGACGGCCTCGTCCGTCACGGGATCGTACTTCGCGGAGTCCGCATCTCCCGCCTCCACACCCGCCCCGCCAGGCACCCGCTTGGGCATACCGGAAAACAGGTACACCCGATCAAAAAAGAACCCGAGCCCCGCCTTGCGACCGTTTACTCGCAACGCGGACATGAAGCTCTCGTTGACGAACTGCTGACGGTCCTTGTGCGGGCTCGTGCAGGTGATCTCCACCTTGATCCCAGGCAGATCGGAATCCTCATCATTGATCGGCGGTTCAACCGGGATCATGCTCTCCCAGACGATGCTGTTGAGATTCGGAAGGAATCGCATGTCCAGCCGTTCGATATGGACGATGCGGCGCTCATCACGCATCCCCCCCCCGCCCCGTATCGCCGCCTGCAACGCCTCGGCTGTTTGAGCCTCACCGATCGGCCCCTCCGGTACCGGAACGGAACGGTGCACCGCCTCCAGGATCCTCGCGACATAGGTCTTGTTCCCCAAGATCTCGATCAGCGACTCCGTCTGCTCTCGTTCGCGATCGCCCTGACCGGTCAGACCGCTCAGTGCGTTCTTGAGCTTGTTACCCGCCTCGAGGACCGCCTTCGCACGCGCTCGATCAGACAGCGAAGCGCTCGGTCCACGACTGACAATACCCCATGCTTCCTCCGTCGTATTCACCGAGGGAGACGGTGTCTCCGAACCCGCCGCCAGAGCGCTCATATCCGTCGAATACCGGAACCAGACCAATCCCGCCGCGATCACCAGACAGGCCGCCGCAGCCGCAAAGGTCGGCTTCTTCTTCTTCCAGACCACTTGCTTGGCGATCTCGGTCGGGAGTAGGTTGCTCGTCACCTTCCCGAGATCCAGCCCCTGCAGCGCTAGACCGTAGGCGGGAACCAAACTCGCGGCGTCCTCCTTGAGGTCGCCCCCACCCACGCCGCCCGCGAGAATCGATCGCTTGAACGACTCCGGACTCTCGACCGTGAGGCTCAGGTTCTGCTCGAGATACTTACGCAACCCGGGCAACTTCCCGGCATTTCCGACCGAAACGACCTTCTCGATCTTCGTGTCACGATGCGTCGATGCATAGAAACCCATCGACCGCTGCAACTCCTGAACGAGATCGGCGAAGACAGGCCGCATCGCCTGGAAGATCTGCCGGGCATACTTGCTCGACGCCGCCGTCCGCTTCAGGCTCTCCGCCTTCGAAAACGAAAGCTTGAACGACTTGACCAGCGCCTCGGTGAAGTTGTTTCCGCCGATCGGTACGGTACGCGTCCAGAAGCTCGACGGCGTCGCGATGATCAAATCGGTGTTCTCGGCACCGATGTCCATCAGAATCGTCGTCTCGTCACCCAGAATCCCGTCGTAGACCGCGGCGTTATAAACCGCCAGCGGCCCGCACTGAACCGCCACCGGTTCGATCGACGCCTGCTCGAAATGAAGAAGATGCTCGCGGATCAGCTCGCGCTTCATCGCAAAAATGCCGACTTCAAGATCCGGCATCCCCTCTTGCTGGAACGTCTGAAAGTCCCAGATGACCTCGTCCATGTCGAACGGAATCTGCTGGTCTGCCTCATAACGAACAATGTCCGGAATCCGCTTGGACGCGACCGGGGGAAGCTTCGTAAAACGTGCAAGCGTGTGCTGGCCGGGGACACCGACCACGATCCGATCTTTGGAGACATCATTCCGTGAGAGGAACTTCTCGAGAGCCGCCGCGATCAGTTCGCCGCGATCCGCGTCCGGCTGTGTGAGGATCTTCGCGTGCTCGACCGTATCGTGGGCGAGAATCTCGACCTTGTCGTCCGCCGCCGCCCGAAGCCGAACAGCCTTCAGCGCACAACGTCCAAGATCGATGCCCCATACGGCCTGTGTGCTCGCCATCGACACCTCTTTATGCGGTTCCCATCTCCGGTGCGGGACCGTTAGCCTCGCCGGATCGCCGTCCGACCTTTCATCCGATACCCCTCCGGGGTACATTGCCGCGCATGGCTGCGAAGTATCGGGTGACGACGCTCGGCTGTAAAGTCAATCAGTACGAGTCGCAACAAATCCGCGAAATCCTCGAATCGTTCGGACTGAAACCGGCGGGAATCGATGACCCTGCCGACCTCGCCGTCGTCAACACCTGCGCCGTAACCGCCGAGGCTTCGCGAAAAAACCGCCAAGCCATTCGACGCCAGGCCCGAAACGGGCGCACACGCGTCGTCGTCGTTGGATGCGGTGCGGGCGCGGACGCAAGCCGCCTGAGCGAACTCAACGGCGTAACCGCCGTTTTTGGCCACGAGACTGACGTCGCAACCGCGCTTCGCTCGTTCATGGAACGGCAGCAGCTCACCAGGTTGGTACCCGAATCCCACCGCCAGATGACGGCAAACCGAGAACCACTGCAGCGTCCGCGTGTCCTTAGGAATGACGGATCAATAAAGCCGGCTGTCGCTCAGCCTGGGCAGGACGCTTCGACACCACGGACCACCAACCTACTCAGTCCTATTCTGTCCACTCAGTTTTCGGAAGTCAAGCAAGACCCCGATCTTCTCTCCACGATTAACGCCTTCGCCCGACATCAGCGTGCCCTCCTCAAGGTGCAGGACGGCTGCGACGCCTACTGTACCTACTGCATCATTCCGAGACTCCGCGCCGATCTCCGGTCAAAACCCATCGAAGTCGCGGTCCAGGAAGCGCGGCAGCTCATCCACGCAGGCCACAAGGAGATCGTCATCACCGGCATCTTCCTGGGGGCCTACGGACGCGACTCCGCCCTGCGGCGTCGATGGTCCAAGGGACGATCACCCCTCGCCCGCCTCGTTGATGCCCTGGCAGGCGTCAAAGGCCTCCATCGCCTCCGCCTATCAAGCCTCGAACCCGGCGACGTCGACGAATCGCTCCTCGACGCCCTCGCCTCGCACGAGAGCTGCGTGCCCCACCTCCACCTGCCGCTTCAAGCCGGAAGTCCAGCCCTGCTGAAGCGGATGAATCGACAATACACTCGAGACGACTACCTCGCCATGATCGACCAGGTTCGCTCCGCCCTCGACCGACCCGCCATCACCACCGACATCATCGCCGGTTTCCCCGGCGAATCCGATGCCGACTTCGAGGCCTCCGTCGAAATCGCCCGCCAGGCCCAGTTCGCCAAAATCCACGCCTTCCCCTTTTCACCGCGAGAAGGGACCGCCGCCGCTCGCTGGACAGACGACTTCATTCCCAAATCGGTCGTCCGCGAGCGAATGGCCCGCCTCACCAAGGTCGAACAAGAGTGCTCGCTGCAATTCCGAAGCCGTTTCGTCGGACACCTCGAACGCGTCATCGTGGAAAGAAATCACCCCCGCAAGACCGAACCGGATGATGCCACATCGTGGCACTCAATGCGCCACGGCCGCGCCGACCGCTACTTCCCCATTCACTTCGATGCACCCGACGCACGCCCCGGCGACCTGGTCCCCGTTCGCATCGACCGCGTCACACCGACACGCACCCACGGCTCCGCGATCACTTCGAATCACAACGCCCTTTCGCTCCCCGTCCTGTCGTACGCATAGAACGCACAAGTCCCAACGTGTCAGATTCACGCCCCACCCCCGTATTACCTGCGGTGGTGAGTGGACCCGAAGTGATTGTGAGTGGTTTTTGGAACTCCACCTGACAGCCGACGCTTCGGGCCGCTCTCCACCTAACAGTGAGTGGGAAGCCTCCCGCACGACGCCGACACAACGTATCCGCGCAGTCGCCCGCGCGCCTGCCCCATCACGCAGCCGCAGGCATCCGACGACGCACGACGTAGCCACCAACGCCCAGCAGCACAACGATCATGACAGCCAGGCCGAGCGAACTCACGGCCGGTACAGGCGCCGAATCCGGAATCACCATGATCGACCACGAGAGTGAATCGATGGTGTCAACCTGCCCTGTACAACACCCAACATGAACGCTTCTGACCTGCAATCCAACGTTGACACTTCCGCCCGCCGTGGTCGTCAGCCATGACCCCGAGGCTCGACCGCCACGAACGACGGTATCGCCCACCGGAGCGTCCGTACCGATCCGAGGCCTCATCCGGGCCTCAAAATCCGGTGTCATCGTAGAGGTCCATGTGATCAGCGCCGTCCCCGCCGGAAGCGTCAGTGTCTGATCCGATCCCGGAAGATCCATAAACTCAAACGGAACCTCCGGCCCCATCCAGGCAGCCTGCGACACCAGATGGTTCGCAACAAAGGGCGTCTGCCCCCACGCAACACCCGCCGACACCAGCACCATCACGGCCGCACTCTTCATACGTAACATGATCCAGTCTCCTCCGTAGAACAATCTCAGGTCGTCGACCACAAAGGCGACGCACGTCGGACATCCTGCCTTTTCACCAGCCATTCGCATCCTGCTGGATCGCGACGTACACACAGCACAGATGCAACCCAGTTCAAGTCGTCTACGGCGCGCACGATCCTTCGTTCTCAACGCTGGCGCCGGCGAAGTGCGCGCGGCACGAATCCGCATACTCCGCGCCGTCGCACCCGCACACGGGTGTCCCATACCCAGCGCAGCCGCCAGGCTTCGGCTCACAACTACCCTGGCCGTCGCAGTCGTTCAGCGCTTTGTCGCAATAGTCGCGCGGATCGCAATCCGCATTCGTCTGACAAGGCGGCGACCCACACGCGCCGATATACTCGACGTGAATCCCATACCTCTGAGCAAGACAGAGGTTCTCATACGTGAAGCCGTTGCACCCGCACACCAGATCGCCGATCGGCGGGCAGGAAGACGGACGAAGCGTGCAGACGCCAACGCCGAGGCAATCCCCCACGGATTTCAAGCAGGTCTGGTTTGCCTGGCACTCCGCATTGCTCGCGCACACGATACACGGTCCAAGGTGAGCCAGGCTCACCCCAGCCGCCGCCGCGTCGCACGCGTTGGAGTACGTCAGACCCTCACAGCCGCAAACCGGGTCCGGAAGATCCGGGCACGACGATGGCCGCACGACGCATTCCCCTTCCCCGCCGCAATCACCGACTGCCATCTGACAATACTGCAGGGGCGTGCACGTCGCGTTACTGTAGCAGCAATCCGGTGGACCCACCGGACCCGTCTCGTTCGAAATGCAGCACTCCGGCGGACCCACAGGCGCCGTCAACTCGGCCTGAAGAAGCGCGTGGTCTCGCAAGTCTACGTCACAGTCCGCGTCGACATCACCAAAGGGCCGACCTTCTTCATCGACCAAGATGCCGCTCGGCGTACCGCAGCAGACATCGCTCACATTGTCGACACCGTCGCCGTCGGTATCCAGCGCACTGGCAGCCGCCAACGGTCCGATCAAGACCACAACCAACGCCATCACAAACGACCTTTTGCTCGACATGGATTGACCTCATTCTTCCTGTAACGTCCGCTGTTTCGCCTGGGCGTCCTGCCTGGACCACGTGCTCCCGTTTCGGCAGTAAGATTCTACACAAATGCCCCCGTTCATGGAAGTCCTTCCGCCGTCGAATCCGGACCCCTCAACGCCATCACCTCCACGCCTTGCCCCTGTAGCACTTCAGGTCTCAAAGTAGAGAGAGTCGGCCTGCGCAAATTCGGCGCGCGAGGCGTGGGTCCGCTTCTCCTGTGCCGTTCCTGTCAGGCTCGTTTCGACCCTCGCCGCTGATCGGCGTCGCGCAAGGTCTCGACGCACCGGCGGCGCCCGTCGCGCCGGTACCCGTGGCACCCGCCGCATCAAGACGCACCCTGCGTCCTGAATTATCGGGCGTCATTGGGTTCGTTTGGAAATATACGTTTTTCATACAAGTGTCACCATGTGGCACTTGCGGAAGGGCAGTTTTGCGAGCAGGCCAGGTTGAGGCCGTTGCGGGATGCGGTGGAGTTGTTGGCGCATGGGGCATTGGCATCCGGTGGGGAGCGGACAAAATGGTTGGCCCTCCCGTTTCGACCCCCCCCCGACCCCCTACTTGGCAAGGCAGGGGCGACGAACGGACGGATGTCTGCGCACACCCGCCTGGCTGTAGAACGTCGCGGGTGATCGGTTGGACGGTGTCGAGTGGCGAGCGCCGTCGTCGAGGGGCTGTCGGTCAAGGAGGCCCGACGGTCTCGCGTTTCGCCCTCACCCTAACCCTCTCCCAGGGGGAGAGGCGATCTCGGCCACCGCTTCAGCGTGGTACCCGGCGCAAGAGAACTAGGCCGGCGACTCCGCCGTTTTCCGCCCAGCCAACCGGGCAGCCACAATCCCCACCTCGAACAAGGGTTGGTGCCAGACGGAGATGGCCTCAAGCGATCCCCCGTCGGCGGCACGCGGCGCAACGTCTGGAAACCGTCGGCTTACTGCTTTTTCTTCGATGCTTGTGATACGGCGATCACCGCGGCCATCGCTCCGCCGATGCCACCGCCGATCGCTGCGCTCGATGAATCGCCAAGAAAGTACTTTGAAACGACCGTCGCAACCACCGCGGCCAGCCCCGCACCGATTACGATCGCAAACAGGCTTCGCATGGACATAAACACTCCTCGCTTCGAAAACGTTTGCCCCGCCCTAATGTCATCGGCAGGTCAACCCTCCGCTAACGCGGAGGAACGACGCTGCCCTACCGCCCCAGCCACGATCCCGCAATTGCATTTTGCAGAGATGGTCGCGACACTGTACCCGGGACGGCACATGGCCATCAAGTGCGGACGGTTGTAGGACGTGGGGGTGGGCGCAGTCGGTCCGCTCCCTGACTGTCGCGGTTCTGAAGAGAATCGTCTCGCCGGATAGCGTATGGCGGCGCTACGCCTGAGCTAAATCCGGTGGCGACGACCACCTGCGGCGGTCTTGCCACCGGCTATGATCTTTCAGCCTTTCAGGCTGTAGCTGGTGCATCAAGATGCACCCTACATCTGCTCTCTGCGGTTAGCATGCTACGCCGACGACGCCGTTTTTCGCCGCACCAGGCGTGCGGCTACAATTCCTACCTCGAACAGCAAATACATCGGCACCGCGAGCAGGAGCTGGCTGATGAGGTCCGGCGGCGTCAGCATCGCGCCGATGATGACCACCGCCAACAACACGTATCGTCGCGCGCCGCGCATTGTGTCGACCGGGACGATGCCGGTCCACGCCAGGAAGAACACGACGATCGGCGTCTCGAACGCGATGCCGAACGCCAGCGCCAGCACCAGCACGAACGACACGTAGTAGTCGATCGCAAACTGACTGTGCATCGCCGGTGAAAGCGCACCCTTCTCCAGCGGAATCGACAGGACCCCCGCGGTCGTCTGCACCATCAGCCGGCGCGTCGTCTCGTTGACCCAGACGTCTCCCGGCGGCGCATCCATGGGGTCCTCAGCCAGGACCGGGAAGGAGGGAAACACCGCAGGCGCTCCCGGCGGCGCATCACCCGCACGCGGATCCTCCGCCGCGACGACGGCTGCGGGCTTGAACGCGGGAACGCCGAAGCTCTCGTTGAACCGGATGAAGAAGTGCAGCACGATGGGCAGGACCACGAAGTAGAGGAACACGACGCCCAGCACGAACAACCCGACCGACGCCGGAACGAGCAGCCTCACGAAGCGGCGCTCGTGCGAGTACAGCCCGGTCGCCACGAACGTCCACGCCTGAAAGATCACCCAAGGTCCGGCCACGATCATGCCCGACAAGATGCCGATCTTCAGATAGGCGGCGAACGCAGCCGTCGGTGCGAGTACCTGAGCCTGAGGCTGCAAACCGCTGGCCATCTGCGCACGGAACAGCGGATGACACAAGATGGAGAGAATCTCTTTTCCGAAGATCAGCCCGAACACCGCAAACAGAAAGATCCCGACCAGGGCTCGGATCAGACATGAACGAAGCTCTTCGAGGTGATCCCCGAACGACATCCGTGCGTTGTTGACCGGTTCCTCGTTCAATCCGTTACTCACGTAGGGGCGCCGCGCCGACTCCTCCGCCAACGAAACGCAAGTCTACGTCACGGCTCGACCTTCCGCAACGCACGCACCCCGCACTGCACGCGGTCCACCTGATCCGAGCCGCGACTGTCAAGGAGCGGGCAACCGCTTACACGGTGCAACGTCGCAACCACTCCAAAACACGACACCCGCCGTGGATCGCCTGTGGCCCCGTCTCACGGCAACGCAAATCCAGCGCTCAATCCGCACCCGGAAACGCCTGCATCTCGCTCGTCTGCCGGATCGTCAAGACCCGGCGCGGAAGCGGCTTCTGCAAGACCTCCGGCACCAGTGCGTTGCCCAGCAGTGCCGTTCGTTGCCTCGCCTGCCACTGCCGATCACACAGATTGGAGTACGAAAACCGGATCCGCCCGCCCTTCTCGTCGAGATCCGCGCCCGCTTCCACGAACGACCGCCGCAACGCCGCGATCGCTACACGCGTCAGTTCGACGCGCTCGCCCGGCCCGACCGCGACCAGTTCCTTTGCGTCAAACTGGCGCCACGTGATCCCACGCCCCCCGCCCGCCGCAACCTCGTGCGTCATGTCGCCGTGCGACCACAACCACTGACCCGTCGCGAACGGCGCCGCGGGTCCGATGTTCCGATTGACAAGAAGAACCTGATCGGTGTGGTTCGTCAGCCACACCAGCAGAGCCTCTCCCTCCCTGGAAAGTGCTACGGACGCGACTTCGTTCTTGCGAGAGACCCCCGCCGGCGCGCCCTCCGAGACCGACAACCTCGCCTCGCCGCTCACCACACGGCCGACACGCCGCTCCGCGAGAACCGGGTCCACCCACGGCGGGACATACTCGAGTAAGGCCGTATAAGATCCCGCATCGAGCAGCCGAAATCGAGCCCATCCTCGATTGAATGCGCGGACACGCAGCGTCGCACGCTGCCCGGGCCCCACCACGCCGATGGGCCCACCCGTCAGACGCGAGCGAACCGCCGCATCCACGTCCGGATCCAGGGCGATGTCGTCCATCATCATCGCGATGTCGTTGCCCTTGCGGTCGCGAACGCGCAGAAGGTCGGCCACGTCCAGCATGTCGCCCACCTGTCGTGCGTCACCCGCCGGCGCCACCTCCGACGGCGGCTCGATATCCAGCGGAACGCGCGCGGCGTACGCCGTAGGGTTCGTCAGTGTGATCACCAGGTCCACCGGTTCGTCCCATCGGATGCGACGCTTGGAGAAGCTCAACTCAACCTCCATGCCCGCAAACAACCGGTTCTCGAAGTCACGCAGCAGCGCCTGCGCGCGAAGGGAAGTCTCCAGGCACGCAGAGTCCGTAGCCTGGCGCAAGGCATCCGCCGCGGGCATCCCGATCACCGCAAGGCGCCGTGTCGCCACCGTCCGGGTCGAAAACGAGGCATCACCGAGTTGCTCCACAAGCGCGGCGATCTCGTCAGTATTGGCTGGCGCCGCCATCATCGAAGGCGCGAACAACGACGCACCGAGCACAATCCCAAACGTCGACATACGATGCGCGTGTGTTTGCTGCATGGTGCTCACGTTGCCTCGATCAGCAATGCCCTTACAATGTGCCAGTGTACAAGACCTCGACATCGTCCGACACGCCGGACCAGCGCGCCGATCCCTCGGTTCCCGCCATGACCTCCCCGATCCGGGTCGATCAGCCGCCGCGCTGGCGCTACGCTGTCCCGGTGCTCCTGGCCGTCGTCATCCTCATCGTCTTTATTCCCGCACTCGATGCGGGATTTGTCGGCTGGGACGACGACGACCTGATCCTCAACACCACACGTTACCGGACGCTCGATGCCCAAAGCCTTGAATGGATGTTCACCACGTCCTATACCGGCCACTTTCAACCGCTGACCTGGCTTTCCTTCACGATGGACTGGGCGTTGTGGCATCGGGAGACTTTCGGATACCACCTCACCAACGTCCTGCTGCACATTCTCACGGCCCTCACGTTCTATTTCCTCACACGGCGTCTGCTCGTCGCCGCAACGAACAACACACTTTCCCTTCGCTCGGCCCCCGCCCTCTGGTCCGCCGCCTTTGCGGCCGCGCTCTTTGCCCTACATCCACTCCGGGCCGAGTCCGTGGCCTGGGTTGCCGAACGTCGCGATGTTCTCAGCGGATTCCTCTACGTCCTCTCCGTGCTCTTCTACGTCCGTTTCGTCGACGCTCAGGACCACGGTGCGCCGACGGGAGCCCGACGCGCCAACTATGTCATGTCGGTGACACACTGTGCGCTGTCCCTCCTGGCAAAGGCCTCCGCCATGACTTTGCCTCTCGTACTGCTGGTTCTCGACGTCTACCCCCTCCGGCGACGGCGAGACCGCACCGTGCGGCGCCGGCGCCTGCTCCTGGAAAAGCTCCCTTTCCTCATTCTAGCCACCCTGGCCGCCATGCGCGCGCTGATCGCCCAGGAGCAGGGAGGTGCCCTGCAGACGTGGGGTACGCACGGGCTGTGGGCGCGGCTGGCCCAAGTGTGTCACGGTCTGACATTTTATGTCGGGAAGACCTTCTGCCCCACCGACCTCGGCCCGCTATACGAGATTCCGGGGCGGGCGGTTTTGTTTGGGCCGATGCTGTGGATCAGTGTCACGGCCGTGTCATTGTCGGTCGTATTGGCGATCGCCTGGCGGCGGCGTTTTCCCTCGCTCTGGGCTACGATGGCGATCTACATCGTCGTGTTGCTTCCGGTGCTGGGATTGGCACAGAGCGGTCCGCAGTTCGTGGCGGATCGGTACAGCTACTTATCTTGTATGGGATTCGCGGTGTTGGTCGCCGGGGGCGCATTGGGATGGCTGGGGGGAGCGGATCAACGTCGCGGATTGCGGCGGCGGCTGGTGGTGCTGACGGGCGCGGCGGGAATCGTGGGCATGTTGGCGCACGCGACGCGCCTTCAGGCGGACATTTGGGTGAGCGGCCGATCGCTTTGGGCGCGTGGGGTGAAGGTGAGTCCGGACAGCGCGATTGCGCACACGAACTACGGCGACGCGCTGGTCGTGGACCGACGCCTGTCGGACGCGGTCGGTGCGTACCGCACGGCGCTTTCACTGAACTCCGAAGATGCCGTGGCGCATCATCATCTCGGCGACGTCTACCGGCAGATGGGGCGCGTCGATGCGGCGATATACTGTTATCATCATGCGTTGAAGATCGACCCGAACCGTTTCCGGGCGTGCTTGTCGTTGGCGCAGCTCCTGATCGATCGAGGTCACGGGCGTGACGCGGTGACGATTCTTCGCGACGGCGCACAGCGGCATCCGGACGCGCTGGAGCTGATCGACTTTCTCGCGCAGCAGTTGGCGTCTCATCCGGACGAGCGTGTTCGGAACGGGGAGGAGGCGATCGCCTGGTCGCTCCACGTCAACCGGACCCAGGGGTTTGGCGCTTCACGCACGTTGATGACGCTGGCTTCCGCGTACGCGAGCGCGGGGCGATACGATGACGCCGTACTCACGGCCGAGCAGGCGCTGAGCATCGCCGAGCGGGAGTCGGGTCCGGCGCTGGCCGAGGTGATTCAGTATCGGTTATCGCTTTTTCGTGAGGGTAAGCCGTACCGTTTTCGGGCTGACCGGTGAGGGGACGGGGAGAATTACCAATTATACTGATTACGCATTGCAGACTGCACATGACATATTACAGATCACGATTTACAGAGGCGTTTATTGCGACCTCGAGATTGTGGATTACGGGCACGGCGCGGCGGTCGGGAGCGCGTAGGGTCGGCCTCGGAAGGCATCGACGGCCTGGACGATGTCGATGATCGAGATCACCTGATCGGGGGTCGCGGGGTAGAGGTCGGCGCGAGATTTGGACGGAGCGCCGGGGAGATTCGCGAACTTGTCCACGAGCGCGACCACGTCCGTTGGGACACCCACGACACCGTCCGGAGCGGACCACGTCTGTGAGGTTGGATCGAAGAAGCCGCCGACGTCGCCGAACGTGCTCGTCGTGACTGCGAGCGGGGGTGAGTAGTTGGCGGCGTTGGTCTGTGTG
>JAJDDV010000136.1 GCA_029260135.1 Phycisphaerae bacterium | reverse complement strand
GATCCTGCGAATACGGCGTTGCCATCCGTGACTCCTTCCTGCCCCACTCCGGGGGCCCGGAACGAATCTACGGACAACACGCGCAGGGCGCAACCCTAACAGGCGCCGAACGCGCTACGAATTAAGTGAAACCGCTCTAGGAGCCGCTGTGCGGACCATCTCGCCGGGTGCCATGGCCAAGCAGGGTGGCCCATTCTCGCGCAGCGAGGGTGGGGGACGGACGCCGGGTGCTATGGTCCACGCTTGCGTGAGGCTGTCCAGGAATTCTCAATGGGTACCATGCCCAAGCCAACGGCGCGGGCATGCGGTTCCATACGGCCGTGTGGCAGGGTGCCCCATTCTCGAGCAGCGAGGGTGGCGGACGGACGCCGGGTGCTATGGTCCACGCTTGCGTGAGGCTGTCCAGGAATTCTCAATGGGTGCCATGCCCAACCCAACGGCGCGGGCATGCGGTTTCATAGGGCCGTGTGGCAGGGTGCCCCATTCTCGCGCAGCGAGGGTGGGGGACGGACGCCGGGTACTATGGTCCACGCTTGCGTGAGGCTGTCCAGGAATTCTCAATGGGTGCCATGCCCAAGCCAAAGGCGCGGGCATGCGGTTCCATACGGCCGTGTGGCCCGGCGGTAGCTTCAGCGCCCCCCCGGCCAACTCCCCTGACAGACCATCCTATCGTGCCCCAACACCGCCCAACATTCCTCGGCCACATGCGGTGCGAACGGAGACAACGCAACCACATAATCGTCGATCACCTCGGCCAACACGCCACCATCCGCACCGCCGATCCGACCCGTCGGTACACGCCGTTCGGCAAACGCCTCAATCCGTTTGCGAAGATCCGCCAGCACCTCCGTCGCCGCGTTCGGTCGATACGCCTCGATGAACGCCGCCACCCGGGCCACGTCCTTGGTGCACGTCCGCCGAAGATTCTGAGCCGCTTTCGAAACGACACCTTCCTTCGACCGCGGTAACGAACCGGCCGACGCCACAAGACGGTACGATGCATCGAGAAACGCCGCCGCCTTCTCGATCCCCGCCCGACGCCACTCCATCGGGCGCTGCGGATTCCCCGCCCAGTACATTGCGACCCGAAGCGCATCCGCGCCGAATTCCTCCAACAGACCCTGCGGCGACACCGCGTTGCCCAGGTGCTTGCTCATCTTCCGCCCGTCCGCCAGAACAAGATCGTTCCCCATAAAGCACCGAACAGGCTCCGCATCCTCGAGAATCCCTCGTTCGTGCAGCACCGCCCCCAGAAACCGGTAGAGATGAAGGTAGCGGATCGCGTCATACCCGCTCTGAAAAATATCCACAGGAAGCCAGCCCCGGTACCGGTCCGGCGCAAAACCCGGCCCATCGACCACACAGACAAACGGAACAAGAAAGCACCAGGTGTCGTCGAAGAAACAATCGAGCGTGTCGGTGTCTCGCCGCGCCGCGCCGCCGCACTTCGGACAGCTGGTACGGACGAACTCCGCCCAATGCCGAAGCGGCCCCGACGCGTACGGCGCCCCCGCATGAACCGGAAGAAGCACGGGTAGCTCGTCACGCGGAACCGGAACGATGCCGCACCCTGCGCAGTGAACCATCGGTATCGGCGTGCCCCACGAACGCTGACGTGAGACCAGCCAATCGTCCAGACGCGGATCAACCTCTTCAACGTCGCCCCGCCGCCGACCACCGTCCGAACGTAGAATGGCTTTCGCTCGATCGCTCCACAAGTCCAGGTCCTCGAGAGAACTCCGAAGTCGAGCCGAATACCGCCCCAGCGAAATCACCCATTGCGTCAGCCGGCGCGTTTCCGGAACCTGACCACACCGCCAGCAAACCCCCTCTTCAACCTGAAGCCTCGCCAGCGTCGACTCGCAGCGTGGACACCAGTCTTGCGGCGCGCTGCACCGCTCGACGAGCCCCGCCTCGAACAGCTCTAAAAACAACCACTGCGTCCAGCGATAACAGTCCGGATCACACGTGTTCCACGCCTTCGACCAGTCATAGCTGACGCCCAGCCGCCGGAGCTGCCCCGTCATCCGCGAGATGCAGTCCGCCGTATAGACATCGGGTGAAATGCCCGCCTCCGTCGCCGCCATCTCATTCGGCAAACCGAACGAGTCGAAACCCGTCACATACAGCACACACCGACCGCGCAAACGCTGATACCGCGCCGTCATATCCCCCAGACTATACGTACGGACATGCCCCAAATGCAGCGAACCATTGGGAAACGGCGTCGAGTCCAACACATAATACTTGCGACCCGCCGGCCGGAGCCGAGCGACGTGGACCTGCGCTTCCTCCCACTTCGCGTTCCAGTGGCTCTCGACGGATGCAACATCGTACGCGCGCAAAGAACCCTCGCCTCACCGCTGAAAACTCGATCGACGCGCCCGACGGGAATCGAACCCGCGCCTCTGGCATAACAGGCCAGCGCTCTTAAGTTAACCCGGTCGGACACAAGCGATGCGCCCGAAGCGCGCGACGAGCCGATTCCCCGTGTTCCGTTGCTGATTAGGCTTTTTTCACGAGGTCCTGACCCAGTCGACACTCGAGCCCGCGCGGGCCTCCGTTGACCATTGAGCTACGGGCGCTGCAAGAAGGGCATCGCACCAGACGCCCAAGCCAATACGCCTCACACCGACACGGACGGTCTCCCCCGCTCCAGGGTCCATCTGCAAGGAACCACCAGGGGCGACCGCAGCTTCGATCGCCATTCTGCCACAATCGAGGCTTCGGGGTCAAGGATATTCCTCGGCGCCGGCCCGGATACAACCCCACCACACACACAATCACCCTCCCATCCCCGACAGAGAGTCTCGCAGCTTCGATAACTCGTCCATGCGCACCCACCTTCCCGTCATCGACGCCGTACGGTAGAGTACCCACCGGTCGGACGGTGACTGGAAACAGAAATGGCAGCACCATCCCCCGACGCACGACCTGATCCGAGGAGCACAAATGTCATACAAACCACGGATGGATTTGAGACAAACCGAGCGAGCGATCCGAACCATCAAAGAGTTCTTTCAGATCAACCTCGCCGAGGCACTGAATCTCCTCCGCGTCAGCGCACCGCTATTCGTCTTGGCCGATACAGGACTCAACGACAACCTCAACGGCACCGAACGACCCGCGTCCTTTGCCATCAAGGCGATGGGAGACCGCCGCGCCGAGATGGTCCAGTCCCTGGCCAAGTGGAAGCGCACAGCCCTCGCCGATTACGGCTTCATACCCGGCGAAGGAATCTACACCGACATGAACGCCATCCGACCCGATGAAGACCTCGATGAACTCCACTCCATCTACGTCGATCAGTGGGATTGGGAACGCGTCATCACCGCGGAAGATCGGAACCTGCCGTTCCTCGTCTCGATCGTCGAACGGATCTATGATGTCATTCGCCGAACAGAACAACGCGTGGCCGAAACCTGCCCGGCGATCGATCCCGTTCTCCCAGCCAAGATCCGATTCATACACGCCGCCGAGCTTCAACGTCGATTCCCCGACCTCCCGCCACGCGAACGAGAGAACCGCCTCTGCGAAGAAGACGGGGCCATCTTCGTCATCGGAATCGGTGCTGCCTTGTCAGACGGCGTACCGCACGACGGGCGGGCACCCGACTACGACGATTGGACGACGCCGACGCCCGACGGCAAGGGGCTCAACGGCGACATCCTCGTCTGGAACCCCGTCCTGAATCGCGCCTTCGAACTTTCCTCGATGGGAGTTCGTGTCGACCCCGACGCACTGAAACGCCAGCTCGCCATCACCGGTGACGAAGACCGAACCGACTTGCCCTTCCACCGACGACTCCTCGACGGACAAATGCCCCTCTCCATCGGCGGCGGCATCGGCCAATCGCGCCTTTGCATGTTCTTCCTGCGCAAAGCACACATCGGAGAGGTCCAAAGCAGCATCTGGCCCGAAGATATGCAAGCAGACGCGAAGCTCAACAACATCGAACTGCTTTGACAACGAAGCGACTGAAGAGTCCCCGCCTGCGCGCCAAGCTCAGCTACAACCCGCGCCCCGCCGCCTCCGCAAACGGCTCGAGACCCCGCATCAATGACTGAAACTGTGCGATGTCCAGCGTCTGGTGACGATCCGTCCAAGCCCGCGAGGGGTCGTGATGAACCTCGATCAAAAGCCCGTCAGCACCGCATGCCACCGCCGCGTTGCTCATCGGCGCCACCAGATGAGGCTGACCCGTCCCGTGCGACGGATCCACGATGATCGGAAGATTCGAAATACGCTTGACCTCCGGAACGACAGCCAACGCCAGCGTATTACGCACATACTTCTCGTGCGTGCGAATCCCTCGCTCGCAAAGAATCACGTTGCGATTGCCCTGCAACATGATGTACTCCGCCGCGAAGAGAAACTCCTCCAGCGTCGCACTCCACCCACGCTTCAGCAACACCGGCTTGCTCTGCCGACCGACGGCCGTGAGCAACGGCGTATGGTGCATGTTCCGCGAACCGACCTGCAACACATCCGCATACTGAGAAACCAGATCCACGTGCTCGCAGCTCAGAACTTCCGTCACGATCGCAAGACCCGTCTGCTCCCGAGCCTTCGCCAGAAATGCCAGCCCCTGCTCTTCATGACCTTGAAAAGAATAAGGAGAGGTTCGAGGTTTGAACGCACCGCCGCGGAGACCACCCGCCCCGGCCTCTTTCGCCCCGGCGGCAATCCGTAAGATCTGGTCCTCGCTCTCGACGCTGCACGGACCCGCAATCACGCCGATTCGTCGACTGCCCAAAGAGGCGTGAGCCCCGAGCGGAACCACCTGCGTCTGATCGCCTTCTTCCCGACCCGCCGCCAGAACCGGTTGATCCCGATCAACAAGACGGTCAACCATCGGCGACTGTTCGAGACGGACTCGATCGAAATGGCCGTTGATACCCAGAACCTCGACCAACATCGGACGAGCCCCGTCAACAACGTAACCACGAAGTTCCATCTCATCTAAGCAACGGAGAACCTGGTCACGGTGCTCAGCAGTACTCTCAGGCTTCAGGACGACGAGCATGCTCCACCTCCGTTCGTCACGATATCACAACAGCCTACACATGCACTTACGAACACCCCTTGGATATCTGTCACGAAAACCAGACATCCCGTGCAGACCGGTCGTGACGCACAGCGTCGGACACGTTGCCAGAACATGTCTTCTACCCCCGTTCGACGCTCGATACCCTCCGGCACCGAGAGCACACCCCGTCCCGACGGCGGCCGCCCGATGGCTAAAGCATCCCGGAAATTAGCGTCTTAACGAATCACTATATCGCCGTCAGTACTCCGTTGCAACCTTATTCCGGCCCCGTCTCGACGACATCCGCCCTCAAGACCCCAGGCAAACCCTTTCTCGGACCTCTGTCGCAGGCCAGGACCTCTCCTTCGCACGGGTCACCCCCGTCTACGCAATCTACCCGGTTCCCCAGCCGGTCAAAACGGAAAGTGCCACTGACTCCGATATGCCACCGCCCCAGCGCCAAGCCCTCGCGAAGCGAGATCCGGTCCGCTCCGCCATCTCGGATTCGAGAGCCGACCAGCGCGGCGGCGTCAAAACCGGCAACCGCCGACGCGTCAGGCGCTTCGCCGTATCGCCGCT
>JAJDDV010000135.1 GCA_029260135.1 Phycisphaerae bacterium | reverse complement strand
GATCCTGCGAATACGGCGTTGCCATCCGTGACTCCTTCCTGCCCCACTCCGGGGGCCCGGAACGAATCTACGGACAACACGCGCAGGGCGCAACCCTAACAGGCGCCGAACGCGCTACGAATTAAGTGAAACCGCTCTAGGGTCGCACACCCTTTCTTGTCAGGCACCCAAAGCCAGACCGCCACAGAACAGGAAGAGAACCAGGCCCGACAGGACGAGCGCCGCAATGGCCAAACCGCGGCGACGGATGCGCCTCACACCGATCACGCCGCAGACGATGGCCGCCAGGCCGGCCGTACCGCTTCCAAAAATACCCATGAATGATACGACCATCCACGAGATGGCCTCGGGGTGGGTGTCAAAAAAGTTCTGCTGGGCGTCCATCTTCTCGGTGAAGGTGGCCACGGCGTTCATCGCCTCTTCGAGTTCCTTGAGCTCCGCGGGGTGGGCGGCCAGGACCATCTGCGCAGTCAACAGCAATGCTACGGAGAGGAGGGCTAGAATCAGCGCGACAACGGCCAGGCGATTCGGTCCCACCGCAGCGCTGACCGCAGGAGCTGACGCAACCTCCGGCGAATCGGCCGATGTCTCCCGCACCATCGGCGTGGCCGTAGGAACGCGGTCGAGATCCGTGAGTGTGGATTCGAACGGCGCCGTAATGGTCTTTCGACAATAGGGGCAGGCAACGGTTTTCGAGGCCCACTCGTCGTCGATTTCGATCGGTTGAGCGCAAGCACTGCATCGAAAGCGGATGGCCATGCCCGGGATCCTACCCGCAGCCGACGGTCAGGGTCAAGCATCGAACACATGGACCGGCAGTGAAAAAACTTGCGCCGTCCTGAGTTTTTTTGCGACTTGCATCAGCGCAATTATCGCGAGTCACTGCCATGGACACCCACGCTCGCGGGCGTTGTCGACAACCGCGCAGGCACGCGGGCCGAACCTGCGCACGCATCGCGCAGAACCTGCGCGCACGAAGGTCTGAATCGGTGTCAGCCCCTGACATCACACCCTCAAGCGGGCTCAGGCAAGGCGCCGATACCAGACCGGATGCCGTAGCGGTTGACTGTGGGCCGACGGCGCCGGCGACAGCGATACAGAGAGCTTCCACCATGACCAAGACCCATACCATCGACGCCATTCGGTCTCTGAACCCAACGGCAACACCAGAGTTCCTTGCTGACTTTTCGCAGGACGAGTTGGCACAGTACCTCGATCGACTCAACATGAGGCTGGCGAGTGACTCCCGCGACGACATCGACGGCAGACCCGCTGCCAGAGATGCCTCTCCACTCGAGCCCGAAGAGAAACTTCCGGAGTTGTGGGACGACTCACGATCCTGACGGGAAGCGCCCCCGGCCACGCCGCAGAAGAGACGCACGGGTGTCCTACCCGCCGCGCGGACGCCGGCGGCGCTGTTTTACGCGCGGCTTCGGTGTTTCGAGAGAACAGCCAGGACTCGTTCAATCGTGGGCGAGAGCGGCGCCGTGACTTCGAGGGGTGTCTCCAGAATCGGGTGCATGAACCGCAGCGCACGGGCGTGCAACGACTGGTATTCGATCAGCGGCGTATCGCCGCCCTCGCCGGCCAGGTCGTGTTCAGTGACCATCCGCCCTCCGTAGAGCGTATCACCGACCATGGGGTGCCCGATCGACGACATATGTACGCGAAGCTGGTGTGTTCGGCCCGTTCGAGGAAAGAGGTTTACGGTTGTGTATCCTCGATAGCGGGTGTCGACGTGATACTCCGTGATGGCTTCCTTGAACATGGCCTGCCGAGGTGGCATCGAACCGGGGAGGACCATACGCTGTGTCGTCTCGGGATGGGGAGCCAGCGGCTTGTTGATCACATCGCCGTCGAGCGAAAACTCACCTTCGCAAATGGCGAAGTACGCCTTCTTGATGGTTCGGCGCTCGAACTGAAGTGCCAGACGCCAGTGCGCTTCGTCGCACTTGGCGATGACCATCACGCCGGTCGTATTCTTGTCGAGGCGATGGATGATCCCGGGGCGAAACGGATCGTCGCCCCGACTGAGCTGCTCGGCGTGGAAGGCCACCGCGTTGGCCACCGTTCCGCTCTGCGTGGCGCGCGCCGGATGACAGATAATCCCGGCGTGTTTGTTGATCGCCAACATCCACTCGTCTTCGTAGACGATGTCCAGCGGAATGTCCTCCGCAACGACCTCGCTGGGGGGCGGCGTGGGAAGGTGAATCTCGACGACATCACCGGCGGCGGGTTCATAGCTCGCTTTGGTGGGCAGCCCGTTGACCGTGACGAGCCCCTGCTTGATCTGTCGCTGAAGCACGGTCCGAGAGATGCGCGGGTAGCGACCGTGAAGATAGACGTCGAGCCGGCGCCCCACCTGACGCTTCCGAACGCGATGACGCCGCGCGTCGGCTTGTTCAACGGTCGGTTCGTCACGGCCGGCGTCGAAGCTGTCGTCGAGAATCTCCGGGGGATCGCTCACGATGGTCGACTGCTCCTGTCCCGATAGACATGCCACCAGGAATCGATGCCCGCGACGAGTCTTATAAGCGTCGGCGACGCCGCGAGGTTCGAAATCGACTTCCCAACGTCTTCGGCTGCGCCTTGATCGGCGCCCCGGCAGCCGTTTCGACCACCGGCGTCTCGTACCGTGACGGCGGTGCAGGCGGTGGCGGTTCCTTGACCTGTTCTCTCGGCGGGGACGGCTTGAAACCGGACATATCGCGAGCCGGGATCTCGCGGTTGATCAACATCTCGACGTTGGTCAGTTCCTTGCCCTCATCCCGCGTGACGAACGTGATGGCTGTACCCCGTTCACCCATGCGGGCGGTGCGTCCGATCCGATGAACGTAGATCTCCGGATCGGCGGGAATGTCGTAGTTGATGATGTGCGAGATCTTGCTGACATCAATCCCGCGCGCGGCCAGGTCCGTCGCGACGAGCACGTTGATCTTGTGGCGCCGGAAAAGGTCCATCACGCGTTCGCGCTTGCGCTGCATCAGGTCGCCGTGAATCTCCTTGACGTTCAGCCCCGCATCGTGAAGTCGTCCTGCAAGCTTGCGCGCCATCGCTTTCGTGTTGCAGAACACGATACAAACCGGTGGGCGTTCCTGCTCCAGCACCATCCTGAGAAGGCGCGATTTATCACACGACTCCACGGTCACATACGTCTGATCGACCTCATCGACGGTGATTTTGTCGCGAGAGACATCGATCTCGACCGGTTCGCTCATGTACTTCTTGGACAGCCGTCTGATTTCATCGCTGATGGTGGCCGAGACCAGAATCGTCTGATGTGCGCCGGTGATGCGGCTGAGAATCTCCCGGATGTCGTCGCGAAAGCCGATGTCCAGCATGCGATCGACCTCGTCGAGGACGGCAAACCTCACGTTGCTGATGTCCAGCGCACCGCGCCTCATGAAGTCCATCAAGCGCCCCGGCGTCCCAACCACGAAGTGCGGCTTGCGTCCGAGCTGATGGAGCTGGGTCGCGATTTTCTGACCGCCGTACACCGTGACCACGTGCAGGTTCGCAAACTCGGCCAGGCGCTTCAGTTCGCCCGAAACCTGAACCGCCAGCTCCCGCGTCGGCGCCAGGCAGATCGCTTGAAGACGCCGCGCCGGGTCGAGCTTCTGAAGAATGGGAAGTCCGAACGCCGCCGTTTTTCCCGTACCCGTTCGCGCCTGCCCGAGGATGTCGTGTCCATCGAGCGCGGGCGGGATCATCCGCACCTGAATCTCGCTGGGTTTCGAGAATTCCATCTTCCTCAAGGCTTTGAGGAACCGGACTTCGATCCCGAGGTCGGCGAACGCCTTGGGAAGGTCGGAGTGTCGATGCATAGAAGTCTACTTACCGGCTACGGACGCCGCCGCCGATGGTGCCATCGGGCGGCATCGAATCATATTCAGCCCTAACTCGAGCACGAAGCATCAGCGGTGGGCTGTCTTGTCGTCGCGCCAATCTCGCTTTTCGCTCCGGTCACTATAGCGTGGACCTGCGCGAATGTAAACCATTCTTCATACGGGCGAAAAGAGGCCGGTTCGGGCAAAAGTCAAGCGGTCGTTCAGATATCGGTGCGGCTTCGCTTCCGAAAGTAGCGTGCGGGGACGTCGGCGAGGTACCCGAGCTTCTCAAACAACGCGATGGATGACAAGTTGTCCGGTTCGATCAGCGCGGCGACGATCTCAATGCCCTCCGCTCGAATCGCCGCGTCACACGCCAGAGCCAGTGCGGCGGCGATCCCACGGCGTCGATATTGCGGCACGACCGCGAGTCGATTGATCCAGCCTTTCCGCTGGTCGTGCGTTCCCAAAACGGTTCCGACGATGCGGTCTTCAGCGGTGGCGACGAGATAGAGGCCCGAGAACTGCGAGAGTTGCAGGTCGAACGCCTGCCGGCTCTCACGACCCGTGGTGGATATCGCCAGCCCGGCCCGACGCCAGACATCGATGATGGTGTCGTAATCATCCGCCTGCGCGGGGCGGATGGGATATCGGCGCCTTTCTGAACCTGATCCTACGTTCAAAGTACTTCCTGCCCATAGAACAGATAGAGAAACTGTCCCGCGTTCCAGAGCGTATGAGTGACGATCGCCGGAACGATCGAACGTCGCCAGATGGTCAGCACGCTGAAAGAGACCGAGAGAATGGTAACCGCGATGAGCGCGGCCGGCACTTGACTGATATGTAGTGCAACGAAGATCGCCGAGCTGAGCACTACCGCGAGGATCCAACTCCCCGTCGCACGTCGCAACCGCGTCATCAAAAAGCCACGGAAGACGACCTCCTCGTAGATGCCCACCAACAACGCCAGCGCGACAAACCCGAGCGGGTGGAGTCGAGGTATGATCGTGAGGATCTGCTCCGCATTGCTCTGCATCTCGCCGCGAAGCTGCGACCATATCAACAACAGCATCGACATGACGACGAATACGACCCCAACGACCAGCGGCGTCGCCCCCACGCCAATGGCCATGTCGACGAAGACGCGCCTCAGGCTCAGCCCGATCGTGGCGGCTCCCTGTAGGCGCTTCCGCAGGATCAACACGACGATGGACACAGCGACGATGGCGCGAAGCGACAGCATCGGAACGAGAATATCCCGGTCCTCCACCGAGTCATCGAGAAAAGTCCATGCCGCCAACCCCGCAGCCGCTTCGAAGCCGACGACGATGACAATGAGCGCTGCGATGTCCGCCCAAACGGAGCGGGCTCGACTCTCTTCCAGTAAGATGGGATGCGACGGCGGCGCGGTGAGCGCCGAGGCCACGGGCGCGAGAATCGGTCGCGCCGTTGGGATGAACTCGCCTGCGTCGGTGTGGTCGCCCTCGTTCATGAGGCCAATCGGCGCTACAGGTGCGCCGCGATCGCCTCACCGATCGTCGCGGGAGAATCCGCCACCGAAACGCCCGCCTCTTTCAGTGCTTCGATCTTCGAATCGGCGGTTCCCTCGCCGCCGCTGATGATCGCGCCGGCGTGACCCATGCGCTTGCCCGGTGGGGCAGTCTGCCCGGCGATAAAGGCGGCGACGGGCTTGGTGACCTTGGCCTGGATATAGGCAGCCGCTTGTTCCTCGTCGGTTCCGCCGATCTCGCCGATCATGATGATGGCGTCGGTCTTCGGGTCGTCCTGGAACATGCCGAGCAGCTCAATAAAGTTCAGCCCTTTGACGGGGTCACCCCCGATACCCACACAGGTTGATTGCGAGATTCCGCGCGTGGTGCATTGCCAGACGGCCTCGTAGGTCAGTGTTCCGCTGCGCGAGATGATGCCCACACTTTTCGATCCGTTCTCGCACGGTTTGTGGATGTATCCGGGCATGATGCCGATCTTGCACTCGCCCGGTGTGATGACGCCGGGGCAGTTCGGGCCGATCAGAAGTGCGCCCTTGTCGTCGAGGTACTTCCGCGCGCGAGACATGTCGAGCGTCGGGATGCCCTCGGTAATCAGCACCACCAGCGAGCAACCGGCGTCCGCCGCCTCCATCGCCGCGTCCGCCGCGAACGGCGCCGGGACGAAGATCATCGAGACCTCGGCGCCCGTGTCCTTGACGGCGTCATGGCAGGTGTTGAACACTGGAAGCCCGTGCTCGGACTTCGTTCCGCCCTTCCCAGGCGAAACGCCCCCGACCATCTGGGACCCATATTCGAGGCACCGCGCAGTGTGAAACGCGCCCGCATTTCCCGTAATCCCCTGGCAGATCACCCGGGATTGTTTGTTAACTAGAATGCTCATATCGGCCGTAGTATCTCATCGCCACTTCCGGATGTCCAGACCTGCGACACCCCAACTCGGACCCAATCGCGCGTCGCAATCTCGAGCCCGCCATCATCCCGATAATGTCGCCGCAAGACCCGCCGTCACCGCCATGTCTCGATCGAGCAAGGTCAGCCTGAATTTTCCTTTTCCTCCCACGTTGATTCCCGCCTGTGGCCGCGCTAGAAATCACCAGCGTCCCTGCTAGGGGGGTAGGGACCGCATATCGATGGGGGATCAGGGTCCTGCGTGGTCAGGGACTCGGAGGGGGAAACGAATGATACTGCGCGGAAAGGCACGAAAGTCCCTGCGGACGAACCTTGTGATGATGGGGGCGATGGCCATCGCCCTCTGCTCGTTGGGCATCGCAGCCGTCACGACCTCGCGTCCGGTCGGACCGCTCGGCGACGCCGATCTGCAGACCCTGTTCTCGAACGGTCCGTCCGACGTAACGGCGGGCATCTACGTCGCCGGTCCGGTCTACGACGCCGTCGCCGATCAGTCCACCCAGGCGGTCTTCACCGGCACTTCCAGTGGTGGTTCGATCGTCACGCTCGTGTCGGAGCAGACAGGCAAGCGGGCCTCAAACCGCGTCGGCGTCTACGACCAGGCCGATCCGTCAAAGAAAGCCGAGATCTTCAACGGCGCCGCCGGACCCGGTGCCCAGAGCCTGGTGACCTTTACGAACGACGGCCGAATCCTCGTCATCTTCGTCGATTCGGGCATTACCGGTTTCAGCGGCAACCTGGGCCTTTACGTCGACGTGTACGGCGCCGCCGCCGGTTCCGGCGGTGACGACGATGTGACGACGTACGACTACACCGTCTACAGCGAAGACACGCTCAACCCAGGCGGCGCCGCCCAGGCGATCGTCTATCGTGGGAACGGTACAACCAGCTTGAAGCTCCCGACCCTGTCACCGGGTCCCTTCAGCGCGTTTACCTGGATCATCAGCTTCGAGGACGCGCTGATCAGCGGACCGAACGGAGGCTCCGCAGATGAGGACTACTCCGATCTGGTGATCATGATGGAATCGATCGAGCCGCCGCTACCCTTCTGCGGCGACGGCGTCGTCGACGCCGGCGAAGAGTGCGACGATGGCAACACCGTCGACGGCGACGGATGCAATGGCGACTGCACCGTGGCAGATGACTGCCCGCTCGAAGTGGTCTGCGACGTCGAGCCGGTCATGCCAGGCGGCGGAACGGACAGCGATAGCGACTCCGACTCGGACAGTGATTCCGATGACGATAGCGATTCCGACAGCGACACCGATAGCGACGGCGATTCCGACAGCGACTCCAGCGGCGACACGGATAGCGATAGTGACGCCGACAGCGATAGCGACTCAGACTCGGACAGTGATTCCGATGACGACAGTGACTCGGACAGTGACTCGGATAGTGGAACCGCCGGCCGGAGGTATATCGTTCACTACGATGCATCCGACTGTGCGGACGTGTCAGCCGTCATCGATATCGGATGCGACACGATCCCCGTGGAAGACGGACAGGTGATCGAAATCAACTGCGCGGCCCCCGGTGATGACTCGGACAGCGGCTGCGATTCGGATTCCGACAGCGATTCCGATTCGAGTGGCGATTCCGACTCGGATAGCGACTCCGGCTGCGACAGCGATTCCGACTCGGCCGATAGCGGCGACAGCGACTCGGACAGTGATAGCGACTCGGATAGCGAGGGTGATTCGGACAGTGACAGTGATTCGGATTCCGACAGCGATTCCGGAATCGGCGGCGGCGACTGCTACCACGAGTACGTCGACAACGTCCTGGTGATCCACTCCGATCGAATCGTGCTCATCGTCACGGCCGAGGACGGCACCGGCGGCGTAGCCACCTGCGAGAAAGAACTCTGCGTACCCGGCACCGGTGGCGGCGCCCAGGGCTGCACGCCGGGCTACTGGAAGCAGGCCCATCATTTCGATTCGTGGGTCGACTATCTTCCGGACGACCTCTTTGACGACGTGTTCGGGGTCAATGGACCGGGCGACAAGACGCTCGTCGAAACGCTTTGGACTGGCGGCGGGGGAGCGCGCGCGTTGGGCCGCCACGCGGTGGCCGCACTGCTCGACGCGGCCAATCCAGACGTCGACTACCTCTACACCGTCGACGAGGTCATCGCGTTGGTCCAGGATGCCTACGCGACCGGCGACTTCCGATCAGCCAAGAATCTTCTGGCCGAGCAGAACGAGCAGGGTTGCCCCCTCAACTAGAACAGGCAGCCCCTCTCTTCATCATTGCCTACTCCGGGCGGCGTCTCCAAGGGGATGCCGCCCGGTCTCATGCGCGGTCTCTTTGGTGATCAGCGCTGCGCCACCGTCACGGGGGCGTGGCCCACGAGGATCGGTCGCGGTCATCGGAATTGCGGCATAGAATCCTCCCCATGGATCCGAAGGCCCAAAAAGCCCGGCACGGAGCGGACGCGCGATTTCGAAAACGCGAGCGTATGCTGCGCCGCGCCGACTTCGACCGACTGATGTCGAACAAGTCCACCGCCGCGGATGACTTGTTCGTCGTCCACGTTGCGCCGAATGGTCTCGACCGGTCCCGCCTGGGCATCAGCGTTGCCAAGCGTGTCGGCCCAGCCGTCATCCGAAATCGGATCCGCCGACGAATCCGCGAGGCGTTCCGAACGAGCAAGCATCAGCTCCCGGAGGGTTTCGATATCTTCTGCATCGCCCGCGCCGGCGCCGCCGAGCCCGGCCGAGACATCGGACGTTCCCTTCGAACACTCGCCGGCACGGCCGCGCGACGCTGCCGAACTCGTCGCTAACCTCTTTCACTCAGGGAAAATCGATCATACCCTGTCTTCGAAGGATCATTCCGACGCCGACCGCTGCGTACCGAAGACTGTAAACTGAGAATGAGACCCATGCACTACCTTCGTTGGGCGAAAACGCACAAACGAGCCCGATATGAGCTGGCCGTCAGCGGTGTACCGCCCATCACGACCGACGAACTCAGCGACGATCCCCTTCCACAATCGCTGGACGTCGTCGGCGATTACGGCGACCCGACCTTCATCGAACACCTGGTCCGGCTCTACCACGTCGACACTGCCCAGGTGATCCCGGTTCCGGGCACCAGTTCCGCTAACTTCATTGCGCTCGCAGCAACGTGTCGCCATGGCGACACGATTCTCCTGGAGTATCCGCGGTACGATCCGTTGGAGCGCGCCGCCGACTTCCTCGATCTCGGAATCATCCCGCTGAACAGAGCACCCGACGCCGCGTACGACATTCCCATGGACCGGCTCGACGCAGGTTTGGAGCAGGGCGCCAAGGCGGTCGTCCTCACAAACCTTCACAACCCCAGCGGTCAGTGCCTTTCGCAGGAAACCATAAAGTCCATCGCGCGCCGTTGCGAACGCCACGGCGCCACCCTCATCGTCGACGAAGTCTACCTCGACGCCGTTCACCTGACCTCCGACCGACCTCGCTGGACCGCCGCTTCGCTCGCAGAAAACGTCATCGCCACCGGGTCGCTGACCAAGATCTACGGGCTTGGAGGCCTCCGCGCAGGGTGGATCCTGACCTCCAGTGCCTACGCCGAGCGCGCCCGCGATGTCATGGATCTGCTCAGTGTGGAAAACGCCGCACCCGTAGCGTCGATCGCCAACCACGCCCTGGCCAATATGGTCAAGCTCGAGGATCGATACCGCCGCTTTCACATTCAGAATCGACCGGTTTTTCAGGAATGGCTCGCGAGCGAACCACGACTTTCGGGATATGAGAACTCTGGGGCGCTCTTCGAGTGGGTCAAGCTGCCCGAATCCCTCTCAGCCGATCGCCTCAGCGACCACCTGGCGACGACCCACGACACGCAGATCGTCCCCGGCAGTTTCTTCGGCGCCGATGATCACATCCGCATCAGCCTGGCGGCGAGTCATGGCGACCTGACAGAAGGCCTCGCACGAATCGCCGCCGGCATCGCCGATTTGTCCGCCGAGTAGTCTCCTCCGCGATCGCGCGAACAGCTCGACTCAAGAGAGACGGCGGATCGATGGTCCTCTACGGCAACGATGCCTGCGCGCGCCGCTGACCAAAGAACACCTTCGCTCCACAGAGCAACACCATGGCCAGGATCGCCAGCCCCCATTGTGACACCGCCGGAATCGGGTCCACCGGCCCAGTGCTCATGAACACGTCCACACGGCTCTGACCGCCCGTCCTCACGGGAGCCAATACCACCGGACATACGCCCCCCCGCTCAGGAGTGCAAACACCGACGCGCGGCGCTAGTTTGGGATCGCCAGCGCTGCGCCGGCGTACGCGTTCCCATTGATGTCCATCAGCGTGATGGGAATGATGATGTTGAGCGTCGTCGGGTCCGCGGTGAACGTAACCGTGACCGTTCGCCCGTCATCGCTCAGAACCGCGTTTCCCACCTGTGTAGGGGCACCGCTGGTGGAAAATGTGTTGACTTCGCAGGTCGCCTCGTCCATCACCTCATCAAACACAAGCGTGACGTCGGTCGACAGGGCGACGTGACCAACGGCAGGATTCGCAGGTCCGGCGCCGTCCGCTCCGTTGGCGGCGATGGCGGTGCCGGCCGCCGCAGTGAGCGTCTGAGCGTTAATGTCCGTGACGGTGTTCCCGATGCTGATGTCCATGGTATCCGCGATAGCCCAGGGCTGCGTCAGCTCCGCCGTAGTCCAGGTCAAGGTCACGGTTTTGCCATCGGTTGCGAGTGCTGCCGTGTTCGGCGCCGCGTTGTCTCCGTTGTTGATGTCGTAGTTCGCAGCCGTCTCCGCCGTGCTCTCGTCCAATGATTCGTTGAACGTGGCGATGGCGATGTAGTTCGTCGCCTCGCTCCCGTACGTGACCGAACTGATCGTCGGCGCCGTGGCGTCGGAACCGTGGGCGGTGACCGCTTGCGCTGCCTGCGCCGTCAACGTCTGAGCGTTGATGTCCGTGATGGTATTGGCCAGGCTGATGTCCAGCGTATCACTGCCGTCGAGTGGGTTCGTGAGATCGCCGGGTGCCCAGGTCAGGGTGACCGTCTTGCCGTCGGTGGCCAACACCGCGGTGCCGGGGGCGTCGTTGCCCCCGTTGTTGACATCGTAGTTGCCGGCGGTCTCAGCCGTGCTCTCATCGAGGGACTCATTGAACGTCACAACGGCCTGGTAACCGTTCGTGGTATATCCGTTGGCCCAAGTGACCGAACTGATCGTCGGCGCCGTGGCGTCAGAACCGTGGGCGGTGACCGCTTGCGCTGCCTGCACCGTCAACGTCTGAGCGTTGATGTCCGTGATGCTATTGGCCAGACTGATGTCCAGCGTATCACTGCCGTCGAGTGGGTTCGTGAGATCGCCGGGAGCCCAGGTCAGCGTGACTGTCTTGCCGTCGGCGCCTAATACCGCCGTGCCGGGGGCGTCGTTGGCCCCGTTGTTGACATCGTAGTTGCCGGCGGTCTCAGCCGTGCTCTCATCCACGGATTCACTGAAGGCCACAACAGCCTGGTAGCCGTTCGTAGTATATCCGTCGGCCCAAGTGACCGAACTGATCGTGGGGTTGGTCGTGTCGTCGGCGTTTGCCGTGATGGCCTGGTTGAGGGCTTCGGGCAAGGCCCTTCCGAGGAAGTCCAGAATCGAACCGCCAACGCTGACGTCGATGGTGTCCGTCGTTGTCATCGAAACGCCAAAGACCAACGTGGCCGTTCTTCTGTCTCCACTGAGCGAGGCCGTTGTCGGGTTCGTCATCGTTCCGTTGATCCGATAATTGCCTGGCATCTCGGCGGAGGCTTGGTTCATTCCCTGACTGAACTCCACCAAGACCTGATACCCTGCTCCGGCGTAGTCGGCGTTCCACATGATCGAACTGATCGTCGTTGGCGCGGGTCCTCCGCCCTCGATGATGGTGACGATTACGGTATCCGAATCCGTCGCCCCGGTTCCGTCCGTTACCGTCAGCGTGAACTCGATGATGCCGATTCCGACGTCCGTGGCGTTCAGCGCGGGCTGACCCACGTTCGGATCGGAAATCCCGGTCGTGGGGGTCCATTCGTAGTTGTACGCACCGTCTCCGCGGCGCGCGCTTCCCTGCAAAGTGAACGTCTGGCCAACGAAGACGGTTGTGTTCGGCCCCGCGTTGGCGACGAGTGGTTCCACCACGACAACCGTGATGCTGTCCGTCGCCTCGGCGCCCCCGCCATCGGTGACGGTGAAGGTGTAGGTGAAGGTTCCAGGCTCATCCAAGGACAACGTCGGTTGTGTCGCATTCGGATCTGACAAGCCGGTTGCAGGCGACCACTCACAGGCGTACGCGTCAGCGCCTCCTGTCGCCGATCCCTCCAAGATGATCGCGATGCCCGAAGTTGCCGTTCTATCAAGCCCCGCGTTGGCGCTCAGTGGCGCTACTGGGGTGGCGACGACTACGTCAACGACGATGGTTTCGGTGGCCGATTCGCCGCCAGAGTCGGTTGCAGTCACGACAATCGTGTATGCACCCGTCTGATCGAGCGCCACTTCCGTAGATGCACCATCCGGAATGATCGGACTTGTCGGTCCTTCGGAGAGCACCCAAGTGATCGTGTAGGGGCTGATGCCGCCCGTGGCGACACCGTTGAGTTCAACGATCGTCTGGCCTGATTCGTGGCGTGTGTCGGCAGCGGCAACGACAGAGAGACCGATTCCGACCCCGAGCGCTTCCGGATCGGTAGCGATCCGCGTTTCCAACTGCGCGTCTGGAACGATGCTCGAATCCTCCGAGCAGAGCCTCAAGCTTGCGTGTGCCGCCTGCGCGATGACACTGCTGCACAGCGGCGAATCGGGCGTGCCCGAGCAGTCAAAAACGACCGCCACAATGGACCTGTAGCTGGCGAGGAGGTTTGTACAAAGGAGATTCGCCCCGATGGTTTGAGATTCCGTTGTCGCTTTGGAAGTTGAACGGACGGCTTGCGGTAACGCGAACACGGCTTCAGTGCTCAACCCCAGGGCGTCGGTGTAGATGGCCGTTGCGTCCGAAGTGCGATAGATGATCGTGACCGATGAATCGGCGTCCTCAAAGCGCGCCGGCCGTCCGGTGTCGTCAGCGACAGCTGTGACGACGGTTCCGTCCGCCAGTTGCGAGGCGAGTCCCCGCAGGGCAACGGGTTCGCCGTCGTCGGCTCGTTCGACGAACACGGCGAACTCATCGCCTTCGTCCGTCTTGGCACGGGCATAGAGCGGGTCATTGAGATCCTCAGCGAAAGCGATTTCGAGGAATGACGCACCACTGCCATCATCGTCACCGCCGCTTCCGCCAAGACCACTGAGCGTAGTGCATCCGGCGATCAGGCACGATGAGAGAGACAAGAACTTTTGCCAGATGCGTCCTCGGACGAGGGCGGAAAGATTCTTGGGCATCATATCAGCGTCCTAGACAGGTGTATGTCGTAACACGTCAGACGCTCCTGACCCACTCCGTTCCCTCTTATCGGTGATGCTGCGCGTGTCAGTTAGCTCTGAGATCCTCGTGATGCGTGCCGATGCCCCGGCGGCTTGACGGAGTCTCCAGCTCACGCGTCCGATCATCGGGCAGGTACTCGGGGCGTGTGGACTGCACGCGCATGCCGCGAACGTGCCGGGAGCCTGATCGTCGGACGCCACTTCGGTGTTATCGTTGGTCAGATGAGTGCATCGGCGATGCGGAATCTCGAATCTGGGTCGCCCGGCTGGATAATCTCGCCGTGCCCATCCCGGTGCCCCAGAATGAGCGGCCCAGACACAGTCGCCCTGGGCATGAGCGCCGTACGGCGACCGCCCACAGATTTGTGAGACCCTGCGCTCTCCGCGGTGAGAAGACACGCCTACCCCCGCCCTGCAGCCCCTGCGAACGCACGGGCGAGGTCTGCGTCGATCGGACTTCCCACCTTCCGATCCGCCTTGATCCCCGTTCCGACAATGACACCGCCCGTCATTGCGAGCAACGGCTCGACCGTCTCGACCGTAGCCCCACTACCGACGAACAGGCGACGATCGGGAACAGCCTCCTTCACACGCCGAACATTCTCCATGTCCACCGGCTCACCCGTCGCCGGTCCGGTCAGAATCAATCCGTCGGCCAATCCGCGATACGCGGTGTCGGCCGCAGCCCGCGCGATGTCAGGTTCATTCAGCGACGAGGCGTGCTTCACATGAACATCCGCCAGAATCGCGATGGGACGACCGAGCAGCTTGCGGTAGCGCAGCGTTTCGTCCGCCCGCCCTTCGATCAGTCCCTGGTCGGTCGCGGCCACACCGCAGTGAACGTTGACGCGAATGAACGAAGCACCGCAGGCCACCGCGATGCCCAGGGCTGACAACGCGTCATTCCGAAGCGCATTGATCCCGATCCTTAGCGACGTCGTCTCACGAACGCGGTCCGCTACGACCGACAACGCGGCCACGCTCGCGGGCGGTAGCTGGTCTGCGGACAGCGGAACGTCGCCGAGGTTCTCGACGATCGCCGCATCGAACGACGCGTCTTGGAGCACCCGTGCGTCCTCGACGGCGCGCACAATGATCTCATCGATGGGCAACAGGTGACCGGGGCTTCCGGGCAGCGCCGGCAAGTGAATGACGCCGATCAGCGCTGGGGTCGGTAAGTCGAGCATGGCAAGCACCCGGCCGCTTCGGCCGATCCGCGGGAGGACAACAATCTCAGGTCAGGAAGGGGACTCACTCCGAAACACCGCGACCACGTCTTCAAGGGGAACCACGAAAAGCTGATTGTCCGCGTCGAACTCGACCGGAATCGCCTTTCGCGGGTTGAACAAGACGCGGTCGTACTGGCGAATCGGAAAGTCGTCGTCGTTTTCGATGTGCGCGGAGATGGATACGATGCGGCCCGTGATCGTGGGGATTTCGATAGAGTCGGGCAACTCGATGCCGCCCTTCGTCACCTTCTTGTCCTCGTCCTTGCGAATGAGGACTCGCTTACCGAGCGGCTCGACCGTCTCGAACTTACTCTTCTGTCTTTGGGCTCGCTCCGCCATCCGCAATCGTTCCTAAGAGCACTTCCGGACGAGACCGACAAGGAATCGTCCTTCGCCTGCCTATTCTATCGTCAGTTTGCACCGACAGCCAACATCTTCGAGGGACCTGGGGCGCTCAAAGATTCTCGACAAAAAGCGACTTCTTCCGCATCGCACGCATGCGGCTGCGAATGTGTTCCGCCACCGACTCCGGGCCCGATATTCCCGAGATCACCACCTCCCGATCCGTCACATCCGTCGAGAGTATGGAGACGGTCCCGAGGCCGAAGAGCCGATCCGCCAGGCTCTTGTGGATGCGGACATCGTCCACGCGAATCAACTCCGTCTGGTCGATCGTCTGACTCAGGATGCCCCGCTCGACGAACAGACGCTGCGACGTGAGACGGTACCGCTGGCTGATGATCGTGAACAGAACAGGGCCGACCACGACAAACCCGGACACCAACACCACTGCGACGATGATCCAGAATCCATGAGAGGCCTGCAACTCATCGAGTTGCGAGGTGATCCAGCCCACAAAGAAGGCCAGAGCGACGTTGGCTGCGAACCACAGACCGATTCGCCCCGCGTAATGCTGCCACCGCGTTCGACCGACCCAGATTTCCGTTTCCGCCGTCGCCTGTGTGTCCGCGCCGTCCCCGGCCGGTCCGCCCGGTAGTGCGGTACCCTCTCCCTCGGCTGCCTCCAGGGGCTCAAATGCCCGTCCAGGCTCGACCGATCCGCCTTCGTCGGGCAACTGGTCCGTTCTGTCCATTCTCGGTTCCTCCTTGCCGCTCCTATTGTAACCCCAACTAAGGTCGCGGCACCACTTTGGCGAAAAAAACAGAGGCCTCCCGCGCCAGGTGGGTCTCTTGACGTCGCATTTGGCGGGCATAGACTTTTCCGCGCAAAGGTGCGTACGGAGAATGGGGTCATGGACGAAAGGAACCAGGATCACCATCAGGCGCTGACGCGATGATCGAATTCTTTCCAACCGACGAGGACGAATCTGGACAGGACGTGGACCTGGACGATGATGATGACGTCGATTTCTTTCCGGACGATGACGCCGATGATCTCGAAGACGACGATGACGACCTCGACGACGACGAGGATGAGGGGTTCGACCCGGATGGTGAATATGCCTTCTGAACGCACCGCGCCGTGACCCGCACCATCCGATAAGAGTGACCATTTCCTCAGCGTCGTCGAAAGCGGTCTCGAAACGTCGCGCGCTGGCCGGCGACCATTCCGGTTCCAGGGTCAAGACCGACCGCTCCCGCGCCGATGCTACTTCCATGTCAGATTCACCGGAAAACTACACGGGACCCGATCGTCGTGGTGGAACGAAGCCTCAAGATCGCCGAAAGTGCGCCGTCGAGCGACGAACAGGAATGGATCGTCGGCGAGGACCGGGACGCCGACGAGGTGAAGTTCGACGCGCGGCGGAAGAAGGTGAGATCACAGGCGAGCTGCTCGAGTTCATCATGGCCGTTGATGAGTACAAACGAATCAACGAGAGACCCTTCCCCAGTTGGTCCGAGGTCTTCGAGATCATTCAATACCTCGGCTACCGAAAGGTCGCGGCCCAAGCGGACCACATCAATACCGCAAGCGGCTCCGAGGTACTCGCGTCAGCCGCCGGTCAGGAGTAGCGCGCCGGCCGACAGCGTCGTACAGCACGGCGAGATCATCTCGCAGCCGCAGCAAGCTGAAGCGCTCCAGCGCCAGAGATCGAGCCGCCCGACCCATTCGGAAGCGATCGTGCGCGTGATCGGCAAGCTCTCGCATCGCGCCCGCCAGACGCTGGGGCGCGTGACTCGGCACGACCCGACCTTGAACGCGATCCTCGATGACCTCCGGTACCGCGCCGACACGAGTGGCCACAACCGGCAAGCCATACGCGATCGCCTCCAGAAGGGCGATCGGCATACCTTCATGGTGACTCGGCTGAATGTACACGTCGGTCGTCGCGAGCAGGTTGGTCTTCGCATCACCTTGCAGCGGCCCGACGTACTCGACCAGGTCGGATAGCCCGCGGCGCCGAATCTCGGCAGGGAGCGTGACCTCGTCCCCCGCGCTGCCCGACGGCCCAGCCAGGGTCAGCCCGAAGCGAACGCCGCCGTCGCGCAGGATCTCGCCGGCGTCCAGGACATCGGCGATCCCCTTCCACGTATCCATCCGCGCAAGGAACGCGAAGCGGCAGACTCCGGTTCCGCTGCCTCGAGAGGGCTTCGCCGGAATCTCCACGGCGTTCTCCAGAACCGCGATGTTGGCATTGGGGGCCACCGCGCGGAGCTTCGCCTCCCACGAAGCTGACAGCCCGATGACACAGTCGGCGCGCGTCAGCACCCTCGACACCCACCGCTTCCGCCATTTCGGTTCGTTCTCATGGAACTCGTCGAACGCGGCACCGTGGATGTGGAGGATGACATTGCACCCACTCCGCTGCGCCACACGCATATCGAGCGCCGATCGGTAGAACGAGAACCCGCTGCAAGTATGGATATGCACGATCTTGGCGCCGGTTCGGCGGATCGTGGCGCGGAGGGCGCGGGCGTGGTTGATGTGGCGGAGGACGCGCATCCATGTCAACTGCCTGTCACTTGTGGCAAAGGTGGCGGGATACAGTTGGGTTTTATATTTTCCGTTGAAGTCGAGGGAAAGGATCTGTTGAACGACGGTGGCCATCCCGCCCATGTGGGAGGCGTCGGGGCCGAGGACGAGGACGGTCGCCTCGCGGGCGCCCGTCGAGGGGAAGGGGATGACGGCGGGGGGGTGGACGTACCGCGAGGGCAGTGTGGCTGTGTCGTTGTGTGCCGCGTGTTCCAGCATGTCCCGCCGCCGGTCAGTTCCTCGGCCGTCGATTCGGCGCAGGTCTTGGGCGGCCTGCGCGCGGACGGCGCCTGATGGTCTGTCGGCTTACCGAACATGCGGGTTTAGGCGCGGGGTCCTAGGTGCTTGTTTTAGGCTCGTTTTCGTTTGGCTGGGAGCTTTGCCGGGGGCTTCTTCGCTTCGAGTTTGGGTCCGGCGTTTGTCTCTTCGGTGTCGGCTGGTTGGCGTTTGGTCAGGACGGCGTCGCGGATTTCGTCGAAGAGGTCTTTGTTGTCGCGGAGGAACTGCTTTGCGTTTTCGCGGCCTTGGCCGAGGCGGACGTCGTTGTAGCTGAACCATGCGCCGCTCTTGGCGACGATGCCGTCGGTGATGGCGAGGTCTAGAAGATCGCCCTCGGCGCTGATGCCGCTGTCGAACATGATGTCGAACTCGGCTTCGCGGAAGGGGGCGGCGACCTTGTTCTTGACGACCTTCGCGCGGACACGACTACCGATCATGGTATCGCCTTCCTTGATGGCGGAGATGCGTCGAATGTCGAGGCGCACGGAGGCGTAGAACTTGAGCGCGCGGCCGCCGGTTGTGGTCTCCGGGTTGCCGAACATGACGCCGATCTTCATGCGGATCTGGTTGATGAAGATGACGACGGTATTGCTCTTGCCGATGGCGGCGGTGAGCTTGCGAAGGGCCTGGCTCATGAGGCGGGCCTGTGAGCCCATCTGTGGATCGCCCATATCGCCTTCGATTTCGGCGCGGGGGATGAGTGCGGCGACGGAGTCGACGATGATGACGTCGACGGAGCCGCTGCGGATGAGCATCTCGGTAATTTCGAGGGCCTGTTCGCCGGACTCGGGCTGGCTGACGAGCAACTGCTCGAGGTTGATTCCGCACTTCTTGGCCCAGGTGGGGTTGAGGGCGTGCTCGG
>JAJDDV010000134.1 GCA_029260135.1 Phycisphaerae bacterium | reverse complement strand
TTCTATGATAGAGTGACCGACCCGGACCACCAAACATCTTACCGGACGCCGACCGTACGCAAGCGTGAGCCGCTCGACGTCACACCCGGGCACCGGCCCCGATAAGCACGCGCCACGACACTCGATTCACCACCGCCCCCATACCCCATCACCGAGGATTCAGACCCGTCATGTCGCGAACCTTCTCGTACACCACCTGACCGGTCTCGTCGAGCGGATCCACGAGAATCATGCGATCAAACACCGGCGAGTCGAGCGTGTCAGCCCGGTGACAGTCGTTGCAGCCATCCGTCTGAATCGGCGCATACCCCAGCGATTCCTCTTTCGCCAGCACGTTGTGATCCATACCCCACAGATACGGATACCACTCGTTCATCGCAATCGGCGTCCCGACATGCTCGAACGACAAAACGTTGTTTTCGTCTGCCGGATCCTGATAGTAGACCCGCTTGCCGCGGACCAGCACCGGATTGTCCGCCACCACAACGCCGTTCGCGTCCTCGGTCTTCAGCCGGTTCAGATACGCCAGAATCTCGTCCGCCCGGTTGATCTCCTTACGACCGTCGCCATCGTCATCCGCCAGAATGGGCAACGGCTCATCTCCGATCACCTGCGCAACACGCCACGTGAAGATCGGTGCAATCACGTCATCCGACAGATCACCTGGCGCGGTGCCCTGGTCCCAGTCGCCGAAGTAGAACGTGATCCAGATGTTGGTCGGAAACAAACGCTCCACCCCGTCCACATCCGTCTTGAAATGAAACGCCGGATACCATCGGCTGTCATCATCCTCAACCTCGGGGTGAAGCGGATCCGTCGAGTAATACTGCTGACTCGTCCCGACGCTGCCCGGAACCGTGATGTCACGGAACAAGACCGACCCCGTCAGCGCATAGGGAATGTGACAGGCCTGACACGACAACACCGTGAACATTCGCGTGTCCGGCGCGTGAACGATAGTCGTGTCCCCGGAATGCCCCACATCCGGCGCCTCAGGGTGCTTCTTCGGATTGAGCTCGCCGCTGGGCAGATACTTCAGATGGCAGTCCCGACACGTACGGAATCCCTCCCAGTCCAGCGCGTTGCGATACTGAAGCTGCGGACTGTTCCCCTTGGCAATGTTATGATCGAGATTCCCCGGATGACAGGTGATACAGACCCGACTTTCCTCAGGCCCAATGTCGTTATACGGATTCTGATCGTTGAGATGGTTGAACTTGCGGTAGTGGATGTCACGATCGTCGAACCACGTCGTCCCCGCGACCGTCCCGTACGGATGACACCCCCAACATGCCAGATCCGTAGGCCGTGTCAGCGAAGCGGGCGCCACCGACACCACGTCACTCGAAGCGTCCGCCACCAAACTCCCATTCCCTACGCCCACCGAATAGTCAATCTGCAGCGTCGTCGTCGCTGCGGTTCCGCCCGTCTTCACTTTGGAATCACCGAACATCGCGTCCAGGAACGTAACGTCCGCCATGCTCTTGTCGACCGCGCCGGATGCCGCACTCGCCGTCACTCCATTCGTCGAGAACCAACCTTGACCCGCGGTCCCCGCCGCCGCGAACGCCGCAACCGGGTTCCCCAGGTCGTCCACGAGATTCTCCCCGGCCGCCAGCACGTTCTTCCGCCACGCCAGGCTCATGTACGTCCCGTTCACCTCCGGCCGATCGGCGCGGTGACAGAACAGGCAGTCGGGACCGGACAGCCCCGTCACATCCCACGGCGCCGGCGAGACCGTCCCCGTGGCGAAGTCCTGCTTGACATAGTCCCCGTCAAGCTGAACCTGTGCCGGCGTTCGACCCAGCACCTCGTATCCGAATTGCCCCGTGACCTCATCGAACAGCAGCTCCCCGTCGCGATCCAGTTCGCCCGGTCCGCCGCCCGGATGACAACCGCTGCAGTCACGAACCCAGTTGAACGTCGGCTGATCGATGTGTGACGGGCCGGCGTTGTCCTTGGCCGCCAACTGATACTGGAACGACTGTCCCCACTTGCCGTATCGCCCCGCGCTCTTGATCCAGTGGCGTCCATCGTTGTTGTAGTCGTCTTTCATGTCGATGACGCCGTCGACATCAGTACGGCCATCCTGGAACCACGAGCCGTGTGACACGCGTTCGGCGTCATGACATCCCGTCAGACCGCAAGTCTGCCGCCCGCTGTACGGCTCGGTCGACTGGGCCGTCAATGGATTCCCAAGACTGTCGCGAAGAACCACGCGCGAATGGAACGGAAAGACTTTCGCCATCTCGCGAACGGTCTTGTACTGGGGTCTCCCGTCCAGACCGTTCGGGTCGACGAGGACCTTTCGATCGAACACCGGAGACTTCCCGTCGTTGCGATGGCAGGTCTCACAGCTCTCCGGCTCCATCCCGGCACCGAGCGCTTCCTCCTTGGCGAGAACGTTGTGATCCATGCCCCACAGGTAGGGGTAAGAACTGACGGGAATGCCCTTCTCTTCGTGCTCGAAAAAACTCACGCCGGTCTCGGACGCCGCATCCTCATACCACACGCGCGGACCGCGAACCAGCACGGGACGCCGGGCAACCGGCTCACCGTTGCTGTCGTTTAGTTTGAGGGCGGCGAAATAGGCGAGGATCTCTTCCGGTCGATCGATCTCGATCCGACCGTCGCCGTCGTCGTCCGTCGCTTCGGGAAGCGGAGAACTGCCGACCACCTGCGCGACGCGCCACGTGTAGATCGGCGCGACGACATCGTCACTCAGCTCGTCGGGCGTTCCTTTCTGATCCCAGTCGCCGAAGTAGATGTTGATCCAGACACTGGCCGGGAACAGTCGTTCCACACCGTCGCTGTCCTTCTTCCACAGCAGCGGCGGATACCAGCGGGTCTTGTCGCCGTACGTCGGGTCCAGCGGATCCGCCGAAAGATACTGCGACGTCCACGCGATGTTGCCCGGAACGGTGATGTCGCGGAAGAACAGCCCCGGCGTCAACGCATACGGAATATGGCAGGCCTGACAGGACATCGCCCGCATCGGACCGTTTTCCCCTTCGGCAAAACCGATCTGGTGGATCGGAACATCGCCCGGCACCGCCGGCGACTCCGGGTGCTTCCGCGGGTTCGGCTCACCGTTGGGCAGCACCGTCAGGTGACAATCGCGACAGGTACGGAAATCCTTGTAATCCAGATCATTTCGGTACTGAAGCTGGAACGAATTCCCTTTGGCGGCGTTATGATCCAGGCCCGTCGGGTGACACACACCACACGCCGTGCTCCGTTCCGGCGGTACGTCATTATTCGGATCGGCGTCGTTGAGGCGGTTGAACTTGCGATAGTGTACGTCGCGTTCGTCAAACCAGACTTCCCCAGCCACAACACCCAACGGATGGCAACTGACACACGCCGTGTCCAGCGTGCGCCTCGCCAGCGAAGTCGGCGCCAGCAGCACGCCGTTGCCCTCACCGACGAGCAGACTCCCGTCCTTGACGCCAACGCCGTAGTCAATCTGCAGCGTTGTCGTGGCCGCTGTACGCCCTCCGCTCGACGTCGGGTCGTCGAGAAAGGCACGATCCGCTGAAGTCAGTACACCGTTTCGCGCCACATCCTGTCGTGAGGAGGCGACGCGACCGGTCGTGTTCGTAGAAAACCATCCCTGCCCCGCCGTCGGAGCCGCGGCGAACGCAGGCACCTGTTGACCCTGGTCATCCCTCAGGTTCGTTCCGGCAGCCAGAACTTCCCGTCGCCAACTCATCACCTTGTCAACGCCCTCGACCGTCGGGCGTTGACCCCGGTGGCAGAGCAGACAATCCGGCTCGGACAATCCGGTGAGGTCCCAACGGGCCGGACCGACCGTTCCCGTCGTCCGGTCGAGTACGCCGTAATCGCCGTCGAGCGTGACGTCCTCCGCCGAAAGCCCCATCAACTCGTAGCCAAACTTGCCCGCTGCAACATCCCACAGAAGCTTACCGTCACGGTCGTGTTCGCCCGGTCCGCCCCCCGAGTGACACCCGCCGCAATCGCGAATCCAGGCGAACGTGGTCTCGTCGATTTGCGAAGGGTGTGTGTTGTGCTTGGCGGCGAGCATCAACTGGAAGGACTGACCCCATTTCCCGTAACGACCGGCGCTCTTGATCCAATACTTTCCGTCGCCGTCGTAGTCGTCCTTCATGTCGACGTTACCGGCCGTGTCGGTGCGACCCTGCTGGAACCACTCGCCATTGGCGATGCTGTCGGTGTCGTGCGCATGGCAACCGCCGCAGGTTTGACGAGGGCTGTAGGGAGTGGTCGAGCCGACAAGGATCGGTTGCCCGAGCGGATCCTTCAGGGGAATCGGGACGTGTCCGACGCGACCGGAAAATGCGGCGAAATCGGCGAGATCGATGTCGCCGTCCCCGTCGCCGTCAAAAACGTCGCGGCATTCCTGATACGCCGGGTCCCCACCCGGACCCGAGAAGCTCAGGCAAGGCTCGAAAAAGCGAAAGTCTCGCTGGTTGACGTACCCGTTTCGATCGAAGTCCTGCACAGCCGATACCGGCGATGCAGACAGCGCCCATACCGTCAGCGCGACAAACGCTGCCGGAACCGCTCGACGATCGTGGCGGTCCATGTCATGGTCCTTTACTCTGATCGTGAAAGGCTTGATAGTCAAAAAGGTCGATGTCGACGTCTTTATCGAAGTCGAAGAGCGCTTGACAAACGGGTGATGGGGTCACGTAGTCCAATCCTCCGATGGAACCACTGTGGCATCGTTGAAGCTCGCGGGCATCGCTCAGATCGAGGTCACCGTCGCCGTCGACGTCGCCCAGCAGACAACCGTTGTTGCACGGAGGTTCCACGCAGTCCGGTCTCGCTCCGGGGAATGACAAGCACTGCTCACGCGTGAACCCCACAATGCACTGCGTCGGGTTGTCCGGAAAGAAGCAGCAGCGATTCGGCGGACAAACGCACGAATTGGGCGGCGTCGTATTCGGACAGAGATCGAAGCAGTCCGTGATCCCATCCTGATCCGTATCCTCGACCGAATCACAGTCATCCGGAATGCCGTCGCCGTCACAGTCCGCCTCGCACGAATCCGGAACGTAGTTGCCGTTGCAGTCGTTGCTGGTTCCGTTGGCGAGATCACAACTGTCCGCCACGTCGTTCTCGTTGCAGTCGGCCTCGCATTCATCCGGTACGTTGTTGGCATCGCAGTCGGTGCTTTGACCGCACGGCGGGACGCACTCGGTTCTTCCGCAATCGAGATCGCACGCGTCAGGAACGGTGTTTCCGTTGCAGTCGATGAGGTCCATTCGCGGACCGATCGTTTCGGCCGTGATGTACTTCGGAAAACCCGGCCGGTAGAGATCGATGCGCACCTTGGTGGTGGCCGGTTCCACGTTCGCGTCAAAAGAGAAATTATAGATCGTGTCGAACCGGTGGGCGTTGGCCTGGTCGCGACACATACCGACGGCCAATTTGCTGCACCCCACCGGAAGACCGTTCGCGTCGCAGACGGCGCTCCCCGGACACTGGTCGGTCACGATGCACCCGTCCCCAGGCGGGTCCCCAGGGCAGACACACGGTTGCTGATCGTTGTCACCGCCGTAGCACCGCGTGATCCACGATTCACCCGACCAGGTAATCGCCGACCCGCCGACCACCGCATCCCAAGGCGTCGCCGCGTAGGGTTCGCCGCTATGGTAGTCCACGTCGTGGAACGCGACGTTCGTCGCGATCGCACCGTCTGGGAACGGAACGCGAAACGCCTGCCCGGAGCGATGCGAATTGTAGTTCTGCAGGGCGTAAGCGTATCGCCATATCCCCGTGTCCAGCTCCTTCGCCTTCGCAGCGAGGATGAAAAGACCCTCATTCGGAACGCGGGCGTCCGTCTCCACGACCGAGTTATCGGCATCCTGCCACGCGCGGATCGCAGGCTGCTGGCACTGCGTATAGAACAAGGGCGCAGGATCGCAAGCAGCGGGAGGAGGATCGTTAGGTGAACGAATGACCAGTTTATAGATCCCGGGGGATGGTACGAAAACAGCCACCTCACGGTACGAGGCGTTGTTCTCGTCGGTACCTGCGGTGCAGTCGTCCGGATGAATGTAGAATCCCTGAATGAAATAGCGAGCCCCATCATTCAACGCCGGATCGAGATCATCGTGGTGAATCTGAATGCGACGCTCGCTTTCCGTCGTAGCCGCAGGACCGATCCACGACGGCGTCAAGGCATCAAACGGGAACTCGCCGGTCTGCGGATTCACCATGGTGCGTGGGCTCATGTTCGTTTGGACGCCGTTCAGATACGCACTGTAAGGATCGGAGCAACCCACGCCGAGCTGTGTTCCGTTCGTCGCATCCGTGCAGGACCCGCAAAGACTCTGAGATACCGCATAGAAACCGTGCTTCACCCAACTCTGGCCAATCTGCTCGAAGCGATCGCCCTTCAAACGGTACGCGTCCATGATGATGACCGGGTGCTGATTCGTTCCGGCGATCCAATTCGCCCGCGCGGTCCCGATGTTGCAGGCGTTCGTCGCCACGGCGTAGGATGTGATGTCGCCCTCGGCTCGGTAACGCATGACGCCCTGAAGATCGGCCACGATAACGTCCGAACCCGTCGCCGCCACGGACCCGGCACGATCGTAGCACCCGCCCTTGCGACCGCACGAGCGAACGGGGGCCTTGGCGTCTCGCATCGACGCCACGCCGACCTCCACCACCATGAGCCCGACAACACGGGTCGAAAGCTCGGGAAGATCGTGCGCCGCCGCCCACCGGTCACTGACTCTGACTTCGGCGGTCAAAACAACATCGCGCGCTGATCGGAGAAGCTCTACCTCCAGAAGCGTCAACTCGAAGACCTCGCTCGGTGCGCTGCTCTGCCCCAGCGTATCGGCCAGGGTCATCAAGGCCGGATCCGTCGCGTTCACGCGCAGGTTTCCGATCACGGCTTGAGCATCCCGCGCCGTCATCAGAATCGCGCCGCAGGTGTCGATACTGCCGCCGGCAATACCGCGCGCCACCCCATCGGAAACATCAATCGTCATTTCGGAGCTGTCTTGAACGACCAGCGTGATGACGTTGTCGACATGCCCACCCGCATCTCCCGCTCCTTGTTCGCGCACCACGAAACGCAAACCGGCGGCGTCCAACGCAGCCGGGTCGAACTCCAGCGTTACCGTTCCGTCCCCCACGACGTAGAGACCAGAGGCCCGGCCCTCAGCATGCGCCGTCGGCACTTCGATTCCCAGAAAGGACGCCAACGCAATGCTCAGCGCCGCCAGGGACATCCTCGATCGCCACCAGGTTTCGTGCATGATCGTCCCCTCAATTCCCACGGGCTACGTGTGGTTCGCCCCCCCACGGCGCGTCGTTCACCGAACGCAACGATGAACAACTACTGGTTAAGGAAGTGTTCTACTCGGCAACGCCCTTCCCCAATCTCGTTCCCGACCCGGGTCGCCCCTTCCACCCGGCGGGACCCCAATTCCCAAAACGCGGAAAACACGCCGACCGACACGCGCGCCTTGCAGCTCCCGCACCGCACAGACTATTCCACAACAATTAATAGGCAATCCAAATGCCAACGAAAAGCGAGGAAATGAATGAATCCGGAACGCCGGATAACCAACGGCGACCGAGACGACTGCGACCGTACAGAATCCGTGGCCACTGTAGTAACCGCAGCAAACGTACACTCAGGAAGTGAGGCCGCACCCATATCAGACGGCGCGGCAACCGTCCCCGAACGGTTATCGGCCCCTGAACAACGCAGCCCGCGCGTGATACAGAAACCACACTGCGGATTAATCCGCCTGCGGGGATTCGGGGAACATGTCGTCGGTACCGGCGATCACCCGAACGACGTCGCCGATCCGGACCTTTCCGCCGGCGGAAACCTGCTCGTGGACGCCACCGCGGCGGTCGTCCGCGGGGCGAGGTGTCGTCGGCGCGTATAGGTCGGTCCTCCGCTTACGTTTGCGCGAACCCCTCCGCTTCATGCGGTCAAACACGCTGCGCGGCTGGGTCGCCGGCTTGCGTGGCGATCAAGAGAATGCCGACGAGTACGAGGGCGACGCCGAGTTTCTGCCCCAATGTCATGGTCTCGGCGAGCGCCGGGTGAACCCGCGCGACGACGGCGATGAGCGCGTATCCTCCGCCGACCATGATGGGATAAGCGACGCTGATTTTGAGCGCCTTGCTTTGGAGCGCATACATATAGAAGGCGGCGTTGAGGACAAAGCAGGCCAGTCCGATCATCAACACACCGCTGGTCATGACCGTTTTGACGCCGGTCATCAGCCCGTCGCGCAACACACCGCCGGCGGCTTCGATCGGCTTCATACCGGTCTTCATGAGCAAATTGGCTGTCGCGTTGAGCACGAGCGCAATCGCGAGTGCGAATACGTACTGCATGTGCCTGATCTCCCAGCGGGTCTGATGAATCAAGCCGTCAGAGATACCAGAGCGGAGCGCTCGAGGCAATTCGTGCGACGTCGCGTAGGAAGTCTCGCGTTTCAGGGCAGCCGAATCGATCGACAAGAGGTGCGAACGTTTCCATTTTGTCGGCATCCGCGGGAACGGCTATACTGCGGTACCGAGGACAACGTTCGATACGGGTGAACTGGTACGACGATGATTCAGGCATGAAGCGTCGATATATACTTATTGCGGCGGCGGGTATCGCCATTCTTGGATGCCTCTTCTTTTGGGCTCGCGGACCTGGGGCGACGGGGCGGGGCGGTTCCACGACCAAGGCGAAACCGCCGGCAACGGCGGTTTTCCTCATCGTCGTGGATACGCTGCGTGCGGATCGACTTTCGTGCTACGGATACGGGGCGCATCGCACGGTCAACATTGATCGTCTAGCGGATCGGGGCGTCACTTTTGACCGCCTGCAATCAGCGGCGAGTTGGACGACGCCAAGCATGGGCGCCATGCTGACGTCGCTCTTTCCCACACAACTCGGACTCGTGGAGATTCCGGCGAGGCCTGGGGAGACCTTCGAGTGGCGCCAAAAGCGTGGCCAGCGGAGTCACGTCTTACCGGCGCGAACACGCACCCTCGGAATGGTTCTTCACGATGCAGGCTTTTACACGGGAGGATTTGTGAATCAGCCCGCGCTGAACTTCGCGACGTGCTACCGCCTGGGGTTTGACGATTGGTACTGGCCGGTGGGTCCGAATCAGATCGAGAAATACGATCCGACCCAACGCTTCACGCCCCAGGAGTGGCCGAGCACGCGATATGCCGACGTCAGTGATTGGGGACTGGTCGGTCAATTCGACGGTTGGCTTGAGCAACACGGCGGCGAGGAACGGCTCTTCGCATGGATTCACCTCCTGACGCCGCATCGTCCTTACGAACCGGCAGAGAAGTACGCGCCGGCGCCGGTGGACGGCGTCACGGAAAAGCCGACGGCATCGCAGCGCTACGACGGCGAAGTCCGTGCCATCGACGACATGATCGGGAAGATCGTCGGCAGCATCGAGCGTCACGTCGGGTGGGACCGGTCGCTGATTGTGTTCACCTCGGACCACGGTGAGGCGCTGGGCGAACACGGGATGACCGAACATGGCCACAGTCTCCACCGCGAGGTCGTCCATATCCCGTTGATCGTCGTTTCTCCGTCGCTTTCCGCAGGTGAACGCATGGATCGTCTCGTCAGCGCCGTTGATCTTTTTCCGACGATTCTGGCACTCACCGGTGAGTCTGCGCGGGCGCCTTCCGACATCGTCGGAACCAGCCTCATTCCGCTCATCGACAAGGATGCCCACCGCATGCTCTACATGGAAGGGATGCTCTACGGTAGTACGGAGCGTGCGATCGTCGACCAGGGGTACAAGCTGCTTTACGATCAACAAGGCGACGTTTGCTCTCTGTTTGACCTCACGGCCGACCCGGAGGAGACGGTCGATCTCGCAACGCAGCAAACGCAGCGAGCCGCGATGATGTGTGCCAAGGCGCAGGAGATCTACGGCACACTGCTCGAGGATCACTGGAAGCGTCGCGCGCGAGCCGGCCAGGAAGGCGTCGAAAGCGACGAGGATCGGCAGCGCGCCATGGAGGCGCTTCGATCCCTGGGGTATGTCGACGATTGAGGCACCGTCAATCCGTGCGGAGGTAATAGGCCCGCCCGAGGTTCCAGAACCAGCCCTCCAATTCTTCAATCGGAAATCGCTTGCCAATCAGATTCAGAACGGGCCAGGGGCGCTGATGGACGCTTTCGGGACCGGGGTTGACGTAGAGCCACGCTGAACCGAGGCGAGGGAGCCACTCATCGGAATGCTGCTCGACGTACGTACGTGGTGCGGCGTAGACTTGCACGTCGTCGGGACACTTCCAGACGACGCGAGGAAGCCAGCCGCGGCGAACATCGTCCACGAGGAGTTGACGCGCGTCGGCCAGGAGCGGCGCCGGATCGATCTGGGCTGCACCTTGACGAAACGCCTGTCGCACGCGCGCCGCGCCGCCGACCAGCATCGCCGCAACGAGGAACACGGTGAGAACGTTTCGAAAGCGAGGAACCGTCTGCAGTAGGAGAACCGGCAGAAGGGCGAAGAAGGGCCATACCATCACGAGGTATCGCGGCGCCATCGCGTGCTGCGGTGAGACGAAGGACAGGTAGAGCGCGATGTTCACCCCAGCGGTCCAGATCAGGAAGTACATGGCATAGGCGGGACCGGACCGTTGACCGCACGTGCCCGATGTGTCCACGCGACGAGAATACAGCAGGAGCGCTCGAGCGACAGCCCAAAGTACGAAGACCGCCAGTATCGAGATGATCGTCCACTCCAGTGCAAAGCCACCGCGGATGTCCAGGGTATCGCGACCGACGAAGAAGCCGGCGTAGGAGGAAAGCACGCGCTCGCCCCTCGCTGACAGCGGTTCGGACCCGGCGGGTTGTGCCTGATGTTGCGCCAACTCGAAGGAACGGGAGAAACCGGGGTGCAGCACGGCGAGCCCCAGCACGCTTGCGGCCATGGCAGCGGCGATCGACGCCAGGCGACGTCTTTGGCTGCGGACGAGTGCCAGCAGTGCGAGCAGAGCTCCACCCGTCAGGAGGATCGCGAAGTGATAGTGAGTCAGCAGACCGGCGGCGCCGCTCAGCGCGAGGCATGACAGCGGCTTCCACCCGCAGGGGCGCGATCGGTCGAGGCAGCGGACGAGGCACCACACGAAGAGGACCGTGCAGCATCCGAGCAGTTCGTAAGGCCTCGCGAAGAAAGCGGCAGCGAGAACACCGGCGCTGATGTTCCACAGCAACGCCACGATGGCGGCTTGGGTCGATCGTCCCAACAGGTCTCTGGTGAGGCCGAAAAGGAGGACGGTCGAGAGGAGTCCCAGAAGAATATTCAGTGTCGGACCGCTCCACACTTCGGTTCCGAAGCATGCGACCCAGAGGTGGAGCAGCCAGAAATAAAGGGGCGGGTGAATGTCATGCTTGGAAAGATCCGCGCCGATGGTCGTGAAGCAGAGTGGTTTCTCGACGCGAACGAATCGTTTCCACTGGGAGGCCTCGACCCATTGTCCGACGGGAGCGGTTTGCCTGGCGATGATGTTCGCATACTCGCCCTGGTGGCCTGTTGCGGCGAGATAGGCAATGGTCTCGTCGTGGTGGAGCGAGGCTTTGCCTACCGCGGTGGTGGCTCGAAACGCGATCCCCAGGAGCAGGGCCACGACCAGCAGCGCGTATCCCCATTTTCGGCGATCGAGAAGAGCGGGCGGAGTCGTTGCCGCGGTTGCGTCGACAGGCGTGCGATGCGTTCGGTCACTGGCGGGTCGATTGCGACGGCGCTTTCGGGACGGGTTGTTCGGTGCTTGGGCAGCCATCATCGTCAGATCTTCGCGTTCAATCGCTGGCGTTTGATTCTTTGCCTACCCGCGCGCAGTGATACAGCTTCCAGCAGGTAACCGACCAGCCGCACGTGGTAATACACCAGGAGCACCGGGAAGGAGAGGATCGTCTCAACAACGGTCTTACCCTTGCGGAAGATATCATTGTAGGTAAGGGCGCCGACTGCGCCCACAACGAAGACGCCTGGGAAGAGAATGAACCACGAGCCCAGCAGGATCAGCGGCAACGTCACGTAGGCAAGCATGAAAGGCAGTAGGTCGAGCCTCGTGGGCAGGTAGTACTTGTAGACGAGCCTGGCCGCGGATCGACCCCCCCGAAAAGCCTGACGCATCAGCGAACGGCCGGTGTAGTGATGTTCGTGAAGAACGACGGCGTCGGGTACCGCGCGGACCTCCCATCCGGCGGCGCGCAGGCTCAGGAAGAGTCCTTCCTCGTCTCCCCGGCCCGAAACGGAAACGTCCGGCGTGCCGTCGCTGTGGCGAGGCTGATCGGCACGATCCTCGTCAAGGCGCCGATCGAGCAGGTGCTCGCGACGGACGCACATGTTCCCCGCAATCAGACGGTGCGCCGGTCCGGGCTTGGCCAGGCGGTGGGTCCCCTTGAAGGTCAGCTCGAAGATGTTGCCGGGCGGAGGATCGACGACGAGGCCCGTCACTGCGGCCACGCGATCGGAGACGAATCCGTCCATGAGTCTCTGGATCCAGTCCACCTCGGCGATGCAATCGCTGTCCTCAAAAGCGATGAAGGGCCCTCCTGCGTGGCGGACTCCTCGGTTCCGACTCGGATTCGCCCCGGCGTGGGACTCGTTTCGGAGGGCTTGGATACGCAGGTCCGGGTGATCGGCCACGAACCGTTCGAGGAACTGGGGCGTATCGTCGGTGGAGGCGTCGTCGACGACGATCAGCTCGAAATTCGGGTAGGTCTGACAGGCCAGCGCATTCAGGCAACGCTCGAGGGTCGACCTGCGATTGCACGTCGGAATCACCACCGAGACCAGAGGAGCGGTCGAGCTTTGTTTTTGGGCGTGTTGGTTCATACGATGGGCCGATTATAGACGGTATCGAACCTATGGCCGAGAAGGTTGAGATCAGTAAACGCCTCGTGCTCATCAATTCGGGCAGCTCTGTGCTGGCCAAATTGCTGAACGTGGGGGTATTGGTCTGGCTTCACCAGCATCTTCTTCGTCGAATCGACGCGGAGGAATACAGTCTTTACCCGGTAGTCATGGCCGTGGTCGTCTTCCTTCCTCTGCTGACGGCGGTCCTGACGGCGGGCTTGAGCCGGTATATCGTCGAAGCCTGCGCGAAGGGCGACGAGCGACGTGTGACGCAAATCGTCTCGACGATGCTCCCGCTGCTGCTGGCGGGGAGCGTTTTTCTCTTGCTCGCGGGGGGGGCGTTCTCCTGGTACGTCGACGCATTCCTGACGATCCAGCCGGATCGCGTGTGGGATGCGCGGATCATGATGGGGCTGCTGGTGCTCCTGACGGCGATCCGACTTCCGATGAGCCTGTTCGGGCTGGGGCTCTACGTACGCCAGAAGTTCGTCACAGCCAACATCATCACGCTGTTGCGGGAGACACTGCGGATCGCGCTGCTGTTTGTCCTGCTGTTCGGCGTGAGCACGCGGGTGCTCTGGGTGGTGGTGGCCACGGTGATCGCCAGCTTGACGGAGGCGGTGGTACTTCAGGTGATCTCGCGCCGCCTGATTCCCGCACTGCGCTTCAGAGGTAGCGAGATCCGGTGGGAGGCGGCCAGGGAGCTGACGTCGTTCGGCGGTTGGCATTTCGTCGCGCAGTTGGCAGATGCCATCCGAAGTGGCGCAAACCCCATCATCCTCAATCAATGGGGCACACCGGTCGATGTCAATAGTTTCTTCTTGGGCTCCCTTCCTCGCGCGCAAGTCCAGCAGGGTTCCTGGCTGGTCTCGGCTCCGCTGCAACCCGCGTTGACGGCGATGCACGCCAAAGGAAGCCTTCAAGGGCTACGCAGCGCGTACCTTCGCGGCGGACGATATGCCTTATGGGGCACGATGCTCCTCGTCGTTCCGCTCATCATCTTCAGAGAAAGTGCGCTTCGGCTCTACCTCGCCGAGCGGTATGAGATGTACGCCGATGCCGCAACCGTGATGGCTCTACTTCTGGCGACCCTTCCCATTGCCTACGGCAACATCATGCTTCCGAAGCTCGCCAATGCCACGGCCCAGATGCCCGGGTTCGCGATACGCGTACTCTGCATACAGCTCCTCAGCATTGCACTGACGCTGTACTTTGTCGGCGGCCGCGAGATGGGGGCCGTCGGATCAGGGCTCGCCACATTTCTAGTGATGGCCGCCCTCCACCCGGTGCTTCACTGGCCACTCGGATGGCGCATGGCTGGCGTGACCGGACGCCAGTGGTTCAAGGAGACCGTCTGGCCCGGAGTAGCGCCGAGCATCGGCGCCACCGTCCTATGGATCGGCCTTGCGCAGGCCGTGGATCCTGACACGTGGTTTACGCTCGGCGCATGTGCCGCGGCCGGGTGCGTGTGCTATGTTACGGTACTGCTGCGCTTCTGTATGCAGCCGGTTGACCGCCAGGATCTGTCGGTAGCCGTCACAAAACTGCGATCCGCGTTTCGGTTCTTCTAAGAAAGATCGCACAGGCGGTCGGCCGACGTTTCACTACGGATGAAAGAAGGTTGGGGACGACGTGAACAACGGTGTCAGCGATGTATCAGGCGCTTCCAAGGCGCCTGAAGTCTCGGATTCCTCGAGCCCCGTCTTCATCGTCGGGTGCGATCGATCCGGAACGACGCTGCTGCGCCTCATGCTGATTCAGAACCCGACGCTTCATATCCCAACCGAATCCGGCTTCATACCCGTACTACGCGAATCCCGGAAGGACTACGGTGACTTCACCGGTGCCGCACAGCGGTTCTTCTTTCTACGTGATTTGCAGCGGACGCAAGCCACCTCCAAGACGGTGGCCTTTGACATCTTCAATCTTACGATCCCCGAAGCGGAGGAGGCACTGTCCCAAGCCGCGCCGACGGATTACCCGGGCGGCGTGGCCGCGTTGTTTCAGGCCTGTGCACGCAAAGAAGGAAAGACCCGCTGGGGAGACAAGACACCACGGTATGTCACCGAACTACCCTGGCTTTGCGAGGTCTTTCCCGGCGCGCGATTCGTTCAGATGCTTCGAGACCCGCGAGACGTCACCACGAGCATCATCAACGCCGGATGGGCATCCTCCTACCGTGAAGCGGCCAGGCATTGGGTCCGCCTGGTGGACGCCGGACGCCGCGCCGGACACGAACTCGGTGATGACGTCTACCGTGAACTGCGATATGAGGATCTGTTGAACGATCCGGAGACCAGCATGCGCGATCTGTGCAGTTGGCTGAATCTCGAGTTCACGCAGGACATGTTCCGTTTCTACGAAGACAGCGAGCGTCATATCGCCAAGAATCACGCGGAACTCTTTCCGCTGGCCAAAGGTCCGCTGGACCCGTCCCGCGCCGGCGCTTGGCGCCGCCAACTGCGCTCTCGCGACGTTGCGGAAATCGAGGACGTGGCTGGACCGCTCATGGCCGATGTCGGCTACGTACCCCGAGGTTTGCGCATCCCGTTTTGGGTGAAGGGCACGCGTCACATCATGGGGCGGCTTCGCAGACAGGTGCGATCCGCGTCTTCCCGTCTGAGCCGATTCGAAACAAACGATGACTGAGTCTTCCGTCGCTTCCTTCTACGATGAGTTCTCCACTCGGCTGATCCGAGACTACGTTCATGGCAACCGGCGCGTCGATGCACAGCTCGCATTCTCCATCGGCGCGATCCCGCCGGCGGCGAGGCGCATTCTGATCGTCGGCAGTGGGTGCGGCTATGAGGCGCGTCGAATGGCACAACGCGCAAGCGCGGACTCGACGATCCTCGCCATCGACATCAGTTCCACGAACATCGCGCGGGCCCGACAACTTCAGCCTCACCCGCGCGTGGAACACCGCCAGGCCGACATTCTCGCCGATACCATTGAACCACCCTGGGACGTCATCTTGCTTCCCGATGTCTATGAACATATTCCAACGGAAGACCGACCCACGCTTCACAAGGTGCTTCACCGATTGCTCGCCGATCGAGGAAGCCTGGTGCTGACGTTGCCCAGCCCGAGGCTTCAAGCCTACCTCAAAGAACAGGGACAAGGCCTGCAAGTGGTCGACGAGACGGTCACCCACACAGACCTTGCCGCCCTCGCCGGCGATGTCGGCGGCGTGATGACCTACTTCAAACTGGTCTCCGTTTGGAGCGTCAACGACTACATGCACGTGATCATCGAGCGCGAACCGGACGGCTTCGATCCGGCATGTGCGCAAACCGAGGCACCTATCCGACACTGGCGGTCGGACACGTGGGAAAGGCGGTTGTGGAACGCGCTGCTGTCTCGTTCCGGGATTCGAAGACTCCAGCGATGGCAACGGCGCCGTCAAGTGGCAAGGCGGCTTGGCCCCGCCCCCGAGGTCATGGACCCGCCGGGCGACTAGGAACGGACATCGCATGAGAATCGCATTCCTCGTCGGTGAGTTTCCGGTCATCTCGGAGACGTTTATTCTCAGCCAGATCACCGGATTGATCGATCGCGGTCATCGCGTCGACATCTACGCCCGGCGCCCGGATCAGACTGAGGTCATCCACGGGGATGTGCTGTCCTATCGCCTCCTCGACTGCACGACCTATTACAACGATGTGCCAGCTAACCCGGTGCGACGCTACCTTGGCGCCCTGGGGATCCTCGCGAAACACCTATTCACCAATCCGCGGGCGATTCTCCGCTGCTTTCGCTGGCGTCGTCGAATGCAGCCGCGGTTCTCGCTACACGTTCTCTTCGGGATAAAGCCGTTTCTTCCCGAGCGGCGGTATGACGTAGTCCACTGTCACTTCGGGCAGCTGGGCCTTCGCGGGCTATTCCTCAAAGATATCGGCGTTCTTCACGGAAAACTCGTAACCACCTACTACGGCCAGGACGTCACGCAGTATCCGAGGCAAAACGGTTCTGATGTCTATCGCCGCCTCTTCGATACTGGCGATCTGTTCCTCGTCCTGAGCGAGCGCATGAAACGGCAACTCATCGAGCTCGGGTGCGACAGCCGGCGGGTGCGTGTCCATCATCTCGGAGTCGATTGCAACCGGTTCGCTTTCCGCCCAAGGGAGTTCCGGGGAAGCGACACGCTCCGCGTGGTGACCGTTGCACGCCTGACCGAGAAGAAAGGCGTCGCCTACGGCATCCGGGCGATCGCCGAGCTTGCGCGGGCGGGCGTGAACGTGCAGTACAGTATCATCGGCGATGGACCTCTGCGCGGCGACCTGGAGAGCGTGATCGAAGAAAACGAGATGACGGCGATGGTTCACCTGATGGGATGGAAAAACCAGGATGAGGTCGCACGACTCCTCGATGAATCGGACGTATTTCTCGCGCCTAGCGTTGCCAGCCGGGGCGGCGACGAAGAAGGCACGCCCACGGTTCTGATGGAAGCGATGGCTCGTGGCCTACCCGTCGTGAGCACCACGCACAGCGCCATTCCCGAAGTGGTCGAGGACGGCGTCACCGGTTTCCTGGCGCCGGAACAAGATGTCGAGGGATTGGTCGATAAGCTAATGTACATCGTGCGGAATCCGGATCAGGTTCAGGCATTGAAATCCGCCGCGCGAAGCACGATCGAAGCGGAGTTCAACGCCGAAAACCAGAATGAAGAGCTGGTGCGGGCCTACGCGGGCCTATTGAATGCCGGGGAGGGTTGAACACACGTCGTCCGTTCTCGCGATGCGACGAAACCCGGTGTTGACGAAGACGCGAACAGGTGATTCAACGACACGCGTCAGGGTGCGCATGGTCCGAGCGTGTTCGGTCAACATGCAACTGGGAACTGCCCGTGGAAACGGTAAGGAAGAAACTCAGTAGATTTGGTCCCGCACGGGCGGTCTGGCGCTGCTGGCGGTACACCAAGCAATCGCTCTCGCGCTCATGGAGGCAAGCCCGCTTGTATGACCGGTGTACCGTCCGGATCATGTCCAAGGTGCTGACGAAAACGTCGAACTGCGTCGATGCGGGTGCTCACAAGGGCGAGATCTTGGCCCACATGCTGCGATTCGCCCCGAACGGAACGCACTTCGCGTTTGAGCCGCTCCCGGACTTCGCCGCGAAGCTCAGGCGAGAATTCCCGGACGTGGGCGTTTTCGAGGTCGCCTTGAGCGATACGCAGGGAACCGCCGAGTTTCGAAACGTCGTGAACAACCCTGCGTACAGCGGATTGCGGGAGCGCCGGTACCCGAGTAAGAATGAGAGGATCGAACTGATCCGCGTGCAAACCCGCCGCTTGGACGATCTCCTACCGGACGGAACGCGGATCGACTTCATCAAGGCCGACATCGAGGGCGCGGAGTTCGCGATGTTCTCCGGCGCAACCGGAACGATCCGTACGTACAAACCGTACATCGTCTTTGAGTTCGGGCTGGGCGGTGCGGCATACTACGGAATCAAACCGGAGATGGTGTACGATCTTCTGGTCGGTCAATGCGGGCTCCGGATCTCACTCCTGCAGGACTGGCTTGTGGGTCGTGAACCGCTGAGCCGAGAGCGGTTGATCGAGCAGTTCGACCGGCACCTGAACTATTACTTCCTCGCTCACCCGTAGAGGCGGGTCCGCCAAGGAGCGAGATGGGGCGCGGGAACGCCGATTCCAAAGACGTGGTCATGGTCGTTACTCCACAACTCTCCGTCTTGATCGCAACGCACAACCGAGCGGAGACTCTTCGCGACACGCTCGAGGCCCTCACGCTCGTCGACCGAGGAGACGATGTCGTCGAATACGTCGTCGTCGATAACAACAGCACCGACCAGACCGAAGATGTCGTCCAGTCGTTCATCGGTCGCCTTCCCATTCAATACCTGTTCGAGCCTCAGCCCGGCAAGAACTGCGCGCTGAACCATGCACTGGACCGCGTGCCACTGGGCGACCTCGTCGTCTTCATCGACGACGACATTTCGCCTCAGATGGATTGGCTCGAGGCGATTCAGTCGGCCTCCGATCGATGGCCCGACGTTTGCGTGTTCGGCGGGAAGATCGACATCCACTGGCCCGACGTGACGATTCCCACGTGGGCCAAAAACCCTCGCATTCAGCCGTTCGCGTTCGGGAGGCACGAACGGAAAGAGCGGGAGGAACTCTATCCAACGAACATGTATCCGTTCGGTGGGAATTACTGGGTACGGCGGCGTGTGTTCGAGAACAACCGTCGCTTCAACGAATCCGTCGGGCCGCGACCGATCGACCGCATCATGGGCAGCGAGGCGACCTTTCTGCGAAGGCTCCAGGACGACGGCTTCCAGATGGTCTACAGCGCCGACGCCGTCGTCGCCCACCGCATTCAGCCTGAGCTGCTCCTCGCACGATCCGTTCGCAGAAGGGCGTATCGGCAAGGGCGGGGCACCACGTATTGGCGAGGGCCCGCTCTTTCGAGGTTCCTGCGGTGGAACCGCGCCGTGTGGTATCCAGCGTGCCTCTGTGCCATCGCCGTGCTGGCCGTGCTCGCCGCCCTCTCGAGGCTCTCGATTTCTCCGTTCGCACGCGTAGAGCGAAGCGTGTGGGCCATCAGGCATCTGGCCCACTGTGTCGAGTCTCTCCGCGTTGGGGCGTCGCCGAAGAAGGAGTAACGGCACAGTGGATCTTGTTTGTCTGATGTCGAACATTGCGCTGGTTCGGATGGCTTTCAGGAAGCTTCGGGACAACGAATGACGCGAATCCTCGCCGTAACCCATACGCCGCCCTGGCCGCCCACCAACGGCGGACACCAACGCACGAACCTACTGCTCCGCGCGCTGTCGCGTTGTGGAAAGGTCGACCTCGTTTTGCTGCCACGAAGTCCGGCCCGCCATCCACCCGAATTGCTCGAGCAACTCGAACAACACTTCCAACTTGTCGACAGCTTGGTTCCGACGCCGCGCGGGCAGCACGGGCTCTGGTCGCTGATCCGACCGCTGTCGCCGAAGTGGGTGGATCGATTCGCCGGCCTCTTCGGTTCCGCTGAAGTGGACTACACGCCCGACCCGCTTGCGACACGATCGCTCGAGGACCGGCTGTCCGTCCACCACTACAACGTTGTCGTCGGCAGGTACCTCCAGCCCGTGGTCCGGGCGGGCGCGCTGAGCTTCGCACCGCTCATCCTCGACGTCGATGACCTGGACACCGATCGCGCACGAACGCAACTGGATGTCGCGGGCCAGGCGCCGTGGACGAAGTGGCTGCTTCGACGCCGCCTCAAAGCCCTGGAACGCATCGTCCCGAATCGCCTTACCCTTCCCGATCAGCTTTGGGTCTGCAGTGAAGCAGACCGGGCAGCCGTCGGCGAGGACCGCGCCACCGTCCTGCCCAACATCCCATTCGAATCGCCGGATGCACCGGCGCCCCGACCCCAACCGCCCCAACCAGACTGCAAGCGGATTCTCTTCGTTGGTTCGCTGAAGTTCGGCGTCAACGAGCGCGGGATCGACAACTTCCTTCGACAGGCCTGGCCCATCATCCGAAGGGCTCATCCGTCAGCGACGTTTCGCATTGTCGGCGGTGGTCTTTCGGATCGACAGCGAACCCGCTGGCGGCGATGTCCCGGCGTGGAACCCGTCGGATTCGTCGACAACCTGGCCGATGAATACGCCGCGTGCGCGTTCACCGTCGTCCCGCTGTTTGAAGGGGGTGGAACGAAGATCAAGGTGATGGAATCCCTCGCGCGCGGTCGAACCGGCGTCGTCGCTCGTCATGCCCATCGCGGGTTTGAGCATGCGCTGCGTGACCGAGAATCCCTATGGGTCGCGGAAAACGACACCGGTGTGGCTGAAGGGTGCAACGCGCTTCTCTCGGACCCCTCACTTCCGGGATCCATGGCGGAAGCAGGTCGAGCCCAGGTGGCCGAGCACTTTACATTCGACCGGTTCGCGAGCATCGTAGCCAAGACCGTCGAAAACGCCCTGCGCAACGATGCGAAGGGCGTCCGTCGACGACCATGATGACTTCATCGAGAACTGACGTTGAGTGACACGCGCGCCAATCCCGACCATTCAGAAACACCGGAGGAAACCGGTGTGAGTCACGCCGAAGAGGACCGCCCGAGAGCACACCCCGGGGCATCGCGTCTGCGCGTCGTCTTTCTTCCGCAGTGGTTCGGCAACCCGTATCAGCGACTGCTGGACGAACACCTCTCGGCGCTCGGTGTTCTGACCGGACGTTTTCCGCAAGACGTGTGGTCCATTACGAAGGGGCTCTTCAAGATACGCCCACACATCCTTCACCTGCACTGGCTTCACCCGTTCTATGAAACGGCGGGCAAGCGTCGATCATGGTTACGACTGTTGTTCTCACTCAAGGCGTTTCTCATCCTGCGCCTGCTGGGCGTGCGAATCGTCTGGACGGCGCACAACCTGGAACACCACGAGGCCAAGAACCAGCGAATCGACCGCGTGTGTAATCGATGGGTCGTGCGACTGGCCGGCGGAATCATCGTACACAGCGAGTCCGCCAGGAAGCGACTCATGGACCGCTTCAAGCTCGAAGATGGTAGCCGGATCGCGGTGATCCCGCACGGGCACTACATCAGCAGCTACAAGAACGACATCACAAGAGAGGAAGCTCGACGCCGCCTCGATCTGCCCGAGCACCGGACAGTCTTCCTGTTCTTCGGGCAGATCAGACCCTACAAAGGCGTGCTCGAACTCGTCGAGGCCTTCCACAACCTGGAAAGCGACGATGCGCATCTCATCATCGCCGGAAAACCGCTCTCGCAGGCGTCCACTCAGACCGTGCACGATGCCATCGCATCACATGCGAACGTCACGTTTCATCCCGGATTCGTTCCCGACGACGACGTTCAAGTTTACATGAACGCGAGTGATGCTTTCGTCCTGCCGTATCGCGACGTGCTGACCTCTGGGGCCGCGCTCCTGGCAATGTCGTTCGGCCAGGCCTGCATCGCACCGGCGACCGCCTGCTTCACCGAGCTTCTGGATGACACGGGAGCTCTCCTCTATGACCCTGAGGACGAGGGCGCACTCTGCGGCGCGATGGAGCACTGCGTGCAGCGGCATGGCGAACTTGCCGAGATGGGGCGGCACAACCTCCGCCTGGCCAAGCAACTCGACTGGACCACGATCGCACAACGAACGCTCGACCTCTACCGCCAAGCCTGAACGAACCGGTAGCCGCAGCTAGCTTTCCAAATCGATGACGAACAAGGCGGCCCGCCCGAACCGGTGCAAGTCCTTGAGATGCCCGCGGACCCAGTCCGTCGGCGCTCCCGCCGGAAAGTAGTGTTCGACGCCGTACTTCTCGAGCAGCTCCCGGCGCCGAGGCCACGGCGTACCAGCCGAGAGAAGAGCCCGAAGGTCTTCGCGTCGAACGCCAATGTCGGCAATGCCGTTTCCGCTGGCCTGTGGTGCCACGACGTGACAGTCGTGAATCGACGTAAGCACCATGCCCTGGAACGCCTCGATCAGAATGGTGGATCCGCGAGGAATGTACCGCTCGCAGAATTCCACAACGCGCTGCGTGCGGATGACGTGCCTCTGTCGCGTCTCTCGCGGCGCGATGGCCAGCCGTGAATAACGAGGCCAGTTGTAGTCGGGCGTGTTGTGCTGCGCGAAAGGAACCGCCAGGACGCCCGCGAAAACCGTGAGCAGCGATCGGACCCACCAGAAACGGGTCCGCGATTCCAAGAAGCACGCCATCGAGACCGGAACCAGGATGATGAACCCCAGGTAAAGAAAGATCGCCATTCGACTGAGGATCCACTCCTTCTGAAACACCTCCAGGGCGACCGTGCAAAGAGGCGGCGCTCGAAGAATTAGCACGATCACACCGATGATCGCGAGAAAGACGGCGGCCTCTCGACGGCGCGAGCCCATCAACGCTAGCGCGCTCCCGAGCATCAGACACAATGTCATCGCGGCCCCGCGAACGCCACGAGGAACGCCCCAGCCATACCGGGCCGTCATCGCGACCCAACCGTTCTCGTAATACCGGAATCCGTTCGCCACCCGCGGAACGGTCGCCGGCTGAACCCCGCCGCCATGGCTGGTGGCAGCCTGTCGAGCCGGTGCTGAGATCGGGTTTGAGTTCTTCTTCGAGATCCAGAGGAACGGAAACGTAGCCGTGATGGCCAATAAACAAACCGCGAGCCGGCGTGCGTCACCGCGGCGTCGAACCAGCGCCGCCAGGGCCGCAACACCGAGGACCGGCCCCAACGCCAACGCCGCAAACGCGCCGTACAGACTGTGGACTTGACCGAGAACGAGTGAACCGACCGCCAACTTCAACGGTGACCGCCATGAACACGGAGATCTCAGCGCACGGATCGCGAGACCCATCAGCATCGGCGCGACCCAGTACGGCGCCAGCTTGTTCGGGTAGAGAACAAACGTGATAGGCCCTTGACAACCCACGACAAACACAGCCGCTACCCACGCAGGCCAGTGACGGTCAAACACCGACCACGCGAGATAGTAAGCACCCGACGCGATAAGCAGCTTCGCCCACGCCACACTCATAAACCACTCGGAAACGTGATGGACGCCCGTAATCTGAGAGCAGGCGGCGTGCAGGGCATGAAGAAGGTTCGTGTGGTACGTCGAGAAAAAGTACGGCACCGATACAAACGGATCGGTGTTGGTGAAACCATGCTCGAGAAGCTGGCGAATGCGCGTCAGGTGGAGGGCGCCGTCACCGCCGGTCTGACCGCCGACGAGCATACCCAGCACCATGTCAGCGATCACGATGACCAGCCCCACGCTCAGCGCGCCACGGAGGAGCGGCCACCACTCCTTCCACCATCCCCGCCGCGCGATCTCCAGAACCGCCGCGAGCATCGCGAGTACGCACGCCGTCGAGAATACCGAAACCGGAAATTCAAAAACGTAGCAGAGAATGGAAACCGGGGAGAGAAGACCCAGCGTCGCCAGATAGGAAAGACCGGCTACACCCAGAAAACCCGACCCCAGGTCATCCTTCCAGAAATGGCGTACGATGACATAGCCGGGAAACGCCAGACCCAGCCAAAACAGAAGCGACACGACCATCAAGCAACGCCTCGGTTGAACCGGACGGCCGGCGCGTTACGGCTCGATGCCGTGCGGCAACGGCTGAAGGGCGAAGATCTCGACGCGGCGATTCATCGCCCGATCCGACGCCGAACGCCCCGCCACGCGCGGGCGATGCTCACCACATCCCGCGGACATCAAGCGCGTCGACGCCACGCCCCGGTCGTGCAAAAACCGCATCACCGACAGTGCTCGTTCCGAACTGAGCTGCCAGTTGTCCGCCCAACCGCTCTTCTTGATCGGCTGATCGTCGGTGTGTCCAAGGACGAGAACGTCCTTGTCGGAATACGCGCCTTCAATCACGCTGACCACCGCATCCAGTGAACGCCGCGCCTCATCGAGCAGCGTCACCTTTCCGGGCGAGAACAGCACATCAACGTCGATGGCGATCATCGCGCCGCCCGGGACAGCCGTCCAACCCGGCGCCGCCGCCTGAGGTACCGACGCCGCATCAAGCTGACCGCGCAGGTCACTCGCTTCGTTCATGGCCGCGTGTAGGCGACGATCGAGATACAACTGGTCCTCACGGACCTTGTCCAACTCGGCATTGGCGAGGTTCAGCCGGCTCGTGAGGTTGGCGTTCGCCTCTTCCAGCAGCACAATTCGATCTTTGGGGTTGGAAGCGCATCCGACGGCGGCCACCGAAAGGACCGCTGGAAACAACCAGAACGTCCGCTTACCGCGCATGTTGCTTCTCCTTAACTCTTGGGATCGGACCGCACGCTAGCACGCATCCATCCATAACGCCTCGCCTTTCGGACATCGCAACGGGCCCACGATAACGAGGCGTGCGCTCTCTCTGTGGGTCCAGGGAACATAGCCCCAGACCCGCCCCAGTGCAACCGGACCCGGAAAACCACCGGTCTATGACGTGGACCCCTGCCCCAGGAGCAAGTATTGAACGGCATCAATCAACCGCGAGACCGTCGGAGTGGACAAGATCCCATCGTAGTAGAGCACCACGGCCAAGAGCGAAATCGCCAGCCAAGGCCCAAGCGGCAACGCGCGAGTCTTCTTGAAGGGAAGCGCGATCAGCCAACCGGCCATCGCCAGTACGCAGGTGAGGAAGAACCCAAGAACGACCACCGGCCAGCCCGCCACGCATCCCGCCGCAGACATCAAGTGGATGTCCCCCGTGCCGAACGCCTCCTTCCCCAGAATCAGCGTGAAGACGATACGCACCGCCCAGCCCAGAGCGCCCGCGATGATGTACCCGCTGGCAGCCGTGGCCATACCCGTCAGCGGACTCCAATTGCGCATCATGGCGATCCCGTCGATGCGCGCGCCCGCGTGAAGACCCGAACTGATGCGTTCGGGAATCTCACCGCCCCGCGTCATCAACCAAAGGCCAAACGCCCCAGTCACGATCGCCGGAAGGAAATGGACCAACTCCGTGAGCACCATACGCCTTGCGGTGTGCCGCTCCTGATGAATGGCTTCCGCAATCTGGATGTCCGACGGACGCTGAGCGCAGCTCTCCCATACGATGAGGAAGAAGAACATCAGCAGCGGTAACAGCGCCCGACCGGTATGGCGGAGTTCCAGAGACGCCACCGCGTTCGCCTCATCCAGCGCGAGCATGACAAACGTCCCCAGCAACAATACGCCGGCCACCCAGCCGGCCGCTCGCGGTCCCGACACCAGCGACGGAGGGGGCTTTCGAGCGCGCGTCACCTCCGGGAAGACCTCCGCTTCCTCGTCCGGTTCCTGCTCATCGCCCTCCACGTCGGCCGGCGGCTGACACGCGACCACAACCCAGGTGATGCCCAGTCCTGCGAGTGCAAATAGGGAGACGACCGCCGTCGTGTCGGAAGGGCGCACCCAGTCGCGCGAATGCGCGGGCGTCCACATCGCATGGCAGGCAAACCCCACCACCGTCGCCAGATTCGTGAACCGAATATCGACCCAATAATGTTCGAGGTCGATGGCCGACATCGACAGCAGACACGCAAAAAGAGTGATGTGGGCAAGGAGGATCGGCCAATCGTACGAGAGACGATCCGTCAAACCGAAAACACTCGTGCTGAGCCCCGTACGGACCTGGCCGATGAAAAACGAATCGACCAGCATCAACACGATCAGCGCCATCGACATTTCGATGACCGGGTAACGCGTCGAAATCGGAACGCCGCAATGGCGACACCGACCGGACAACAGAACGAAGCTCAAGACCGGAAGATTGTCGAACCAGCGAATACGGTGTCGACAAACGGGACAGAACGACCAGATCGGATCGCGCAGCGATTTCTGACGCGGAAGCCGATGAATCACCGCGTTGAGAAAGCTCCCCACGCATAGACCAACGGCCGTCCAGAACGACAACCACCAAAGGGTAGCGAGCGTCAACAACGCGGTAACATCCTTGCCAATCGGCTCCGTGGACTATCCCTGACTGTGCGCGCCGTCACACCACGGCAGATTCCCACTTCGATGACACTGGCAAACCGCCTTCTTTCCCGGCGACTCCACCTCCACAACAATCGGACTCAGACCCGTCCCCTCCCGACTGTGCGCGCCGTCGCAATAAGGAAGATTCGTCGAAATCCCGCAGGTGCAATAGGCCTTCTTCCCAGGCGTCTCGTCAACAACAATCGGACGATCGCCGTGCTTGGGTTCCGTCATCGAAGCTCCTTTCTCATACACGTCAGCCCTTCACGTCGCCACCGACGCAGGGGCGCCTGTGCGGCGACTCCTCTCTCACGGTCCTTCTACCTTATCGACTTGCTCGCGCCCGTCCAACAACCGCTTCCCGCCACAAAGCGGTTCACATTCTGACAGGCCAACAAGACGTGACAAAAGTCCGTGCGCGGGGATCGCGCGTCCGAAGCGCATCGAAGACACCCCATCGGCAAGGCGCTACACGGCTTCCAGCTTGCGAACAAACTCGACGATGACCGATTCGGGCGTCGACGCACCGGCCGTAACGCCGGCCACCGTCTTCCCCACGACCATCGCCACCGTGAACTGCTCCAGCGTCTCGAGATGATACGTCCGGCAACCCACTTCCGAGCAAATGCGCGCCAGCTCACGCGTATTGGCGGAGTGGAGACCGCCGAGCACGAACATCACATCAACCTCCCGAGCCAACGCCGCCGCCGCCTCCTGGCGCCGCGTCACCTCCAGGCAGAGCGTGTTGATGATCTTCGCTTCACGGAACGGACGCGTCAGAATCTGCCGAATGACATCAGCCACATGCTCCGGAGAGTGCGTTGTTTGAGCCACAATGCCCAACCGCTCGCGAAACGGAAGCGCCTTCTCGAGATCGCTCCCTCGGTCGATCACAGTGACCTCAGGAGCATATCCGATCACACCGCGAACTTCGGGATGATTCGGATCACCGATCATCACGACGTGATAGCCATCCTCATGGAGCTGACGAACCACGCTCTGCGCACGCTTCACAAGAACGCACGTCGCATCGACAACGTGCAGGCCTCGCTCATGCGCACGGGCAAACGTCTCCGGCGGAGCCCCGTGCGATCGAATCAGCAGCATCTTCGAGGAGGGTGCCGACTCCAGACTCCCCGTCTGGTCCAAACCGGCATCCGACAACTTCCCAACAACCTGCTTATTGTGGATGAGAGGACCCAACGCCACCACATTCCCGGCCCCGTGCTCCTCGATCGCCGCTTCGGCGATCTCGATCGCATCCTCCACCCCAAAGCAAAAACCACGCGAAGTGGCCAGTTTGACCTGCATGTTCTCTCAATCCAGCGCTGATCGGCGGACGGCTTCCCCGCCCGGCCATTCCCCGCAGAACATCCTACCCGGTCCCTCTCCAACCGACCACCGGGCAAGCCGGAAACCGATGCCCGTGCACCCTACCGGGGACGTTTTTTGTCTCTTTGTCGCGCGCTGTTCCAAGGCCGATGCTTCCTGTATACTCCCGCGACATGAGGAACCTGTAGCGACCTGCCGCACATCAAGGGGCGGCCGGTGATCCCGAGGAACTCCACGGAAAACCTGCAATGTTAGGATCAAGCCGTAACAGCGATCGCTCAGACTGGCGCACCCCGGCCGTGATGCTCCTGACGGTTGCGGTTCAAGCGGTCCCCGCCATCGCGCAACAGCGAGAGTCAAACGAAATCGACACCGGGTTTCTCGAAGGTTTCCATAAGCTGGGAACGCTGATGAGTTCGTCAGACTGGCAAGGAGAACAGGTTCGAATAGAACGGACGATCGACAATTTTTGGGCAAGATCCGGCTGGACGGACGAGCCGGATCTCTTCGCGCGCGATGTCGCGCGCGAGGTCGCCGCCATTCCACCCTGGCGACCCATGGGGAGATTGGACCTGCTCAACGCCAGGATTGCAGAGCGATACGAACTGGACGCCGCCCAATCCGCCAAGGTCAAAGCCGCCGTCATGAGAGAGGCCGGCCGATTCCTCGTCAGCAACGCAGGCGTCATTTTCAGCCAGACCCAAGACCTACTCGAAACCCGGTCCAGAGGGCTTCCCATTACCGCCGATCGGGTGGCCCGGTGGAGCACCGAGAGCAGGCCCTTGATGGAGGACCTCAGCAAACGAGTCGAAGCGCTATCGGTAGAATTCGCCGCGGTCGTAGGACCCAGCGGGAAGAAACTGCTCCAACAAGACATCCAGAGCTTCCGAAAGCGACAAAAGACCGTGACGGAGCTGACCCAGCGCTGGGCCGCTGGGAAATGGACGCCCCAAGACTGGGACGCCCCGGAGGGGTCAACACCTGCAACGCCTCCGAAAAGACCCACATTGGCAAGCGAAGCGGTCAACCAGTCACCCCAAAGCGCCAGCCAAGCCGTCAGCCGCCGCTGGGTAGCGTACGACCCCTCCACCTGGTTTGCCTTCGTCCTGGTCTTCGAAACACGCTTCGCACTCGACGCAGGGCAAAAAAGTGCCGCCGAGTCGATTCATGGCGAACTCGTCTCGAGAGCGGAGGCCTATCAGAGTGTCCATTCCGGGAAGCTCAAGCAGATCCCCAAGTCCCAGCGCACCACGCATGAGGCCTTCGCACCCATCAGGAACCTCTTTCAGGAACTTCAAAGTCGCCTTGACGCGATCCCGACCTCCAGCCAACGCCACCAGGCGGATACATAGCGACCTCAAGCCGCTTGGTCGGCTGTCGCCTTGGGGCACAAAACTAAAGCCTTGATTTCAACTGTGCGACCACTTGCGGTTGGCCGATTGTATGGTTACATGGTTTCGTCCACCCCTGACTGGTTGTGGAGCGCCTCAGTATGGCCCGACGAGAATCTGCAGTTCGACGCCCCTGTAAGGGGCCGCTTGCGATCGCAATGGCTTTGCTGGTCATCTCGTCTGACGGCTACGCCCAGCTCGCCAAACCCATACCCCTCAGACCCGCGAGAGACTCCTACGGTGACGCCGTTCCGTCCTATGTCGGAACGGTCGATCGCCGCCCCGTGGGGACTTTTCAAAACCCCTGGCAGCAGACGCTCTCCCGTGGTTATCAGGACTTTGGGCGCCGCCAGAACCAGCGCGGCGTGGTTCGCCCCGTCACGCTTCCCGGCGACCGGCTTCGAGCCATACGACGCCCCCCGCAGGCGGCGGTCCCCGGCGCCTCCCTGCGATTCGGATTGTCGGAAGCATCGATCAGAAAGTACGGCGGATTTCGGCGCACCGCCGCGCAACAAGCGCACGATATGCCCGCCGTCTTCACGCGACGCGAAGCACTGCTGGCGGCGACCTCGTTCAATGCGCCGGTGTATCGGGCGTTCTCCACCGTGGGCGGGCCGCCATCCAAATCCGCGCTCGAGGCAACACCGTTTCTTCAGCGGAACGACCCACCCACCACCGGCCCCGAACCGACCGTCGAACGCCACCTTCGGTCCGGCGTCGATGCCGCACAGAAACGATTGCGCCAAGAGGCGTGGGAGTGGTTCCGCATCGGCAAGTATCATCGCGCCGCAAGATCGTTTGAAACCGCCGCGCTCCTCGACGATGACGATATCGAGTCGAGGATCGGCGAGATGTTCTCGCACCTGTCGCTCGACGCGTCGAGAACGGCTCAGGTCGTGCTGTACATTCTCACGCGGCGAACCGAGAATCCATTCCTCCCGAATCTGAACCCTCTCGATGCCTATGGCGATCCGCTCGAGGCACAGCGCGTCCGAGCCCGGATCGCGTTGCTCGCGACGCCGGGAACGCAAAGTCCGAAACTGCGTGCCTTGCAGGCCGTCGCCCTTTGGTACGTCGGCGCGAAAGAGGAAGCGCACGCCGTCGCGGCGAGACTTGCCCGCGATACGGGAGAGGATGTATACGCCGACTGGCCTGCGCTGATGAGAGCGGCCTCGGTCGAGACCGCATTGCCCCAAGACCATCCGCAACCCTAGTGTGTTTTCGATGATCGAGTGTCCCCGCTTCGAGCGCCCCATTCGGTAAACAGAGGCGCTCGGCGCGCTACAGAGAAACAGAGCTTGACCCAGCGTGACAGCATCGTGACCCCACCATCGAACACATCGCGCGATCGCCGGGCGGAATTCCTCACGACCTACCGCATGCCGCTCGTCGTCATGGCCCATGCCGGAATCTTCACGGTCGCCCTGTTCGCCGCGTTTCTGCTCGCCTACAACTTCAGAATGGCCGTGCGGATCAGGACCGTGGACTACCCATGGTTCGCGTCGCTGTTCGTACCCCTCGTTCTGCTCTCCGTTCCCGTCAAGCTCATCGTCTTCCATGCCACCGGCATGTACCGTGGCTCGTGGCGTTATGTCGGTTTGCGCGACCTCTTCGATGTGATCCGTGCAGGCCTCACCGGGTCGTTCTTTTTCCTGCTGTTCTACTTCCTGCTCGAAATCGGATCCAACATACTTTTCAACGAGAAGTTGGTCGACAAGAGCACAAGCCCCTTGCGGCAGTCTTCCGTGTTCTTCCTCGATTGGGGATGCACCGTCATCTTCGTCGCCGCAACACGCATTCTCGTACGCTTCTATTACGAGGACATACAGCCCACCCGGTCAGGAAATCCTACGCGCGTGCTGATCATCGGCGCCGGCGACGCGGGCGAAGCTGTCCTGCGAGAACTGCTTCGGATGCGACAGGAACGGTACGAGTGCGTCGGATTCCTCGACGACGACATCCATCGCCTCCACGGCCGGATCCACGGCGTCGAGATCCTCGGCGGAACCGAGGTCGTTCGAGAAGTCTGTATCGAACGAGGCGTGCAAGAGGCCTTCATCGCCCTTCCCCAAGCCACACCCAGAACCATCCGCGCGCTGGTCGAGCGATGCCAGGGAACCGGCGTACACTTTAGAACCATTCCCGCCGTCACTGACCTGATCGAAGGCCGAGTCCAGGTCAAGGAAATCCGCGACGTGGAAATCGCCGACCTCCTAGGCCGTGATCCCGTCCAACTCGACGCCGATGAAATCGGACGACAACTCGGAAGCAAGTGCATCGTGGTCACCGGCGCCGGCGGAAGTATCGGATCCGAAATGTGCCGCCAGATCGCCGCCTTCAACCCACGCCGTCTCGTACTGATCGAACAGGCGGAGAACGCCCTCTTCGAAATCGAACGACAGCTTCACGCGCTCTTCCCCAAGCTCGACGTCGCGCCCTACATCGCCGACGTCGCCGACCGAGTGCGCCTCAAGCAGGTCTTCGAGCGCGAATCGCCCTCGACCGTCTTCCACGCAGCCGCACACAAACATGTGCCCATGATGGAGAGAAACCCAGGCGAAGCCATCAAGAACAACATCGGCGGGACCGTGATCGTGGCCGACAGCGCCGTCGAAACCGGCGTCGAGAAAATGGTGCTGATCTCCACCGACAAAGCCGTCAACCCCACCAGTATGATGGGATGCACCAAACGCGTCACCGAAACCTACGTCCAGGCCATCAGCCGACCCAAATCAACTCAGTTCGTCACCGTCCGCTTCGGAAATGTCCTCGCCAGCAGTGGAAGCGTCGTACCGATCTTCCGTGATCAGATCGCCAAGGGCGGACCCGTCACCGTGACCCACCCCGAAATGAAACGCTATTTCATGACGATCACCGAGGCCGCCCAACTCGTCCTCCAAGCCGGCGCCATGGGAATGGGCGGTGAGATCTACGTCCTCCACATGGGCGAGCCGGTCAAGATCGTCCAACTCGCCAAAGATATGATCACCCTCAGCGGCCTGAGACCCGACATCGACATCGAGATCGCCTTCAGCGGCGTCCGCCCGGGCGAAAAACTCTTCGAAGAACTCTCCATGGAAGACGAACACATCGGCGACACCGCTCACCCCAAGATCGGAATCTGGAAGCACCGGCGCGACGACCCGCAGGCCATCATCAACGGCGTCGAAAGACTTCGCCAGATGGCCGACACCGGCACCGACGAGGACATCCAAGCCCAGCTCAAAGGCCTCGTCCCCGAGTACGCCCCCAACGAAGCCGCAACCGAACAACCCGTAGGCTGACCCCCATCGATTCTCATTCGCAGGGTGCCCGAGCCCAAGCCAAGGGCGCCGGGTGCCATGGCCAAGCGCCGGGTGCCATGGCCAAGCGCGCCGGGTGCCATGGCCAAGCGCCGGGTGCCATGGCCAAGCGCCGGGTGCCATGGCCAAGCGCAGCGCCGCCATGCTCTTATGTGGTTGCCCACACCATGTCCAAGAACGTAGAGGCAGGGTGCCCCATTCTCGCGCAGCGAGGGTGGGGGACGGACGCCGGGTGCCATGGCCAAGCGCAGCGCCGCCATGCTCTTATGTGGTTGCCCACACCATGTCCAAGAACATTAGGAGCCGCTGTGCGCCGGGTGCCATGGCCAAGCAGGGTGCCCCATTCTCGCGCAGCGAGGGTGGGGGACGGACGCCGGGTGCTATGGTCCACGCTTGCAGGGTGCCCCATTCTCGCGCAGCGAGGGTGGGGGACGGACGCCGGGTGCCATGCCCAAGCGCAGCGCCGCCATGCTCTTATGTGGTTGCCCACACCATGTCCAAGAACATTAGAGCGGTTTCAGTCAACATGTAGCGTGTATCCTGCGTGACGGAAGCAGTTGGTGGCGTCGGAGGGTGTCACCGCGTCAAGCACGGCCTGCATGGATTGCCAGAGGGTGGTCTGGGTGCGGCAGGCCAACGTGCGAAGC
>JAJDDV010000133.1 GCA_029260135.1 Phycisphaerae bacterium | reverse complement strand
TTGTCGGCGCGCTCGCCCGTACGTTGCTCGATACGCCGATCGCGGGGCTCGTGGTTGTCACGCGCTCGACGCTGATCGCGGCGCTGGATCTTCCGGACGATCGACGCGTGATGACGGCTGTAAACGACGACGCGGAGGCGGAGATGATTGATTCGATCCGGATCGGTCTAGCCCGAGTGGTCGGTGGGGATCGTCCGTACGTTGGCGACGAGAGCAAAACGGGATCGTCGGTTGTCGGCCCCGATGGGGCGGGGGCGGCGGATGGCGTCATGGTCGTTCCGGCCGATATGCCGACGATCAGCGTGGCCACCATTCGCGCGACGATCGAGGCGTTTGCGGCTGATCCTGAGCGTATTGTGATCGCCACGTACGGTGGGCGACGAGGCCACCCGATTCTCTTTCCGCTATCTCTTCGCGAGGTAGTGGACGATCTATCGGGCGGGTTGCGCGAGTTGCCTCGGCGTTATCCCCGGAGGGTGCGATTGATCGCGCTCGCCGATTCGGGTGTGACGCGCGACGTGGACACGCCTGCGGACTACGACGATTTGACCGCTCCGTAGGTTCAATCGGTACCCGGTCGAACGATGCGAAGATCGGTGCGGTGTAGCGTATCGAGACGGCGCGCGTCCGAAAACGACGGGTCCACCCGCAAACGTCGATCGGACTCGCCTTGATCGCCGTTCCTCTCGGACGACGGGTCTGCATGAGGTTCACGACCGCGTCGATATACACTTGGCTCATACAGGTTGCGACGTCGTGAATCGTCGCGTAGCATGGTTCTGCACCCTGGACACGGGGCGCTGGGCGGGCCGCAGTTGGCGTCCGTCCCGCCTTTGAGGTTCTGAGGGCTGCCCGGCTCGGATTTCCGTTGGATTGACTCACGAAGGAGGCACATCGTGCCACATTCTCAGGCAGACTCGGCACATCTTTTCACGTCGGAATCGGTCTCGATGGGCCACCCGGATAAGGTCGCGGACCAGATTTCCGACGCCGTGCTCGATAGTCTTCTTGCGTGCGACCCCCAGGCTCGCGCGGCGGTGGAGACCCTCACGACGACCGGGTTGGTCGTGGTCGCGGGTGAGGTGACCGTTCATAATCAAGCCGCCAGCGATTCGCTCGGGCGCGTGGAGGATACGGTTCGCCAAGCCATTCGGAAGATCGGCTATGACGATCCGACCGTCGGATTCGACTATCGGAGTTGTGCGGTGCTACGCGCGTTGCACAGCCAGTCGCAGGATATCTCCGTCGGCGTGACCGAGGGACAGGGTCTTCATCGGCAGCAAGGTGCCGGCGACCAGGGATTAATGTTCGGTTTTGCATGCGATGAGACGGAATCGCTGATGCCTCTTCCGATCCAGCTTGCGCATCGCCTGGTTGAGAAAATGGCCCACGTTCGAGAGGCGGGGGAGATCGATTGGCTTCGCCCGGACTCGAAATCGCAGGTGACGGTGCGCTATGAGGGTGGCGTTCCCGTCGGGTTGCACACCGTCGTCATTTCCACGCAGCACACCGAATGTGCGATCGATCCGGCGACGGATCTGATGAGCGATGAGGCCAAGCGCAGCCTCGTCGATAAGGTCATTCGCCCGATCATCGAGCAGGAATGCCCGCAGTTTGCCTCCGACACGCCGATCATGCACATCAATCCGACGGGGCGATTCGTCATTGGCGGTCCCCATGGTGATTCCGGTTTGACCGGTCGGAAAATCATCGTCGACACGTACGGCGGGCGCGGCCGTCACGGCGGTGGTGCGTTTTCCGGGAAGGACCCGACAAAGGTCGACCGTTCTGCCACGTACATGGCACGACACATCGCCAAGAACATTGTCGCCGCCGGACTGGCCAAGCAGTGCGAGGTGCAGCTCGCTTATGCCATCGGTGTGGCTGAACCGGTCAGTGTGTCGGTCGATTGCGCCGGGACGTCAGATCTACCCACTGCGAGTCTCGAACGCATCATTCGCGATGTCTTCGCGCTCACGCCGGGTGCGATCATCGACTACCTCAATCTCCGCCGTCCGATCTACTTCGAGACGGCCCGTCATGGTCATTTCGGCCGGTCCGGCGATGGGTTCACGTGGGAAAACACGGATCGCGTGGAAGACATCCGATCGGCGGCCAGTGTCCTTCAAGCGGTCTAGGGCGTGAGTCGCCGCGGCGTGTGAGGGCCTGAAGGGGTTTCGTCTGGTCGCATCGCTTCGGACCCGGTATCATTCCTCCGGCGTAGGCGCGGAACCGATACCATGAACGTGATTGTTGCAGGTGCGGGCGAAGTGGGCGGTCACGCTGCGGAGGTGCTCTCCGCGGACGGCCACAACGTTACCGTGATCGACCTTTCGGAGCAGCGCCTTCGCGCGCTGAGCGATACGCTCGACCTTCGAACGTTGGTGGGGCACTGCAGTCATTTCTCTGTTCTTCGCGATGCCGGCGTCGAGAAGTGCGATCTGATGATCGCCACGACACAGGTCGACGAAATCAACCTGCTGGCGGCGTCGGTCGCCAAGGCCGCCGGAGCGAAGAAGACGTTTGTGCGGGCGCATCACACGGCTTACTTCGCGATGCGCGGTACGTCGTATGCGCAGCAGCTCGGCATCGATGAGCTGATCTGCCCGGAGCATCGAACCTCGCTGGCCATCGCCCGGACGATTCGCAATCCCGGCTCTATTGCACTCGAGGAATTTGCGCGGGGCGAGCTTCTGATGCAGCGTTTTCCAGTCGATGCCAGCGCGCCGGCGGTGGGAAAGATGCTCTCCGAGCTGGTGATACCTGCCAGTGCCCGCGTCGCGACGGTGGAACGCGAGGAGCAGGCGTCGCTGGCGGATGCGAAGACGACGCTGGGCGAGGGGGACCACGTTACGCTCATCGGCGAGACGAAGTCGTTCGAGGCGGCGCGGAAGCTCTTCGCGAAGGATCGAGAGAAACGTATCCATATCGCGATCATGGGGGGGACGACGACGGCGGTTTGGCTTTGCCGAGCCTTGAAGAGTCGGGTGTTCTCCGTTCGCCTCTTCGTTCCCAAGCGAGAACGCGCCGAAGAGCTGTCCGAGAAGCTCAGCCACGTGACGATCATCGACGCCGACCCCACGGACTCAGCGACGTCGGCGGATGAGCATCTCGGCAAGGTCGATGCCTTCGTGGCGGTCACGCCGGAAGACGAACGGAACATCCTCGCTTGTGCGCAGGCCAAGGCGCAGGGCGTGAAAGCGTCGATCGCTGTGGTACAGCGAGCGAAATACCTGCACCTGCTTCCGCACGTTGGGATCGACCATGCGTTCAGCCCTCGCGCCGATGCCGTGAAGGCGATTCTTCATCTGATCGATACCGGCCCGATCCGTTCCCTTGCGACGTTTGCGGACGGCGCAGCCACGGTGTACGAACTCTTTCCTTCGAAACGGGCGAAAATCATCGGAAACGAACTGCGGAACATCAAAATGCCGGCCCAGTCGATGATCGCCGCGATCCGGCGCGACGGCCGAGCGCACGTTCCCGGTGCGGAAGACCAGATTGTCGCCGGGGATGCGATTCTCGTGATCGGCCCCAACGACATCGCCGACGATCTTCGCAAGCTCTTCGTGACCAAATGAAGCTGGAAATCCGCGTCGTCCTTCGCAACCTCGGGCTCTTGCTGCTCGTGCTGAGCGCTGTCATCGCTTCTGTCGCGGTGTTTGCCGCCTACGAGCGCTGGACCGGCGGTCCCAAGGCCGGAGGCGATCTGGCTGCGCTGTTGATCACGGCCGGATTCAGTGCCGCTTGCGGCGGCGTCCTTGTTCGGGCGGGACGGCGACCGGGAAGCCTGCTCGGGCAGCGCGAAGCGTTCCTGCTGGTCGCCGCCAGTTGGCTGGTTGCGGCGGCGGTCGCGGCCATCCCGTTTCGAATCTGGGCGACCCTACGTGTCGATGCTACCGAGCTGACACCCGTCGCCGTACATGCCTTTGACAGATACATCAACTGTTATTTCGAGGCGATGAGCGGTCTGACGACGACGGGTTCGACGGTGGTATCTGCGCTGAGCACGCTTCCGCGGAGTCTGCTGTTGTGGCGGGCGCTGACGCAGTGGCTGGGCGGGTTGGGGATTGTCGTTCTTTTCGTGGCCGTTCTTCCCATGCTCGGCGGTGGGAGTCGTCGCGTCTATCGGATCGAAGCACCCGGGCCGTCGCCCGACGGCGTGACGCCCAGAATCCAGGACACCGCCAGGGTCCTCTGGCTGATCTACTCGGGGCTCACCGTTATCGAGATCCTTGTGCTGAAAACCTGCGGGATGGGCTGGTTCGACGCCGCCTGCCACACCTTCGCCACGCTGGCAACCGGCGGTTTCGGCACGCAAGACGCCAGCATGGGACCCTATTCTTCGGCCGTTCAGATTGTGGTGATCGTCTTCATGATCTTCGCGGGGATCAATTTCGCGCTCTATCACAAGTTGCTCCAGCGCCAGTGGCGAGCCGTGCGGAAGGACCCGGAGCTGCGGGTTTACTTGGGCGTCTTACTGGTGGCCACGGTGATTGTGACGATCAGTCTCTCGCTCCGCGCGCCGGCACCGTCAGCGCAAACTCCGGCGCCGAGCGTCGCGGCGAACGTGCATGACGCCGCCTTTCAGGTGGTTTCACTTCAGACGACCACCGGTTTCTGTACTACCGATTTCGATCAATGGGGATTTGTGGCGAAAGCGGTTCTCTTGACGCTGATGTTCATCGGTGGTTCCGCAGGCTCGACGGGCGGCGGGATCAAGGTCGTGCGGATCATGATCGTAGCCAAAGTGCTCTGGGCGGAGATCGAGCACGCCTATCGGCCTAAGGTGGTTCGACCGGTCCGGATCGGAAAGGCCGTGATCGACGCCGATCTGAAGCTCAACACGATCGTCTACCTTCTGGGCATTGCGGTGTTGTTCTGCCTGGGAACCTCGCTGCTTATGTTCTTCGAGTCGTCGTCGGAACTCGACATCACCAGCGCCGCCACCGCCGCGGCCGCCACGCTGAACAACATCGGTCCGGGTCTCGCAAAGGTGGGCCCCACGCAGAATTTCGCCGGGTTCAGCGACCCGAGCAAGATCGTTATGAGCATCCTGATGTTGCTGGGCCGGTTGGAGGTGTTTACGGTGGTCGCTCTGCTCTCGCCGAAGTTCTGGCGGGAGGAGTGACCTTGACGATCGGGCCCAGACGGCATCTGGGCTCGAAACGGTTGGGGTCCGTGCGCTGAGCTGCCGATAGAAACGCCAGTGTCGGTCGAGTTCGCACGGGTACGCGGAGCGCCATCATGGGGCTGTCGAAACTGAGGCGATTTGACGTGCAGGCGAAGACCGCCTTCGCCCTCGCCCTGATTTCAGTTTGCCCCTGCGTCGCCGGGGCCTATCTTCTCGTCCGCAACTATCACCACGAGCTAGGCCAGGTCGTCTACCGCGGCGACAGCTACTTCTTCCCCGCCTTTCTCGTTTGTTTGATCGCGTCGTTGGCGCCGTCGGCGATCGCTTTTCTGCTGGGCCTCAGTAGCGCCGGCCAGCGCCGCAACGACCGACCCACACGCTCGTGGATCGGGTTCTTCGTCGGTGGTCTGATTGCCACCGTCGACCTGGTCCTTCTCCTGGCGTTCCTGATGCTCCGCTTCCAGCAACCGATCTGAGAGGTCGGTCACCGTCGATGGTTACCTGTCCCCCTCGACGGTGCCGCCGCTCGCCTTCGCGAACACGCTCAAATCATCAAGGTCGACATCTTGGTCGAACTCGAAGTCGAAGATCCGGCAGAACGGTGACGCGTCCGCGGGCCCCGATCCGGTGAAGCACGCCTGCAGATGGGCGAAGTCGGCCAGATCGAGCACACCGTCGCGGTCATCATCGCCCATGACCAGCGCCCTTCCCGTGATCGGGTAATGGTAGCCCATGTCGACGATGCCGGTGTCCCCGCCGTCGTCGCTCCGTGTCGTCATCGTATCGAGACTTAGGTTGGTCGCCGTGTCGCTCCCCGCATCCACGCACGGGCTTCCCCCATTCTTGCGCAGCAAGGATGGGGACGGAGTTGGGTAATCCTGCAACGACGGCGCTCGCCACGCGACAACATCCAACCGATCACTGCCGACGTTCTATGAACAGGAGATGATCGACCATGCCCGTGTCGCCTCGCAACCAGCATGCCAATGCCCCAGAGCATGTGAATCCGTTCGCTCCGTGCGCCCCAAGACAGCGCCCGGCGTGTCCGGTGCGATTCGCACGTACCACTCGATTACATCCTTCCTCCCAAAAGTGCCACATGGTGACACCTTCATGGAAAAAAAAACGGTATTTCCAAACGAACCCACTGACGCCCGATAATATGGGCGCTGGGCGGCTCCACCTGCCGTGGCGCTTCCTTGCCGTGGTCACCTGTCGACGGCGGCGACGGCTTGTCGATCCACCGGCGTTCCTACGGCGACTGGAAGAACAGCAGCGTCGAGCCCCCAACGGCAATGAATGCCCCGACGGCCGCCCGGATCGTGATGCGGTCTTTATGCAGAATGGCGACACAGGGCAAAATGAACACAGGGGTGAGTGAGCACAGTGTCTGAGCAATACCCATCGGCGCGCGATCCACCGCCACCAGTGACATCCAAACGCCCAGGTACGGACCGACGATCGATCCGAGACCCGCGAAAATCAGACCCGAGCGCATGACGCCGGCGCGGGGGCCTGGAAGCGCGAGACTCCTGCGCTTGCGCTCGCGATAGTGCATGACCATCACAATCGGGATCATCCCCACGCCGGCGGCGACCATGCGAACAAGCGTGGCCGCCTGCGGATCCATACGCTGGTCCTCTGGAAGCCAGCCATGACCCATTCCCTGTTTCGTGAGCAGTAGTCCGACGGCTTGGCAGACGGCGCCGACGCCGGCCAGGATCAGCCCGCGCGTTCGATGCGGAGTGCGTCCGACGGACTCACCCTTCGGTCGCTCCATAATGACCCATCCAACCCCGGCGAGCGTGATGACAATGCCTGCACAAGGCGACAGATCGAGGGACTCTCCCAGGAACGACCATCCAAGCACAGCGGCTACAAGCGGAGAAGTCGTCATGATCAGAATGGCCAATCGCGGGCCGATGTCGACAAAGGAAACGAACAGCGCCTGATCGCCGATGGTGAGTCCGACAATGCCCGAGATCGCCAACAGGGTGAACTGCTCGACCTGTCCCTCGGGAATCCACACGCCGTGATAAAGCCAGTGCGTGACACCGAGCAGGACAATGGCCGCGCCGATGCGCGACGCGTTGACCAGCGTCGCACCGATGCGCCGGCCGGCCGCGGTGAAGAGCAGCGACGTGGCGGTCCAGAGCATGGACGTCGCGACGCCCGCCGCGGGACCGACATAGGCCTCGAAAAACACTAACGACGATCCACTGCAAGGTGACCGTCTTGGATCACGACAAGCGGGTTCCGAAGCACGCTTGGGTCGGCGAGCGGGTTGCCTCGAACCGCAATCAGATCCGCGACGTACCCCGGTGCGATGCGACCCAGATCGTCCTGCCTTCCGATCACCGCTGCGGCGGTAAGCGTTGCGGCGTGGAGCGCCCGCTTGGCGGTCATGCCATACGCGACCATCAGCTCGATCTCTCTGGCACTGTCGCCGTGCGCAAAAACGCCGACGTCACTCCCACACGCGATCGTTACGCCCGCGTCGAGCGCACGCTTGAACATCGCCTTGGCCTGCTTGATCCGGGGATGATCCGGCTGACCCGGCTCCCATCCGCGATAGCGGGCCATCGCTTCCGAGGCTGCGAGCGTGGGGCAGAGAACAACGTCGCGGTTGCGCATGAGTGTCAAGACTTCTGTCGAGGCGTCATACCCGTGCTCGATGGTGTTCACGCCCGCAACAATGGAGCGTCGGATGGCTTCGTCCGTCGTCGCGTGGGACGCCACCGGAAGACCGGCGCTTCGCGCCTCGTCAACGATCGCGTTGAGTTCCTCTTGCGAGAAGGTCGGCGTGGCATCGTCGCCGGGCCTGCGTCGGTAGTCGGCGTAAACCTTGATCCAATCCGCACCCGCGGCAATCTGCTCGCGAACGACACGGCGCACGCCGACGGCACCGTCAGCGACCTGCGCACCTTTGGGAACGTCCCACCGCGGGTCAAAACCGGATGGGCCGTAACATCCCGTCGCCACGATGGCACGCGTCACAGCGAGGATGCGTGGACCGGGGACGATTCCCTGGCGAATCGCATCGCGCAGCGCGACATCCGCGTAACCGGCCCCCTCGGTTCCCAGATCGCGCATTGTCGTGAAGCCGGATTCCAGCGTCGCTCTCGCGGCGGCGACCGCTCGAATCGTACGAAGTTCGAGCGACTCTTTGAGTACCTGATCATTCCATGAGGCTTCGTCGTAAGGGTGAAGCAACAGGTGCGAGTGGAGATCGATCAGGCCCGGAAGCAACGTCAGACCCGTCAAATCGAGATGCGGCGTGTCTGCCGGGACCGGAAGGTGCGACGGCGCCGTGACTTCCTTGATACGGCCATCTTCAACAAGGACGTTCCGATGCTCCAGCAATCCGGTGCCCGCGCGATTCAGAACCGCGGCACCGGTAACGATGAGCCGCGCCGGTCTCTCCTGACCGAAGGACACCGGCGCCATCGATGCCAAAAGCGCGCCCAGGATGAGCGCGCAAACGCCGTGCAGTCGATGTTCGTTCATGCAGGGGATTGTCGCCGCTGTGCTAGGGCTCGGCAACCGCGAGACTCTCGGCGGTGGTGCCCGCTGGGAGCGGTGTACTGTGGCGACACTTCGGGTACTTGCTGCACCCGAGGAAGGGCCCGGTGCGACCGGTACGGATGAGCATCCGCTCGCCGCATTCGTCACACGGGACTTCGGTAAGGATCGGCTTTGGCTTCTCCGGCATCGGCATCTCGACGGCAGCCCGCTTTTTCGCCTCCCCACGAAGATTCGCCGTGAACTTGCACTTCGGATAGGTCGCGCACGAGAAATAGGGGCCGAACCGTCCCGTCTTGATGGTGGCTTCCTTACCGCAATCGGGACAGGTCAGCGGCTCCTCCGGCCAGGTCTCAACGACCGGGCGACCGGTTCGTGTCCACGCGAACCCCTCCGGCGGCGGTCCGAGCGTCGCGACATCAACCTTCGTTGCCTTGCCACGCCCGCGACCGTTTCCGTTTCCTGGTTTTCCACCGTTGGTCGCAGGCGGCGGCGGATCGGGAATCTTGCCGGCGGCCGCCAGGTCCTTCAGATGATCCAGCTTCTCCATCGGCATCGCGTTGCGACAGCGTGGGAATCCGGAACAACTCAGGAACGGACCGCGACGGCTCTTGCGGATGACGATGGGGCGACCGCACTTGTCACACCCGACACCCGCATCTTCGGGTTTTGGCTTTTCGACATACAAACCGGCAGGGATCGGCCGGGTGGCTTTGCACTTTGGATATCCGCTGCAGCCGAGGAACGAACGCCCCCGCGCAAACTTGACGGCCATCGGCGCGTTACATTCTTCGCACGTTTCGCGGATGTCTTCCGGATTGACCTTCTTGAGCGGAACGCCGTTTTCGTCGGCGGGAAGCGTGAAGTTGCAGTCCGGGTAACCCGTGCATCCCAGGAACGGTCCGCGCCGGCTCTGCCGAAGGACCATCGCTTTGCCGCACTCGGTGCACGGGTCCTCGGCGATGACCTCGTCGATCGGTTTACCCTCGCGGTCGATATTGCGTGAGACGGTGCACTCCGGGTAACCACTGCACGCGAGGAATCGACCGGCCTTGCCGATCCGGTAGACCATCTCCTTGCCGCAGTCCGGGCATTTGTATTCGCTGGGTTCCGCGCGTGCCCGCTCCATCTCCACGTGAGCCCGATCGAGCGATTCTTTGAACGGGCCGTAAAACTCGTTGAGTACATGGACCCAGTCGAGATGCGCCTCCTCGATCTTGTCGAGCTCGTCCTCCATGTACGACGTGAACTTCACGTCGAGGATCTTTGGAAAGTGCTCGACCAGCTTCTGCGTGACGAGTTCGCCTCGCGCGGTCGGGTGAAGCCGCTTGTCGAGCAACTCGACGTAGGACCGATCCTGAATCGTCTGAATGACCGCGGCATACGTGCTCGGGCGACCAATTCCCTCCGCCTCCATCTTCTTCACCAGCGACGCCTCGGTGTATCGTGGCGGTGGAGACGTGTATTGTTGACGAGGGTCGATTTGCAGCGCCGCCAGTTCCTGGCCTGGTTCAATGGTCGGAAGAATGACGTCGCCGCTGTCCGCCGCACGTGTCACACGGGTGAATCCGTCGAACACCAATCTGCGGCCGCTGGTTTTTAGCAGCGCATCGCCCAGCGACGTCGCCGCCGTGATCAAGATCGTCGTACCTTCCCATTGGGCGGGCGTCATCTGACAGGCCACGAATCGACGCCAGATCAGGTCGTACAGCTTGAACTGCTCTGCCGTCAGGCTCTTGCGCAGCGACTCGGGCGTTCGCGTCGGATCTGAAGGGCGAATTGCCTCGTGCGCTTCTTGCGCACGTTTCTTGCTGGCGTACGCGTTGGGCTTCGAGGGAAGATACTTCTCGCCGAATTCACTCTGGATGAGTCCGCGAACGGTTTCGACGGAATCCTTGCTCAAGTGCGTCGAGTCGGTTCGCATGTACGTGATGAGTCCGACGGAACCTTCCCCGCCACCTACGTCGACACCCTCATAGAGTTGCTGTGCGACCCGCATCGTTCGCGAAGGCGCAAACCCCATCGTCGTCGATGCCGCTTGCTGAAGCGTCGCCGTTGTGAACGGCGGACTCGGTTTCGAGGTCGAGCGCCGGGTCTGCAAGTCGGAGACGGTATACTTCGGCGCGGCGTCCGAATCGGTGCGACCGCGCAGGACAATCGTCTTGAGGCCCTTGTCCACGTACGGCTCGAAGTCCGATTCGTTGACCTCTTCCGTGACGAAACCCAACGCCTCCGCCGCGGCCGTCGCCTCGGATACATCGCTCGGACGGAACTCACGCCCGTCGAGCTGAATCAGCTCCGCCCAAACACAGCCGTGTTTCGACAACCAGGCGTTGCGTTCCTTGGCCGTCGGGCCGGATGAAGGGTCCTTGACCTTCTCGAGGAACGCAGCCCAGGCGTTCACTTGCCCCTGAACGTCACTGATGTCCGTTGCCAGGCAAGTGTTGATCCGCCACGACTCCTCCGGCATGAACGCGCGGATTTCCAGCTCGCGTTCGACGATCAGCCGAACGGCGACGGACTGAACCCGTCCAGCCGAAAGCCCTCGCCCCATTTTTGCCTGAAGCAGCGGACTGAGCTGATACCCGACGATTCGGTCAAGGATGCGACGCGCCTGCTGCGCGTTGACCTTGTCCATATCGAGTTCGTGAGAGGCGGCGAAGGCGGCTTGGATGGCCGATTTCGTGATTTCGTTGAAGACCACCCGTTGGGCGTCCTCATTCTCGAGGCCCAACGCGTGGATCAGATGCCACGCGATCGCCTCCCCTTCTCGGTCGAGGTCGGTGGCCAAATAGACTTGGCGGGCGCTGGACGCCGCCTTCTTGAGCTCTCGGACGATACTCTTCTTGTCGTCCAGCACTTGATACAGTGGCTCGAAGTTCTCCTGAACGTCGACGCCAAACTCGCTCGGGGGTAGATCTCGGACGTGGCCCATACTGGCCATGACCTTGTAGCCGGACCCCAAGTATTTGTTGATCGTTTTCGCCTTGGCAGGCGATTCGACGATAACAAGGGCCTTGTTGGTTGACGGTTTCTCTTTTGCCACGAAATCTTCCCCGCTGGTGCGGTCTGGAATACGGGCCCGACGTGGCCGATGGTTCTTTGTATCGACCAGCGATGCCTGAGGCTCCACGGCGGATTATAGCCCCCCATGCCCGTGCCATGCGGCATGTAGCAGGACGGAAGGTCCCCGTCAAATCGAGAATCGAATGGGCTTAAATGCCCGCTTGCTTTCGCCAGGCAGTGAGCTATGATGGGTGCCGCGTGGCGCGACACCGTAACCTACTATAAATAAAGGATTTACATCGCCATGATGAAGTTCTTTCGAAAACATAACAAGAAGCTTCTCGCCGTTTTCATGGTCTTGCTGATGGTTGTCTTCCTCGGCGGCACCGCGCTGGACAGTCTTTTGCAGCCAAGCGGCAACGAACTTTGGGCAAATAGCCGTTTTGGTCCGATAACTAGCGGCCATTATCAGTCCGCCCAAGTTACGACTGAAATCCTCGGTTTCTTTTACCCCGCAGTGGATTGGCAGCGCCCCGTTCCCGGTATGCGCACGAATATTGAGACCATCGATTGGGTCCTTCTCACGCGCGAAGCGCGGAGGCTGAACTCCACGGTCGGTGTGGATCAGGTTCGGGCCACCATGCCTGACTTGACCGTGATCGATGATCTGGCCCGCAGACTCCGGCGCAAGCCGAGCAGAATCCTGAGTGCCTTGGCCGAGTTCAGCTCCATTCGTCAGGCGGCGTTGACCGTCGCCGGCGCGGTCATTCCCAGTCAAGCCGAACTGGCCTCCGCGATGCGTAAGAGCATGGAGAAGGTCCGCGTCAACGCCGTTGCTCTTCCCGCCGTCGCGTTCGTCGATGAGGACAAGACCTTTTCCGAAGAGCAGATCCAATCGCAGTTCGAGTCGTATCGTGAGCGTGAGAAGGGCGTCGGACTCGAGTTTGGGTACTACGTGCCACCCGCGGTCAAAGTGCAATACATCGAGATCAACCGTGCTGCGATCGCCGACGACCCCCGGATCCCCAATCTCGAACAGAAGGCCAAGGCGTTCTACACCGAAAATCGCGAGATCAATCCCGCGTTTCGTCGACCTGGGACCGAAGCCGTCGAAGGTCCGACGGAGGACATGCCACCGCACCTGACCTGGGAAGAGGCCAAGGACAAGGCGATCGAACTGGTTCGCGAAGAAGAGGCGAAAGAGGCGGCGGCACGGATCGCCGATTGGCTGGTGCAGTATAACAGCGAAGCCTGGGCCGACGTTGATCGAGGTGAGGACGGCTACAAAATCGCGCCGACGCGGGTGGCGGACCTGGGTTTCTTCGATCGGATTCTCGAGAACATCCCCCGCACGATCGCCTATCCGCAGGCGGTCTCGGTCGGTGTGACCGAGTTCTTCCAGCAACCTGACGCCGATCTACTTCCCAAGCTTGGATCGGCCGTGTTCGTCGGTCAGCAGGCCGGTGTCTACGAGCCGTTCTCGAAACTGGCTTTTCAGACCAAGGCCATCGTCGACAAGGTTCCGCAGACGGAAGGGGCGAGCCGTCTGGACTACCTCGCCCCGTATCAAACCTGTCGTTTCCCGATCCAGGACCATCAGGCGGGACGTACGTTCGTCTTTCGCGTCGTCGATTCACGGGCGGGGCATGTCGCCGAAACCGTCGACGAGGTTCGTGCGCAGGTAGTGGAGGATCTGAGGCTGCTCGACGCCTTCGCGACGGCCAAGGCCAGAGCAGAATCGCTGCGGAGTTGCGGGTCTTCGATGACGCTTCGCGAAGCCTACGACAGCGACGTCGACCTGGTGTCCCGTATCACCGACGGTGGATTCGCCGGCGCCGGTTATGTCGAGCCGCGGGCTGTTCCGCGGAGCGCCGCCTTCTTTGCTCAGTCCGGGACCACGCCGAGACCCTACCTCGGCCCGGAAATCGGAAGGATCTCCCTCGAACAACTCGACCAGTGCTTTGCGCTGGAGAAGAGCGACACCAAGACGGCCTCGCTCGAGCTCGAGGATCGGGCCGCCGTGGTGGTCGTCGAGTGGGTGGAAACCGAATACACTGACCCCGGCCAGTTCGATGCGGACCGCGAGAGCTTCCTCGACGCGATGAATCGCGCGCGTTCCAACGCCGTTGTAGAATCGTGGATGAATCCCGAGAACATCCAGGCTCGAAACGGATTCACCCTGAAGACGAACTAGATGTGATAAGTGCCACGATCCGGCACGCATGGTCGCCCATCGAGGACGAGCGCGGGCGCAGCGGCATCAGCTCTCGTCAGTCTCCGCGCGAAACACCCCCCGCTCGCCCGCCACGGTGAACGCTTCGACCGTTCCCTTGAGGAGCTCCCAGGCGGTGCGGATTCTCTCGGCCTCGGCCGGTTCGATCTGACCGTCATCCTCGATCGACCTCGTCACCGTCGAAAGGAGCTGGCTGAACTCCTGGACCAGCCGCTGCGTGTTGCGAAGAAGTTCGGTACTGACATCTTCCGGTCGCTGGGGCGGGTTGTGGACGTAGAATCCACCGGCCTCGTGACAAAGCCAATTGATGACCTCCGGATCCTCCGTGACCCGGACGATGTCGGCCAGGCGGTCGAGTGGGTTGCGGGCACCACTGGCATCCGGGTCGTCGGGGTCCCATTCCTGACACCATTTGTAGACCAGCGCGGCAGAGAGTTTCAACTCGGCGGCGAGCGCTTTGACACCGACCCGGTCCGCGGCTTTTCGGAGGACTTCATGAGATCGCATGGTCGGCTATAGTACATCCGGTCTCCCTGGGAAGCCAATACGGGTGGCGTCGAATCATGAACGAATCTCAGCACGTTCAAACCAAACGCGAAATTGCGTCGTTGCTGGAGCGCGCGGGGATCCGTCCCCGCAAACGGTTCGGTCAGCACTTTCTGATCGACGGCAATCTGATGCGCCGCCTGGCGGCCAGTGCCGGTTTTCAGCCGGATGACGTCGTTCTGGAAGTCGGACCCGGGACGGGGGGACTTACCGATCTTATCGTGCCTCACGTCGCGCGGATGATCTGCGTGGAGATCGATCGCGATCTCTTCGCGATTCTCGAAGATCGTTTTGGCGACCGAGGCAACGTCACACTGATTCAAGGCGACGTGCTCCAAGGCAAACACCGGCTGGCGTCGAGCCTGGGCGAGATGCTCCGCGATCTGGGCGAACGGAAGAGCGGTTGCGTCAAGCTCGTGGCCAATTTGCCGTACCAGGTGGCGACCCCGCTCGTGATGAATCTGCTGATTGACTATCCGCAGGTCCGGCGGCTTTGCTTTTCGGTTCAGGCGGAGGTCGGCGAGCGCATCACGACCGGTAGCGGCTCGAAAGCCTACGGACCGCTTAGCATTTTGACGCAGACACTCTGTTCGATGGAGACTGTCGGGAAGATCCCCCCATCGGCGTTCTGGCCGGTTCCGGCGGTCGACTCGGTCATCCTATGCCTTGACGTGCGACCGTTGCCGTTTGCCGATCGCGACGAGCTTCGGCGCTTCGCCGCGCTCGTACGAGGCGCCTTCGACCATCGCCGAAAAACGCTCCGCGCCGCGCTCGGTTATGTTCTGGAGGACCGTACACGCGAAGCGGTTTGCCGCGCGGTCGATGGGGCGCGCCGTCCGGAATCGTTCAGGATTGACGAGTGGGTGGGTATCCATCGGGTCGTGGAAGAAGCGGACGCAAACTGACCGGTACCACCCGTCGCGAGCCCCCTCGAATGGCGAGAACGGGGTCGCGTGTGAAGTCGCGCCGGAGCCGGTACAATGCTCGTCTATGAGTGACGTCATTTACTTCGACAACAACGCCACCTCGCAGCCGCTACCGGAGGTCGTCGACGCGATGATCCCCGTGCTGCGGGAGGGGTATGCCAATCCGTCCAGCGTGCATCCGTTCGGGCAGGCCGCCCGCCACAACGTGGAGTGTGCACGGCAGCAAGTAGCGGCGCTCATCGGCGCGACGCCGCGCGAGATCGTGTTTACCAGTGGCGGAACGGAGTCCATCAATCTGGCGATCCGTGGCGCCCTTCGAATCAACCCGTCGCGACGTCACGTTGTCACCACGGCTGTCGAACACCCGGCCGTTCTTCGTTTGACCGAACAGCTCGAAAACGAAGGGTATCGTGTCGATCGTGTCGGCGTGGATCGTGAAGGGCGGATCGATGAAGCCCAGTGGGATGCATCTTTGACGGCCGAAACCGCGCTGGCGGCGTTGATCCACGCGAACAATGAAACGGGCGTGGTGTTCGATGTCGAGAAACTGGCGAGCGTCGCGGCGGATCGAAATGTTCCGGTACACATCGACGCCGTACAGTCTGCGGGCAAGCTGCCGATCGACGTCACGTGTTGGCCGGCGCCGTTGGTGAGCCTGTCGGCGCACAAGTTCCACGGTCCCAAGGGTGTCGGCGCGCTGTACGTGCGTCGCCGGACCCGGCTGGAGCCGCTGATTCTCGGCGGCGCGCAAGAGCGCCGGATGCGCGGTGGGACGGAGCACGTCGCCGGGATCGTCGGGATGGGAGCAGCGTGTGAGATCGCGAGGAGAGACGGTGCGGAAGTCGCTCAGCGCGTCGGCGAGCTGCGCGATGTCTTGGAGAAGGACGTTCTTTCTGCGGTTTCGTACGCACATGTGAACGGGGCAGGTGCAGAGCGCATCTATAACACGTCGAACATCTCGTTCGAGCGGTTGGAGGCGGAGGCGGTTCTTCTTCTGCTGAGTGAAGCGGGAATCTGCGCATCGAGCGGTGCAGCCTGCAGCAGCGGATCGCTGGAGCCTTCGCACGTGATCAAAGCGATGGGCGTCGAAGAGCACATCGCCCACGGCGCGATCCGGTTAAGCCTGTCGAGATTCAACACGCGAGAGGAGGTCGATCGCGTGGTTGCGGTTTTGCCGGGATTGCTGGCGAAGTTGACGGCGCTGGGAGGGGCCAGAAGGACGAGTCCGAGGGAGGAAACTTAACGTGGACGTACTCCAATATCCGATGCTGAACTGAGGCTGCATTTGATGCCAATGGTTGCCCCAGACATTCTGCGTTGGGCTCGTGAGACTGCAGGTCTAACTCCCGAGAGGGCTGCTGAGAAGCTTCAACTCCGCGAGGCGAAGGGCATGCCCGCCATTGATCGCCTTGCCGCGTTCGAGGTGGGTGAAGACCCACCAACGCGCGCTATGCTCGTAAAAATGGCCAAGCTCTATCGCCGTCCACTCCTGACATTCTATTTGTCCGCGCCACCCCGGCGCGGTGCCCGAGGCCAGGATTTTCGTACACTTCCTAGCGACCACTCCCCAGCCGAGGAGCCGATACTGGAGGCGTTGATCCGGCGCATCTTTGCTCGCCAGAGCATGGTTCGGGAGGTGCTGGAAGATGAAGAAGAGGGTATGTCGCTGCCCTTCGTTGGGTCTAAGTGCATGTCCGATGGCGTCCAGGATGTTGTTTTGTCGATTCAGGATACGCTGAACGTCGCTCTCGCCGATTTTCGCGCCCAACCGTCTCCAGAGGAGGCCTTTGCATTGCTCCGTGGCGCGGCCGAGGAAGTGGGTGCCTTCGTTCTCCTCATAGGAAACCTCGGAAGCCATCACACCTCTATTGAAACCGAGGTTTTCAGGGGTTTTGCACTGGCAGATGAGATAGCGCCGTTCGTTGTCATCAACGATCAGGACTCCAAACCGGCGTGGTCCTTTACGCTTCTCCATGAACTTGCACACATCTGGCTTGGGGAGACGGGAGTAAGTGGCTCCCGGGCGGATCTAGAGATCGAGCAATTCTGTAATGACGTGGCCGGAGAGTTTCTCCTGCCGCGGAATGAGCTAGCGCAACTATCGATCGATGACCCAACTGATGTTCGATCAGTAGAGCGTCAAATCCGCTTTTTTGTGCGAGGGCGCAACATAAGCCACTCCATGGTTGCATATCGGCTCCGCCGGGCAGGAGTGATTCACCGGGACTGTTGGCGGAGTCTCAGCGCTACTTTTCGCGACCACTGGCGTCAACAACGTGATGGACAGCGAAGGCGAGCCCAGGATATCGAAGGGGGCCCCAACTTCTACGTGGTGCGCGGGCATCGAGTTGGGAGGGCATTGCTTGATCTTGTCGGGCGAATGGTCGCTGCTGGCGCTCTTACGACGTCCAAGGCAGGTAGCGTGCTCGGTGTCAAAGCCAAACAAGTTCACATGCTGCTGGAGACGCGTGGTCGTGGTAGCGCTCGTTGATCAGAACAGGGAGTTCCGTTGCTCTACATGCTAGACGCCAACGTTCTGATTGACGCAAACCGGGATTACTACCCCATCGCGCGCGTCCCGGAGTTCTGGGATTGGCTCGAACACAACGGTCTGGAAGGTCGTGTCAAGATACCATTCGAAGTGTATGACGAAACCAAAGAGGGAAACGATGACCTTGGTCTGTGGGCAAGGGATATTTCCGTCAAAGGCGCTCTTCTTCTCAATGAAGAGGCGACCGCTTCTCTTGTTTCCCGTGTTGTCAATGAAGGATACGCACCTGACCTCACCGAGGACGATATTGAGAAAGTCGGTCGCGACCCGTTCTTGATCGCATATGCTCTGGCTGACCAGGATAATCGTTGTGTGGTAACAACAGAGGCGTCTCGACCCACGAGAAAGCGTTCGAACCGTCACGTTCCGGATGTTTGCAGCACTCTTGGCGTACAGTGCTGCAATACATTCGTTTTCATTCGGGACTTGGATTTCAAGACCGGTTGGAGGGTTGACTAGCGTTGGATGCTTGGAGAATCGGCTCTTGAATCCGGTTTATCGAGTTGGATCGTACACCATGAAGAAGGTACAGATTGGCATCATCGGCGGGACGGGGCTGGGTGAGGTCCTGCTCAAGGAGGCGGGCGGTGAAACGGTGGATGTGGCTACGCCGTACGGACCGCCGGCGGGGCCGCCCATCGTTGCGAACTGGGAAGGGATCGATGTCGCGTTTCTTTCGCGGCACGGACCGGGACACTGCTTCAACCCGACGATGGTACCTTATCGCGCAAACATCTTCACAATGAAGAAGCTCGGCGTACAGGCGGTGATCGCCAGCGGCGCGACGGGAAGTCTCCGCGAGGAAATCAGGCCGACCGATCTGGTGGTTTGCGATCAGGTCATCGACAAGACGTTGCACCGTACGAACACTTTCTTCGACGAAGGCGTCGTCGCACACGTTGAGTTTGCCGATCCGTTCTGTCCTTGGCTTGGCGGCGTGCTTCGCGATGTCGGCAAGAACGCCGACACGACCGTACATCCCAAAGGAACCTACGTCTGCATGGAGGGGCCTCAGTTCTCGACCCGCGCGGAATCGCAGCTTCATCGGCAGTGGGGCGCCGATTTGATCGGCATGACGTGTATGCCCGAAGCCAAGCTCGCCCGCGAGGCGGAGTTGTGCTACGCGCTGCTCGCCCTGCCGACCGACTATGACTGCTGGCGGCCGGCCGATCCGGCGGTCGGTGCCGCTGAACTGCTCAGGGAAATCCTCGGCAATCTCCAGCGCGTATCGCAGAACGCACTGTCGCTCATTCGCGAAGCCCTGAAGGCCATCGAGACGCCTCTGCCGCCCTGCCGCTGCCGCGAAGCCCTGAAAAGCGCGATCTGGACGGACAAATCGCGGATCGAACCGGCGATACGGGAACGTCTTGAACCACTGATCAGCCGCCATCTGGCCGACTAGTATTAGGTAGAGGCATCGATCGTCGGTGCCGTGCGATTCCCAAGGGGCATTGGAAATGGGCTCCGCGTCAGAAAGGTCTTGCCCTGTAAGGCTGCCAAGCGTGCGCCGGTGCTGCGACGCGGCGGTCTTCCGCTCCGCGCTCGCTCTCTGTGTTTGCGCCACCATCGCCTTTGCCCAGGTCGAGGAGGCCAAGGAGCGACCCCCGCCGGGCGACCTCCGCGCCGACGCGACGAACGCCGACGTCTACGTCAACGACAGCTTTGAGGTGGCCGATACGATCACGCGGGCTCGCGTACTGGCTCGACGAGGTGAATGGGCCGACGCCGCCAGTCAGTTACAGCGCGCGTCGGACGCAGCCGCCGGGAAACTGGTTCGCGTGGCGCCGGGTGAATACGTCGGCGTTCGCAAGCGCGTGAGCCAGATCATCGCGCAGTGGCCTGCCGAAGGTCTCGCCGCTTTTCGCTCGCTCTACGAACGTGACATGGAGGAGGCACTACGCTCTTTGGACGCGGTGCGCCGTTCGCAACCCGGTGATGAGCGCCTGGGGCTCGCGCTGTTCGACCGCTATTTCTGCACGGCTGCGGCGGCGGAGCTGGCGGATGCCATTGGGCAGCGAGCGATCGAGTCCGGCGACCTGGATCTCGCAGCGCACGTGTACCGGCGCGTGTTGGATGAGCACTCCGATCGGGATCAGTATCGCGCGAGATACGGGGCCATGCTCGCGCTCGTGCACGCGATGCGAGGTGACGCAGCCCCGGAAGTGGATCCGGAACTTCTGGGTGTTCGTGTTCGCTGGAAAGGGGAGGACCGCCCGCTTGCGACGGTGCTCGATGCGGTTCGGGAACAATTCGCCGCGCTCCGGGTGCAGCCGGCGTCGACCTATTGGCCGGTATTCGGCGGAAACGAGGAACGAAGCCGCACCACCGACACAAACGTCGATGAACCGGGACTGCTCTGGCGATTTGATTTCGAGGACACGGACAGCCGGTCGTCGAGGGAAGGCGCCGGTTCTTCAACCTCGCGAAATCGTGACCGCGGTGGACAACTCACGATGCAGCCGGTCGTCGGCGATGATCTGCTCTATGTGCAGCGCGGTCGCGAGATTGTCGCGCTGCATCGGCACACCGGCGTGGCGGCCTGGCGATTCCAGGGGAGCCAGAGCAGTTCCACGTCGTTGACCTTCCTCGACGAGAAAGCACCGGGTTGGGATTCGATCACCTTGCACGGAGGTCGGGTCTACGCTTCGCTTCCGGGCGATCCGGTTCCCTACTACAGCTACGAATCCGCCGGAAACCCCGCGGAATTGGTCTGCTTCGACGCTGCGACCGGCGGGGAGATCTGGCGCCTGGAGCAGCAGGCGATCGAAGAGCAGTTCGCGGAGATTTCGTTCGATTCCAGCCCGCTGATCCACGGAGATCAACTCCTCGTCACGGGACGCCGACGGAGGTCGTTCGGCTTTGAAGACGCCTATCTCTATTGCTTCAATACGAATACGGGCGAGTTGAGATATCGAACGCATCTTGGAAGCGCGTCGACCGGTACGTTCGGCTCCCGAGCCGTCACGCGATCCGTTGCGACGATGCGAGGGGATCGCGTGTTCGTCTGTAGCAACCTCGGGACGGTGGCCGCGGCGTCGGTTCATACGGGCGAGGTGCAGTGGCTGAGTGTCTACGAGCGGAACCGCATGGGAAACTCGGAAGGGTCATCGACGCAATCTGTCAGGCCATGGCACTTGAACCCCATCCTCTGCGTGGATGACCGGCTCGTTCTCTTTCCTCGCGATGCATCGAACGTACTGGTGCTTTCCGCCGAGAATGGCAAGGCGTTGCAGACGGTTCCCGTGAGCACCATCGCCGGAATTCGTACGGTGCTCGGGCTGAAAGACGCGACGCTGTGCGGCGCAGGTGAAGTTGCGGCTTGTTACGATCTCAAGCTCGGCGCGTTGATCTGGTCGCGTCCTATTCCGGACGGAGTGCGCCCCTATGGTCGCGGCGTGTGGGCGGGGGATCGGCTGTTGGTTCCCACGCAGACACAGCTCAGCGCGTTTCGGGTGGCCGACGGCGAGCGGACCGACGCTGCGTGGGACGCGGAGGGTGAAGGCGGGAATCTGTTGGCGCTACCGAAGGAGATTGTCGTCGCGGGCGTCGATCGCGTCTCGGTCTTTGTGCGAAAAAAGGAAATCTGGCAGACCTTGCGCGATCGGATGGCCGCTGCACCCACCGATCCGACGCCCGCGCTGGAGTTGGCGGAGGTCGCGCTGAACAGTGGAGAGACATCGCAAGCCATCCAGATGCTCGACGAGGCGATGCGGCGAGCTGACGCGCGGGAGGCGCCGCTCGATACGTCGCTGCGCCGTCGCGTGTTCGATGATGTACTCCTCTTTGTCGAGCGTCTCGCCCAGCGATCGGTATTGGATGCCGAGCTTCTCGAAAAGCTCTTCGCCTACGCGTCGCAACACGCTCCCGACGCGGCTGCACACCTGCAGTATCGATTTGTTTTTGCGCAGATGTTCGAGCGATATGACCGGCTCACACAGGCCGTTCGACTGCATCATCAGATACTACGGGATCACTCCCTTCGTGGTCTTCCGGTGGACCCGTCGGTGGTTGGATCGGACATGGCGGGCGAGCAGGCCCGTTCACAGATTGCATCGCTGATCGAACGTCACGGGCGCTCGATCTACAAACCCTACGAAGCACAGGCCGGGCAGTGGCTCGAACGCGCGCAAGCCACAGGCGACGAAACCCTCTTCGAGCAGATCGTCTCGACCTTTCCCAACAGTGACGTCGCGCCTCGGGCGCTGGTCGCCCATGGCGATCTCCTTGCTGGTCGCGGGCACGCAAACGGTGCAGCCGAGCGGTTTTCCCAAGCCCTTCATCGCTATTCCCGGACGGTCGATCGACCGGCGCTGCTTCGCCGAATTGCCGATGCCTACGAAGCCGCCGGCAAGCGAGCGCATGCGTATCGCTGGTTGACCAAGGCGGCGCGAGAGCATCCCGCGGTCCGGTGGGACGATCGCGGTCGTTCGATCGGATTCCTCGATTATCGTGACCGTCTCGCTGATGTGCGCGATCAGGTGGAACCGTCTCGCCCGCGCATCACATTGCCGCTGAACGGTCGCGCGAGCCAGACCTTCGGGGCTTCGGCGCGCCTGCTGGTTCCTCGTTTTGGGTCGGCGCCCTCCTCGTCGTGGTCGCGCTACTTCGTCTATACATCGAGTGGAATCGTCGCGTACGACTCAGCCTCAGGCGGAGAGTTGTGGGCGAAGCCCGCTGCCGCGGTTCGCGAACCGGTGCTACTTCAGGCGAGAACCGATGTCGCGTTCTTTGCCACGCAGCATGAAGTGTTCACAGTCGATCTTGCGACCGGCCAGCGTCGCTGGTCCGCCGGTGAGCCGCTGGATGAGGTCGAGGGTGTGATTGCCGATTGGGAGGACAACGATACGTTCCGCAACCACGCACTGCAGGGCCGGCGCCTGTTGAGCGTACGCGATCACGGCGAGATGACGTGCCGAAACATCGACACGGGGCAGTTGATCTGGTCGCAGACGCATCGGCCTGCGCCCGCGGGCCGTGTCGTGCTGGGGGAACGATGGGTGGCCTATCACATCGTCCAGGACGAGAGCCCCGTGGTGTGTCTTCTCGATGCCGCGACGGGGAGCTGGGCGGGGGCGGTGATTACCAAGGAGACCCGCGCGATCGAGGACCTGTTCGTCACGCTGGACTCGCGCATTGTGGTGGCCACGTCGGAGTCGATCGCGTCGTATGACCCACAGTCGCGGAAGCGTCGTTGGCGCGTGACCCTTTCCGGTCATTTGCATCGCCCGTCCCTTCGGTTGGACGTCGACGCACTGTGCTTCTCCGACGACGGTCACCGCATCAAGAAGCTCGGCCTGGAAGATGGCGTGAAGATCTGGGAGTCGGAACGCATGATTCCCCGGGGCGACGACGACCTGGCGGTCACCTTGCAGGGCGGCAGTGTCATGGTCAGCTCGGAGACGTCGGTCAGTGCGATTGACCGTGTCACAGGTCTGACACTATGGCGGGCGACGACACCCGACCATCCCCGTTTCCTGTCGCGACTCTTGACCGACTCGCATCTGGCAGCCGTCGACATTCCGCGGGAACCGGGCGACGCGAGCGGCACGGCCTACTTCTACGACCATCGCGGCGCAAGCGGCGTGATCGCGCGAGAGGGCGGCGCACCCGATCTTGGTATTCTGGAAGACGTCCGTGCCGTCATGGCCGTCGATGGGGCGTTGCTGATTCAAACCGGACCAACCGTACGCGTATGGCGGCACCGGTAGTCCCTACTCCCACTCACTCGTCGCCGGCGGTTTCGACGAAATGTCGTAGACGACGCGGTTGACGCCGTCGACCTCGTTGATCACTCGGCTGGCAATCCTCCCCAGCAGTTCGTAGTCGCAGTGGACCCAGTCCGCCGTCATGAAGTCGGCGCTCTCCACGAATCGGACCGCCACGACATGCTGCCCCGCATAGCTGCGTCCGTCCCCCATCACGCCGACGGTGTTGATCGGCAGCAAGACGCCGAACGCCTGGGCGATCTTGTTGTACCACCCCGCGGCGCGGATCTCCTCGATGATGATCGTGTCCGCCGCCCGCAGCAGTGCAAGGCGCTCGCGCGTGACCGCACCGAGAATGCGAACCGCCAAGCCCGGACCGGGGAACGGGTGTCGCCAGACGATCTCTTCCGGAAGACCGAGGTGCTCGCCGACCCGGCGCACTTCGTCTTTGAACAGTTCGCGGAGGGGTTCGACCAGGTCGAATCCGAGTTCCGCCGGAAGTCCGCCGACGTTGTGATGGAGTTTGATGTTGGCGGCTTCGCCCGATGCACCATGTCCGGATTCAATCACATCCGGATACAGCGTCCCCTGCGCGAGGAACCGGGCATCTTTGAATCGCTTGGCCTGTTCCCTGAAAACGTCAATGAACGTGTGGCCGATGATCACCCGCTTCTCTTGCGGGTCGATCACGCCTTCGAGCTTGTCGAGGAACAGGTCAGCCGCATCGGCGACCGTCAGATCGACGTTGAAATGCTGCCGGAACGTCGAATCGACAAGATCGACCTCTCCTTCTCGCATCAGCCCGTTGTCGACGAAGATACAGCTCAGTCTGTCGCCGATGGCCTCGTGGATCAACGCCGCCACCACACTGCTGTCGACACCGCCGGACAGTCCGCAGATGACGCGGTCGGATTCACCCACCTGCTCGCGGATCGAGTCGACCGCGTCATGCGTTACCTGGCTGACCTGCCAGTCGCCGGTGCAGCCACAGGCATCGTAGAGGAAGTTGCGGATGATTTGTGTTCCGCAGGGTGTGTGGCTGACTTCGGGATGAAACTGCACGCCGAAGAACGAACGCGTCTTGTGGGCGACAGCCGCACAGCGGCAACCAGGCGTCGAGGCAATCGGAACAAAGTCGTCGGACATCTCGCTGACAACGTCTCCGTGGCTCATCCACACCGAAGTGCGCTCCGGAACGTGCGCGAACAGCGTCGATCGATTCAGCACATCCAGTTCCGTCCGCCCGAATTCCCGGCTTCGCCCGGGCGTAACGTCGGCGCCCCACATTTCGCACGCAAGCTGCATCCCATAGCAGATGCCCAGGATCGGAAGCCCGAGTTCGAGGACCTCGGGGCTACACCGCGGCGCGTCCTTGCCGTAGACACTGGCCGGTCCGCCGGAGAGGATCAGCCCGACGGCGCCGAGTGCGCGGATTTCATCGGCGGTGACGCCGGGTGGCACTATGACACTGTGGACATGGTGTTCGCGCACGCGACGCGCAATGAGTTGAACGTATTGGGCACCAAAATCCAGAATGACGATCGTCGAACGAGACATCGCCTCTCCTACGCTAAAAAGACAACCCCAGTTTCAGAAACAACAACGGGTACAGTTGACTCAGCCCCCACCACCATCCAGCCGCCACGCCGGCGACGATGACCGGGGCACAGAGCACAAAGAAGAACACCACACGAGCACGGGTCCGCGCTGGGGACGCCGTTCCGAGACGTACAAGCCAGAACCAGCCCATCACGATCCCGAACCCGGCCAGTACGCCGGACGATAACACGAACAGACGCTCAGGTGGAGACCAGGTCCATTGAGACATCGAGCCAACGTAGGCGATCGGCCTCAAACCGAGAACGATTCCGCCCAGCGCTACCGGAACCATCCACGCGGTTGCGTAGTGCAACGCCGCCGTCATTCGTTGCTCGCCGCGATAGGCTGCAGCGTGCGCCCGCGACACGCCGAACCGCGTCAACATGAGGCCCAACCACAGCGCGATCATGCCACCGGCCAGCGCGATACCCATCGCGAACGCCGTCTGCAACGGGTTCCACCAGAGATCGACATAGCTTTCGGCAGCCTGCCCCGGCGGGAGCGGACGTGGGGCTGAGGCCAGTCGGACCCAGCCCTCCGAAGCCGGCTCGATACACCCCGTCGGTTCCAGCGCCGGCGATGCCGTCACCCACCGCCATCCGACCCACGTTTGCTGGACGCACGCGAGCGCAACCGCCAGCAAGACGACGTTCAACCAGGCGAACCGGCGCGATGCGACCGAGCTCTGCATCAACGCGATATGCTTGATGCGCCCGGTGCCGCTGAACCAGATCCACTCAGACATCCGCCGCCAACCCGGCTCACCGTCCGCGTAGGTTCTGGCGAAGGGCGTTACGTCGGCGCCGGTGACGGGCTGAGCGCGCCCGAAGTCGAAGTCGCAAAGGGGGCAGCCATCAGCGGATGAAGGCTTCATGAGCTGTCCGCAGGCGGGACAGCGACGTGTCCGCGAGCGCGACTTTCGGAGACGTTTCGTCATCGACGGGCTCTCCGAGGCGACCATGAGCTCCGCGCCAAGGGCGGCTGGACCCGGTCCGATGCATCATAGCGAGAGCAAGAGGGGGCACACCCACGCCTGACAGCCGAGCGGGACGACCGATGCCCGGGTTCCTCCGGAACCGAAGTGAGGAGGGTCACCGGATGCGTCAGCCGCCTCCTTCCACCTCGGGCGGCTCTTCCGCGCACGAAAACGTCACGCGCCCATCGCTGACCATCTCCTGCCACGGCGGCGTGTCGACGAAACCGATGGGAAACAGCGCGGTGGAGACGAGGAATCGGACGGGACCGTACACGAAATAGATCGAATCCATCGTCGACCACGCGACGCATCCGTCTTCATTCGGCTCCTCGAACGGATCCGCCCAGTAGAGCGGGCTGTGGACAACCGAACCACCCCGGGCGGGAACAGGCGTGGTCGCGAAGGGCCTGTGCGAGACCCTCACTTCGACATCGGCAGCCCGCACCGCATCAACCGAAGGCGTCGTGGCGACGGCGACCGTCAGGCCGCCCGCGGACGGCTCCGTGTGCGAGCGGCAACCGAGGTCCAGCCCAGCGATCGCCATCAGCCCCGCAACGGGCAGGAGCCGCGATGCGTGCAACCAACCACTATTCATGGCGAAATTCGACTGCATAGTTCGGAGACTCCTTCGTTATCATCACGTCATGGGCATGGGACTCCACCCTGCCCGCCGTCGTAATTCGGCAGAAACAAGCCTCCTGGCGAAGCTCATCAATCGTTCGCGTTCCGCAATAGCCCATCCCTGCCCGGAGACCGCCGACGAGCTGATAGACGAAGTCGGCCAGGGGGCCGCGAAACGGAACGCGACCCTCAACGCCCTCGGGAACGAGCTTGCTTCCGCTGGTGGCGGACTGTCCATACCGATCTGCGGAACCCTTCACCATCGCGCCGAGCGATCCCATTCCTCGGTACTCTTTGAAACGACGCCCCTTCCATGTGACCGTTTCACCGGGTGCTTCCTCGAGACCGGCGAACAGCGAGCCGAGCATGACGGAATGGGCGCCGCACGCCAGTGCTTTGGTGATGTCGCCGGACTGGCGGACCCCACCGTCGGCAATGACCGGAACCCCCTCGACAGAGGCGATACGGCAGACCTCTGCGATGGCGGTGAGCTGTGGAACGCCGACGCCGCTGATCGCGCGCGTCGTGCAGATGCTCCCCGGACCGATGCCGACTTTCAGGGCATCGGCGCCGGCTTCAATCAGGTCCTTGGCTGCGGCGGCGGTTGCGATGTTGCCCGCGATGACCTCGATCGAGTGGCTACGATGGATCTCCTTCACCATGTTGATGACGTTGTCGCTGTGTCCGTGCGCGGTATCCACCACAATGACGTCGACGCCGCTGGCGATCAGCGCCTCGACGCGCTCGCCGTCGCTGACCCCCACCGCCGCGCCCACGCGCAGGCGACCCCGCTCGTCCTTGCAGCTCCCCGGGAACTGCCGGCTCCGCTCTATATCCCGCATGCTGATCAGGCCCGTGAGCCGCTTGTTGTCGACGAGCAGGAGCTTCTCGACCTTGGCACGCTTGAGAATCTCAGCCGCCTCTTCCAGCGTTGTGTCCGGTGGGCCGGTGACCAGATGAGCGGACGTCATGACGTCCCGGATTTTGACATCCTCACGTTGGAGGAACTTCATATCGCGACGCGTGATGATCCCGACGAGTTCACCGCGCTCGTTGACGACCGGAACGCCGGAAATGTTCTGCAGAGACATCAACTCTTTGGCCCGCGCGACCGGAACATCCGGTCCCAGTGTGACCGGATCGAGGATGACGCCGCTCTCCGACCGCTTGACCTTGTGGACCTCACGGCACTGGGCCTCGACGCCCAGGTTCTTGTGAATAATGCCGATCCCGCCCTCCTGGGCCAACGCGATCGCCAACCGCGATTCCGTTACGGTGTCCATCGCGGCCGACACAATGGGGATGTTCAGCTGGATCTTCCGCGTCAATCGCGAACGTGTATCGATGTCTTCCGGCAGAATGCTCGATCGCCGAGGTACGAGCAGAACGTCGTCAAACGTCAACGCCAGCGGAATGGCCGCCTGTTGAAGACCCGATCGGGACTTGTCACCCTCGTTCATGCGCCGGGCACCTTTCGTTACAGCACCTGTGGGCTATTCATACGACCACCAACGGTTTTCGTCAAGTCCTCGCCGCTCAAACCGTGCATGGAGGCTCAGGACCGGGAGAGGGTCGCGCGGATTCGTTGTGGCCAGTGCTGGCGAAAGGAGGCGGTGCTATCGCGAGAGCAGACGCTTGATGAACCCGCCACGTTCCTTGGCGGGTTTGTCGGAACTGGTCGGCGCGGTCAGTTTTGCGGCCATTTCCCGGATCGCGGCGCGAACCGGGTTGTTTCGGTCGAGCGCCGCGATCGGTCGACCGAAGTCGATGGACCGGGCAACGAACTGGTAGTCGTTGGGGATATTCGCAAAGACCTCCTTGTCGATGGTCTCACGGATGTCCTCGGCGCTGACGCGTTTGGATCGGGAATCGTGGCGGTTGACCACGACTTCGATCCGCTCGTCCGGAATACCGAGGTTGATCAGCGCTTCGTAATAGCGCTTGGCATTGTGAATGCTCGGTACGAGCAACTGACAGACGATGAGGATGATGTCCGCGTGAGCGAACGCCGCCACCGTTACCGGAGTCACGTCCCGAGGTACGTCGATGACGATGTTCTCGTAGTCGTTCATCAGCATCTCGAGGACGCGGTTGACGCTGTCCGCCGTGATGGTGTCGTGTTGATCGACGGATTCCGGTCGGCTCAGAAGGGCGACCTTGCAGGACAGTTTCTGCAGCGCCGAATCGATGGCCGATTGATCGACATCGGTCCCCACCGAGGCCAGATCGAACATCGTGTACTTCGGGTGGCAGTCGAAGTTCAGCGCCGTATCGCCGAACTGAAGATCGAGATCCACCAGTGCGCAATCGCGCTCCGTCAGGAGGCCGATTTCCAGCGCCAGGTTGCAGGCGATGGACGTCGCGCCCGCGCCGCCGCTCGCCGGTGTGACGCAGATGCAGCGACTCTTCGGCTGCGAGAACAGGCGCTTGCTGGCCACACGGCTAACCGCGGACGCCAGATCGGCCGCGTCGATCGGCCGGCAGACGAATTGGTCGCACCCGGCCCGCATCGGAAGGAGAATCGCCTCCGGATCCGACTGGCTGCTGATGGCGACGAGTGCCAGTTCAGGGTAACGCGTGGATACCTGCTCGATCACGTCGACCACGAGTTCGGGGTCGGAATCGAGGTGGAAGAAGACGAGGTTGATCTCGGTCGTGTTGAGAACGTCGGCGAGCTTATCGGGCGCACCGACCTCGGCGACCAACCGCACGAAGTTCAGCGCGCGGATCGGCGTGGTGAGTTCGAGCGACGCCTCAGCGTCGGCGTTGTAAAGGCATACGTGCAGCAGGTTGCCCATCTTAACCCCATGTTCCTTGTCGGCGTCTCAACGGAAACTCTCCCCTAGAACCGCCCCATCTATCGGCCGTCCGGCGCTGGCGGATTCGGTAACCCTGCAATCGGTGACGCGCACGCGTCACAGATGGTCAAAAACGTCCGAGAAGGTCAGATCATCGCGGCTTCCATCGGTTCCATCTGTGCCGAGCGGGTGACACAGTGTTCCAGCGCGTCGAGGACTTCCGGGTCGTATCCGCCGGGGACGTCCTTTCGCAGTTCCTGGACGACGTCGCATTCCGTGACGTTATCGGGCGTTCCGGACATGAGGGCGTCGTAGGCGCGGACGGCCCGGATGATCTTTGCGCCGGCGGGCACGACGGAGATTCCGCTCTCCAACGGGCCTAGCGCTCGCTCGTGCTCTATATCGTCCTGGTTGAGCAGCAGGGGCACGGCACCACTCAGTACGGAGCCTAGTGAGTGCACGAGGTCCATTCCGGAGAAGGTGTTCTTGTTTGCCTTGCCGGGATCGGACTCCAGCGTATCCACCGCTCGACTCAGCAGCTGCGTCGTGATTTCGACGTTTCCGAGGTCGTAGAGCAGCGCTCCGACCCGTGTGTCATCGATGTCTTTTCGCGGTAGTCGAAGTTCCTCCGCCACGGCCTGGCTGAGTTCGGCGATGCGAATGGACCGGGCTTTCACCTTTGGGTCAGCGCTCTGTAGATATTTCGAGAGTACCTCCACGACGCCGACATAGGCGGCATGTAATTCCTCGACGGTCTTGGCACGTTCGTCGCAGAGTGTGCCGACGAGAATGGCGGTCAGTCCGAGTGCAGCGCCCCAGACGGTCAGGGCGAGTGCGAGCATGACGGGGCTACTGAATGCGGCGAGCGACGCGGAGCTGGTGGCGACGACCATGGTCACGACCAGGACGCTGAGTACCGCCAGGGTCCCTGCGGCGGTGCGTCCGAGGAAGTAGCCGCTGAGGACGATGGGCAGGAAGAAGAGATTGAGGATCACGATTTTGTAGGCGCCCATCTGATGGAGCAGGAAGGTCATGCCCACGATGACGACGATGAGCATGATTTCGAAGATGCGTCGGTCTTTTCCTTGTAGGCCTGCCATTTGTCGCCATCCTTACTGGGAGCGTCGGCCCGCGTAATGTCACGCGCCGCCCGCTGCTGAACTAGGAATACCCTATCGGTGCTGTCTCGTTATCGTCACACTTCAACCCGGACATCACGATGCGCGGCTCGTCTTGGCTGAGCACGTCGGAATCGAGCAAGTCGAAGACTTCATGGGCCTCGGGGGTCGATCTTCCACTTCGGTCCCCATATTGTCGGCTGATCAGATGGAATTTGGATTCGATGGTCAGCCAGACGTGTATCAGTTCGGGATCAAACTTCTTTCCTGCGCCGCTTCGAATGATCTCCACGCATTCATCGTGTCCGATCGCTTCTTTGTAGACCCTTTTCGACGACAGTGCGTCGTACACATCGGCGATGGCGACGATTCGACCGGACAATGGGATGTGCGTGCCGACGAGGCCGTTGGGATAACCGGTTCCATCCCAGTTCTCGTGATGGGTGAAGGCAATTTCCCGCGCCATTTGCAGGAAGTTGGAGCCACCCAGACGTTGCTCGATTTCCTGGAGGCACTTGCCGCCGATCATCGAGTGGGTCTGCATTGTCGCCCGTTCGCCCGATGTGAGCCGTCCGGGCTTTCGGAGGATTCGATCTTCCACACCGACCTTTCCAATGTCGTGAAGTGCGGCGCTGATTCCAATCAGGCGGACGAATCCGGGTGTGATTTCCTTTCCAAACTTCGGGTGGCGTCGAAGGGCGGAAGCGAGCGTGGTCGAGTAGACGGAGATTCGTTCCAGGTGGTCACCGGTCTCCGGGTCCCGGGAATCCGCCAGTTTTGCCAGTCCGAAGATGACCGCGTCTCTCGTGCGTACGAGGTCGTGTGTTTGTCGTAGCGTTTCGGCGGCGGAGCGCGAACGGTGTTCGTCGATCTCGTCGTACAGACGGGCGAGAATCATGTAGATCGCAAACCCGGACAGCACGCAGGTCCAGGCAAAGGTCAACACACTGATGGCGGGAAGTGCTGAGAGCAGTATGGCCGTGCGCGCTTCGAGTTGTTCGAGGGGGACATGGAGCAAGCCATATCCGTTTTGGCCATCGAAGTCGTACCGCACCGCGGCGTGTGTCACGCCGTAAAGAACCGCTTCTCCTCGCAAGATTCGGCCGGTCGCCTCGGATTGTGCCAGTGCGGGTACCCACTGCGCCTCCCGCGTCCGTACCTGTTTCCCCGTATCATGGGGTATGTACGTCGATGCCAGGATATGCGAGTGATGGTCAACGAGTGTGACATCACCCGGATTGTGGGCTTGCTGACGTCGGCGCCGATCGAGCGTCTGGGAAATGGTGTCGGCGTCCTTTCCCCGGCGCTCGGAATCTGAGAGGTCTCCAAACAGCGTTTGGGCGTCTTCCTCCATTTCCGCCCAGATTTGTGCTTGGATTGACTTGGTGGCGGATGAGGTGGCAAAACGGTGGTGCATCCACAGTCCGACACCCACGCAGGCCATCTGCGCAGCCAGGACCAGACAGGTACGTTTTGTGCGAACACTCACTATGCGTCAAGCCTCGTGCGTGTCATCAACGACCGGCGGAGCGTTTTTGCACCGAGCGGCTTTCTTCATGCCATCGCCGTGTACGGAAGCCGCTCGACCCCCGCGGCGGACGGACGACAGTCAGCGCATCGGCAGCCGCGGGGTTCGGGTCAAACCGTTGTCATCAAGAAAGATACAATAGGGCCGCAATTCCCCTCGTCCGGTAATGGGAGTTCGTCGCAGGGACTGGGAAAAGCGCATCCGTCCTGTTACTGCGTGCGGGTTGGTCCTCACACCGTCCGCTGTAAGGGGTATGCGGGACAGGCATTGCTGCCTGTCGGCAGCCTCTGGCGGTGCTGAAATGACCGACTGGAAGGCCGGTCCCACCATCAGATTGAGTTCTACGACGGGCGACTAACAGCCCGTTGAACAATGTAGCGTCGCCCCTTGTGGGCGACGAAAACCGCCGCATGGCGCCACCCACAAGGGGTGGCGCTACACGGGGGCGGCCAGAAGCGGCTTCTTCAACAGGCTGCTAAGGGCGAAAGCGGGAGGCGGCGAGTTGAGTGGTGATTTCGGAGGCCCGAGTGCGAATGGCCTGATAATCTCTGCGGGCCATGTCCTCCGGCGTGAAGAGTGTCCGCACGAAACCGACACCGGCGCAACCTGCTTCGAGAAACTCCAGGTAGTTCTCGGGCGTGACGCCGGCCGTGGGAAACAGCCTGAGATGCGGTAGCGGTCCGCGCAGCGCGGTGATGCAGTCCACGCCGCCGGCTGGTGCGGGGAACACCTTGACGAAGTCCGCCCCCAGGCGGTGTGCGGTTTCCATTTCGGTCGGGGTAGCGGCGCCGGGAATAGAGGCCACGTCCAATGTTGCCGCCTCGGAGACGATCTGGGCATCGACGATGGGTGATACGAGGAACCGTGCCCCGGCGGAAACGGCGTCACGTGCCTGTGTTTTCGAAAGGACCGTTCCGGCTCCGACGATTAATTCAGAGCGCCTGGCGAAGGTCTCGATGAGGTTCAGCGCGCCGGGGGTTGTCAGCGTAAACTCGACGAGTTTGAAGCCGCCGTCGACCGCCGCGTGCATGGCCTGGGAGGCGAGTGACTGGTCGTCGGTCCGGATAATCGCGCTGACACGTTCGCGAAGAATGTCGGTGACCGAAGAATGTCTTTTTCGGGATTCCACCATGGTGAATTCTCCACCGTGCGCGACCGGTCCGCCATGGGGGCGACGTGTCCAGTACGCGGCGGTACAATACCGCGGAAATGTTTATGGAGCACGCGAATGCCTGACCGAATTCAAAAGACGCTGATTCTATTGTTGCTCACGGTTGCGATGAGCTTGCCTGGCGGTTGCCGCAAGGCCGACCGTGGGGCGCCCGCCCCGTCTGAGGAGCCGCCAGCGCCGCGGAAGGAAGCGGTCCAGCCGGCGCCGTCGGAATCGGGCAGCGCTCCCGCTGAACCCTCGGCCGTTCCGCCGACTGCTGTGGCCAAGCCCACGCCGGCGGCACCTCGCGGGTCCGTCGCCGCTCCCAAGGTCGTTCCGTCACCGAAGAACCGCGGCGCCCCAGCCAACGCTACGGCGGAGGAACGGGTGAAGCAGATGCGGGAAGCGGAACAGCGTATCTTGGGCCACTGGCGCCGTTTTCGGTCGCTTAGCGTGACGGTTACCACGGATTCCGACCAGAAGGAGGGGATCAAGCAGAAACGTGAAGGATCCGGCACGATCGACTACTTGAAGACCGAGGGCGGAACCTTGATTCGCATGAAGGTGGCGGAGCGCATCATTGCGACGCAGCCCGACGGCAATCAGGTGCTCACCGGTGAGCGGACCCTCAAGGTGTTTGACGGTGAGTTTCTCCATTATCTTCAGGAGTTGACGATCGGCAAGTTCGTCAGCAAGTCGCCCTACAAGCGAGGCGATCTGCCGTCTGTTGGCGGCGGCGATCTTATCCGGCAGATACACACTCTCAAAAACGTCCGTTTCGATTCCGACTATGACTTGGAGGGGCTGCCGACCTACCGGTTCTCCACCTGGAATGATGCGTACCGGGCGACTTATGCGGTGGACAAAGGGACCGGGCTCTTGGCGCGCATGCGGGTGAACGGTTTGAAGCTGCAGTACAAAGCGATCTACGATTTCACCGACTATGTCGTCAACCCCGCATTCGATGAGGGTCATTTTACGTTTGTCGCGCCGCCCGACGCGGAGATTCAGGGTCCGACGATCTCGAGCCCGGCCGCTCCTCCGGAGGCGGAGACACCGTAGCGCATCGCGTCGGTCGAGTGGGGCATGGCACCCATTGAGAATTCCTGGACAGCCTCACGCAAGCGTGGACCATAGCACCCGGCGTCCGTCCCCCACCCTCGCTGCGCGAGAATGGGGCACCCTGCCTTTGGCCCCTCCGGGGCCGATACGAGCATGGCGGCGCTGCGCTTGGCCATGGCACCCATTGAGAATTCCTGGACAGCCTCACGCAAGCGTGGACCATAGCACCTGGCGTCCGTCCCCCACCCTCGCTGCGCGAGAATGGGGCACCCTGCCTTTGGCCCCTCCGGGGCCGATACGAGCATGGCGGCG